>NZ_JAAXPW010000031.1 GCF_012396605.1 Ureibacillus thermosphaericus
TTTGCCTCCAGCTTCCTTCAGATTCCGCGTCACCACGGACACCCTTGCTCTTGGCTAACCTCTACTTCTGTCTTCGGGGTTCGGGACTTACACCCTATAGTTCATGTACATGCCGGGCGCACGAAAAGTAGTGCAAATACACGATTTGCACTACTTCAAACTTTTTTACTGTACTTCTACAGTTTCTTCTTGTGATGATTCATCCGATTCGATTTCTTTTGCTCTTTCTCCGAAGACAGATCGTTCTAACAATTCACACACATCATATGTTCCGATTTTGTCTTCCACTTCTTTTGCTTTCGTACCGTCTGTAAGCATCGTTAAGCAGTATGGACAGCCTGCAGAAATCACAGATGCATTTGTCGCTAATGCTTGTTCTGTACGAGCAACGTTAATGCGATTTCCAACACGGTCTTCCATCCACATTAATCCACCGCCTGCACCGCAGCACATTGCTGTTTCACGGTTGCGTTCCATCTCTACTAATTTCACGCCAGGAATTGCTTTTAAAATTTCACGTGGCGCATCATATACGTTGTTATAGCGTCCTAAATAGCAGGAATCGTGGAATACGATTGTTTCATCCACACGGTGGTTCAATACAAGCTTGCCTTCCTCAATGAGCTTGTATAACAATTCCGTATGGTGATAAACTTCCCCTTCCCATCCGAAATCTTTATATTCATTTTTGAAGATGTTGTATGCGTGTGGATCGATTGTTACAATCTTTTTCACGCCATATTTCTCGAACTCTTGAATGTTTCCTTGAGCTAGTTCTTGGAATAAAAACTCGTTTCCAAGACGTCTCGGTGTATCACCAGAGTTTTTCTCCTTATTTCCTAAAATCGCAAATTTAACACCCGCTGCATTTAATAATCTAGCGAAAGACATCGCGATTTTTTGTGAACGGTTATCGAATGAACCCATGGAACCTACCCAGAATAAATATTCGAAGCCTTCTTCAGATTTCATTGCTTCTTTTACTGTTGGAATGTGAACAGTTGAATCTGAGTCACGCCAGTTCTCTCTTTCTTTACGGTTAAGCCCCCATGGATTTCCTTGGCGCTCAATATTATTTAACGCTCGTTGTGCATCAGGATTAATTTTTCCTTCTGTCATCGTTAAATAACGGCGTAAATCGATAATTTTATCAACATGCTCATTCATTACTGGACATTGATCTTCACAATTTCGGCAAGTTGTACAAGCCCAAATCTCTTCTTCTGTAATAATATCACCAATTAATGATGGAGAATAAATATCTTCAATGACCGCACCTTCAGCACCTGCCGCCATTGCCAGTTGATTACCTTTCGTTTTATTCCAAACTAACGTTGGCACCCAAGGTTTTTTCTTTGTCACAACGGCACCAGTATACGTTAAATGGTCACGTAGTTTAACAATTAAATCCATTGGCGATAACATTTTTCCAGTGCCGGATGCTGGACACATATTTGTACAACGTCCGCATTCTACACAAGAATATAAGTCTAACAATTGGATTCTTGTAAAATCTTCAATTTTTCCAACACCAAATGATTCTGCTTCTTCATCCTCGAAGTCGATTTTGCGCAAGCGACCAGCTTTTCCTGCTCTTTTGAAGAAAAGACCAATCGTAACAAATACTTCGTGGAATTGTTTAGATTGGGGTACAAATACGAGGAATGTGAACACCGCTAACATATGTACCCACCAAAATACATTAAATAGCACATTTGCAACTACCGGGCTTAAGCCGCCAAAAAGGAATGCAAATATACCTGAAAATGGAGCAATGACAAAATTCGGCTCATTTTCATGTGCAACCGTTTCAAAACCTAGAGCAAGGAAAATAGAAAGACATAGTGTAATTAACGCAATATATACAAAAGCCGCTTTCTTATCTCTTTTCCATTGTAAACGTGTTAGCTTTTCACCATAACGGCGATAAGCTGCATAAACAAGAGCACATAACATTAAAAACATCGTCCACTCTTGCATAAAAGTGAAGAATGGATGAAGAGCTCCTAACGGAAATGTATATCCTGGAATAAATCCTTTGATGATTAATTCAATTAATCCTAATTGAATAATAAAAAATGCATAAAACAAAATAAGGTGCATTACACCACTTTTACGATCTTTGAACAATTTGTTTTGTCCAAGAACGTTAATCCAAAAATTCTCAAATCGCTCTTTGAAACTGATTTCCAACTCTTCTTTTTTACCAAGTTTAATATATTCTAATCTTGTTTTCACTGAATAAACAAACAGATAAACTGCATACAGAACAACGGCTATAAATAATAACCCGTTCACTAGCAAAAAACCATTCATATCTAATCCCCCTTGTTTGTCATGTGAACACAACAATTTATATCATTCATTTTAATTATGAATGAGCATTCAGTCAACAACTATTCGAAAATTTCTAAATTTTTAGCTGGTTGAACTAGAATACTATATTTACTAAATATGATATATAATTTTACACAATTAAAAAAGTAGAAATTTTTACAAAAATATTGCCTAAAATACAAAAATCCAAGCGCAACATAAAAAATTTCACACTTGGATTTTTTTTACTATAGCAAATTCAATATTTTAATATACAGTATTATCTAAATACATCGCCGCCTCGAATATATTCCACATCTTTTACATTCAAGCGATAATTCACGGCACGAGCAGCAACAAAGAAATAATCTGAAAGACGATTTAAATATTTTTGAATTACTCCTGGGACATCTTCTACTTCATTCATCAGCGTAACAACCTGTCGCTCTGCGCGTCTTGTCACCGTTCGAGCAATATGGAGTGTTGCTGCTGCCGGTGATCCGCCTGGCAAAATAAATCGTTTAATTGGTGGCACTTCCTCAGAAAGTACATCAATACGTTTTTCTAACGCCTCTACGGAAGCTTCCTGCAATTTGTATTTTCTTTCTTTCATGACATTTGCTAAATCCCCACCGCAATCAAAAAGTTCGTGTTGGATTGTTTCAAGATCCTTCAGAATATCTTGAAATTTATTTGGATCTAATTCCGTTACAGCTTTACCAATAAATGAATTCAATTCATCGATTGTTCCATACGCTTCCACACGAACGTGATCTTTACTAACTCGACCACCAATTAAACTCGTTTTCCCTTGATCCCCTGTTTTTGTATAAATTTTCATCGTTCCATCTCCCTTTTATAAATTTGAATGGCTTCCACCGTTGCTTCATAAACCCCTTTGCCAATCATTTTCCCTACTTCTGTAAGAGGACCGGCATATTGCATAAATTCTCCTTGTTGCGTCGCAGCAACTAGCAGGCTATCAGTCGGTGTACCAGTGGCAATGGTATTTGATAATTTATCCATAACCTTTTCTGTTTGTAGTGCCTTCGATTTGGCTTCTGTTGCAGTCATCATCCCTTGCACGAAAGCCTCTTCGGACAGCTTTCCATTGATAATTACCCATGTATTGATTGTCCCAATGGTTTGATATGCTGTTCGTTCATAGGCATGAGATACATCGATAGCTCCGCCAATTCCAGCTGTGACAATGACAATAAGGCTGCCAAAAGGTGCAAGATATTCTTTCATCACCGCTTTTTTCGTATCGACCGCCGTCATCATTCCTACTGTATTCGTTGGTGAAAAGCCCTTTTCAATTATATATTGCAAAAATTCAGTTTTCACATTTTCTATATCATATTCTTGTGGAACTGTTCGATTGATGAATGTTGCATACCATCCTAAACCTGCATTATGAACCGCTGATGACAACACTTTTAAAGGAAATTCAGCAATAAAGGCAATGTAATCCTCTCCCTTTTGTATATTGGATAAGGAAACGGATTTTTCCTTTCTCTGCTCTTCAAAATCTGGGAGAATTGCCATTTGCGGTTTCGGTTGCTCAGGATGGGCTTGCGTTGAAATACGTGCTTCATATACATCCATGATTTGCTGCTCAATAATCACTTCATGAGGCTCACCGTATGCTTTTACGCTCCCAGCCTCCATGAGCAATAAATGATCGCAATATAGGGAGGCTAAATTGATATCATGAAATACCGATACAACGGTTAAACCATGTTCCGTCACTTCTTTACGTATCATATCTAAAATTTGTTTTTGGTGTGCAATATCTAAATAGTTTGTCGGTTCATCTAACAATAGAAGCTCAGAGGATTGGGCTAAAGCCTGGGCAATAAACACCCGTTGCCTCTCTCCACCGGATAAAAATTCTAAATTGGTATCCTGATATTTTAGTACGTCCGTCAGTTCCATAGCTTTTATAACCGCTTCTTCATCTTCTTCCGACCAACTTGAGAAAAATCCAGATTGGTGTGGATAACGGCCTATTTCAACGGTTTCCCGAACGGTTGTAGAAAATGTATTGCTTTGCATTTGCGGCAAAACGGTCATTTTTTTTGCTAATTGACGAGGATTCAGCTTTTCAATAGGTATCCCGTCAATTAAAACTTTTCCTGAAGTTGGTTTTAATATGCCGCTAATCATTTTAATCAAGGTGGACTTCCCACATCCGTTCGGACCTAATATGCCGAGGAACTCTCCTTTATTTACCAAAAAAGAGATATCCCGAACGATTGGGGTTTGATGATAGCCACCAGAAATCTGTTCTACCTTTAGCACCAATATCCCCCCCTTACTTGCGGCGTTGTTTATAGAAAATATAAGCAAATACAGGTGCGCCGATAAATGCCGTAATGACCCCAATCGGCAATTCTTCTGGTGCAACAATGGTACGGGATATTAAATCACAAATGATTAATAAACTCGCTCCGTTCATAAAAGATAATGGCAGTAAATGACGATGATCTGTTCCCCAAACCATTCTTGTCATGTGAGGGACAACTAAACCAACAAAACCAATTGTTCCTGAAACGCTGACCGCAGCTCCCGTTAATACAGATCCACCAATTAAAATGGCGTACTTGCTTCGCTTTACATTGACTCCTAAAGCAGTAGCCCGGTCATCTCCGTACATCATCACATTTAATTCTCTTCGATTCAGCCACAAAATAAAAGAGCCAATCAGCAAGAACGGAAATAATATATTAACGTAAGACCACCCTCGCATCGCCACACTTCCAAGAAGCCAGCCTACAATGGGCTTTAATTCTTCATGGGATAATGCAGTTAATAAAGAAATGCAAGATGCTAAAAAGGAGCTAAAAATCACTCCTGTTAAAATAAGCGTCTCCATTTTCAATGATCGGTCGATGAGGCGGGCAAAAATAAGTACAGTAATTAATGTAATAAAGGCTCCTAACATCCCGAAAATTGCAATAGTATAGGAGCCAATAAAAGGAATTGAAATACCAAAAAAAATGGTGGATATAGCCCCGACAGAAGCCCCTGATGAAACGCCAATCGTGTATGGATCAGCCAACGGATTTCGCAGCAATCCTTGAAAGGCTGCACCTGCGATGGCAAGAGATGCTCCAACAAACCCAGCTAATATAACGCGAGGCATGCGAATATTCCATAAAATACTAAATGCTCTCGGATTGATTTCTTCATTCCATAAAGATGATAATGGAATATCAACAGAACCGATTGATACCCCAAACCAAAAGCTTATAAGTAATAGAAAAATAGAGGAGCTGTAAGCGAGTAATAATTTTTTCTTCATCATCTATCCTCTACCCCTCTAAAATATGTATAGTAAGTTTCCATACGTCCTCCAATTGATTCGTATCAACTTTTGAAAAATAAAAAAACTCCCGCCATAAAACGAGAAACAGATAGCCTACATGCGTACCTTTCTCCCTCGAAGATTGTGCACTCTTCACCCAGAAAATTTCATCATAATTATTCTTAATTATAGCTTATTCTATAAGAATTATCGTACGAATTCTAAAAAACAGAAAAAGGTACAAAAAAACACTCTCAAATCTTTAACATGAGAGCGTTTCATTAAATGAAGATTAAATTTCGTAATCAAAAGAACCTGGCAATACACGACGTAAAAATTGTTTTGTTCGAATCTCTTTAGGCGAAACAAAAATATCATGTGGTGTACCTTCTTCAACAATCACACCGCCGTCCATGAAAATCACTTTATTTGCGACGTCTTTTGCAAAGCCCATCTCATGGGTAACAACAAGCATCGTCGTACCTTCATTGGCAATCTCTTTCATCGTATTTAATACTTCCCCTACTAGTTCTGGGTCAAGAGCGGATGTTGGCTCGTCAAATAAAATAATATCCGGGTTTAAAGCGACAGCACGAGCAATTCCAACACGCTGTTGCTGCCCTCCTGATAGCTGGCTTGGATAATAGTCATATTTTTCGAATAAACCGACTTTATCTAATGCTTTTTTCGCAATTTCTCTCGCTTCGGCTTTCGGCACTTTGCGAGCAATAACTAACCCTTCCATTACGTTTTCAATGGCCGGTTTATTGTTAAATAAATTATAGTTTTGGAATACGAAGGCAGTTTTTTTACGTACTTGTTGCACTTCTTTTTTCGTCGCATTTTTTAAATCTACTTCTAAGTCCCCGAATCTTGCAGTTCCTTTATCTGCTCTTTCTAAAAAGTTAATGCATCTAAGCAGTGTCGTTTTCCCGGAACCACTTGGACCTAGAATGACTACAACGTCCCCTTTATTTATCTTTAAATCTACACCTTTTAAAATCTCATTTTTACCAAAGGATTTATGAATATCTTTAATCTCTAACATTATTTGCCTCCTTCCTTAAGCATTGGCAACTTTGTAACGGCTTAACCGTTTCTCTAAATACTTAAATAATTGTTCGACCGCAATACAAATAATTAAATAGACAATGAAAATATCAATATATGCTTCCAAATAGTTATAACCAAAGTTTGCTGCTACTTTTGCCTTTAATGTAATCTCTTGTAAGGAGATGGCATAACCTAATGAGGTTGCTTTAATTAAGTTTACAGTTGTATTCGCAATGTTTGGCAAGGCAGAGACAAGAGCTTGCGGAATAATAATTCTTCGATATGCTTGAGCTGTCGTTAAACCGACAGAATAGGCAGCTTCCAATTGTCCTTTTTCAACAGTCGATAAGGCCGAGCGGAATACTTCAATTAAAACGGCTGACTTGTTGAAAGCGAAAATAACGAATGCATACCATATCGGATGAATTTTATACACTTCATAATCGATGTTATATTTTTCAAACGTCATATTTAATAGAATCGGTATAAAACTATATAAAACGAAAATTTGGATAATGATTGGCGTACCGCGAACGAATGATACATAAATTTTCGCTAGTTGATTCAGCACCGGAATTTTATTAATTCTTGTTAAAGCGAAGAAAAACCCAATCGGCAAAGCAATCGCAAGAGCAACAACAGTCACAAGCAATGCGATCGGCACGCCTGATAATGCAACGAAAAACGTATCTATTAAAAATTCTGTATTTAACATTTGTTACTCCACCTCCTACGATGCCTTTATCGAGCGGGAACCTTTGCTGAAAGTTTTTTCAAGGAGTTCGAATATTTTTTCAATGACAATGGAAATAACCCAATAAATCACGGCTAATGCAATGTAAATTTCTAACGCATGGGAATTAAAGTTACTTGCAATAATCAGGTTTGCTTTTCCAACAATGTCGATAAATCCAATTGTGTAAGCTAATGCCCCTTCTTGTAAAATGGCAATTAGACCGTTTCCGAAGTTAGGAAGAGCTACAACAAAAGCTTGCGGGAAAATGATGCGTCTGTATGCTTGCCATGGCGTCAGCCCAACACTTACCGCCGCCTCAAATTGTCCTTTATCAATGGATTGAATTGCGGAACGAGTCACTTCAGACATCATGGCTGCAAATTGTAATGAGAACGTAATAACGACAAAAACACCTGTATAAATATTTTGTAAATTCACATTAAACAATGAATCTGCTAAAAATGGAACACCATAGTAGACTAAAAACAATAGAACGATGGATGGCGTACAACGCATAATCGTTGTATATCCATGGGCGATTACTTGTAGTACCCTACTTTTGCCCATTTTCATAAAAGCAAGGACTAAGCCAAGCAATGTACCAAAGAATACGGCAAGACCCGCCACAGCAAAAGTGATTTTTAAGTATGGCAATAATTGCGGAAATGCTCCCCATAAATAGCCAATATCAAAATACTTTTCAAACATTCTCTCACCACTTTTCATGAAAAAATGAAGGCTGTAAGGTGATTGGTACCCAACAGCCCATATATCAAGATGATTATTTAGACTGACCTTCTACTCTTTCTAATACTTCAAATAGGTCACGTCCATAGTGTTTAACCATTAATTCGTTTAATGCATTTGTTTGTTTAATTTCTTTAATTACTTCGTCGAAAGCATCTGCCAATTCTTGATTGTTTTTGTTAAATAATGTCCAAGTTTTGATCACAGTGAACTCGTTATACACTACTTCGTCTTTTAGATTATGGTATGGACCTTCTGGATCGTTAATTTGTTTATCGATAACTGGTTCAAGTGCAATTGCACCATCTGCACGTCCTTCGTTTACCCATTGTACAGCGTCCACAGCAAATGTATCGCCAGCAACTAATTTCACTTGGTTATCCGGATTTTCTTCGTTGTATTTCGCTACTACTGTGTATTGAGCGTTATTAGCTGCAATTGGAGCTAATTCTAAACCAGCAGCTGCGAAATCTGATAAATCTTTAATATGTTCATTTTCTTTTTTCAATAGTAATCCAACGCTGCTTAATCCTGTGAATTCTTTAGGGAAAACATATTTTTCTGCACGTTCATCTGTATAGAAAATGTTTTTAACCCCTAAATCGTATTTCCCTTGTTCTACACCGATTAATAAATCATCGTCTGTAGTTCCGATATATTCAAATTCATAGTCTTCCAATTTTTCATCAACAAGTCTTAGCATATCTAATTCGTATCCTGCTGGTTCACCGTTTTCATCTTGATACGTAATCGGCTTCCAAGAAATTGCATAAGCTACTTTAATTTTTTTCACATCGGATGAATCTTGAGAATTTTCGTTTTCAGTAGTAGATGTTTCATTTCCTCCACCACATGCAGCAAGGGATGCTGCTAGTAAACCAATCGCTCCTAATTTAAAAAATTTTTTAAAATTCATTGTTGTTTCCTCCTAAAATTATAATTTTAATGCTGATTCTGCTAATTTTTTTATTGTTAAATCATCCATTGGTGGATTATGAAGTCCTGCGCGAACATCGCGATAATATCGTTGAAGCGGATTGTTGCGTTGTAAACTTCTTGCTCCTACCACGCGCATTGCTTTATCCACGACTTGAATTGCATTATTTGTAACGGTATATTTTGCTACATTGACTGCATTTGCAATGTTGGCAGCGTCTTCTGTTGAAATTTCACCTTTTTGCATTAAATCGATACAACTTTGGGCTGCACCATAAAGGGTATAGCGAGCTTGCATCAGTAGCAAATCAATTTCTCCAATTAATGCTTGAACGTTCGGCAATGTTGCAATCGTTCCTTTAATGCTATTTGGTGAGTGTGTATTGGCAAATTCCACTGCATAATCGCGAGCTGCTTGCGCAATTCCTAGATATGTAGCTGGAATGATTAATAGCCATCCATTCAATTTAAAGCCTGTTTGATATTTCGGAATTTCTACTAAATTTGATTCATCTACTTCTACATTTTCTAAAACTAGATCGTGACTGCCAGTCGATTTCATGGCTATTACGTCCCAAGTTTCATCGATTGAAAGGCCTTCTGTATCTTTATGAATTAGGAAGTTTCCGATATTTTCAATTTCTGGAATCCAAGCGGTTACTAAGAAATAATCTAACTCAGGTGAACATGTTGCATAAGCTTTACGACCATTGATCACCCACTTGTTTCCTTTCTTAACAGCGCTTGTTCCAGGACGGCCACCACGGACTGGACTTCCTGTAATGACTTCACTGAAAATTTTATTGATGATTGCTCCGTTTTTTACATCGTTTGCAAATTCTTTAAGCTTTTCTTCTGCCCAGCTTTTCGTTTCATATACATCCCCTACCGTGAGCAGAGTCCATCCAATGGAAAGAGCTGTACTGCCATCATAACTACCTAACGTTTCTTGCAGTAATATTGCATCATAAACATTCATCCCCTCGCCACCATATTCGGTAGGCAAAGTAACTTTTGGATATCCAATCTCACGTAACCTTTTTATATTTTCATGAGGGAAAATCGATTCTTCATCGTTTCGTTGGGCATTTTCTTTCATAGATTTTTCCAAAACAGCTAACTTTTCAAGCCATTCCCGTTGTTTTTCGGTTTTAATAAATAGTTCTTTCAAGTAAGATTTACCTGCCTTTCACAATAAAAAGGGATCTCTTATTTTTCCAACAAAAAAACCCAACTTAATGATATTTACTACGTCATGATTTTACTTTTTTCGACATTATTAGTCAATATATTCTTAGTTCATTAGTCGGAATTGTTATTTTATAGAAACTACATCTTTATCAATCACTTAATACCAACTTGTTTAGTTGGATTTATATTAATCAAATTTTACTCAATCGTACATTCAATGTCAATATAATTCCTATAAATTTTATAAGAATACAAAAGAAAAAAACCAGCCCCTATTATGAAGCTGGTTTAAAACAAATTACATTTTTTCTGGTGCTGAAACGCCGATTAGTCTTAATGCGTTGGCAAGAGTTACTCGAACAGCTTGAATTAATGAGAGACGCGCTTCTGTTAATTCTTTATTATCCGGATTTAACACTTTTTCCGCGTTGTAGAAGCTGTGGAATGCCGCTGCTAATTCTTGAGTATAGTTCGCAATGCGGTGAGGAGTGCGATGTTTTGCTGCTTCTGCTACGATTTGTGGGAAAGTACCTACCTTTTTCAACACTTCCTCTGATTTTTCATCCGTTAATAAATGTAAGTTTTCTAATGATGCTTGGAATCCTTGTTCTTCTGCACTGCGCAAAATAGAACAAATACGTGCATGAGCGTATTGTGCGTAGTATACAGGGTTTTCGTTTGATTCTGCAACTGCAAGATCAAGGTCAAAGTCCATATGGGAATCGCAAGCGGTTTTCACAAAGTAGTATCGTACTGCATCAAGCCCTACTTCTTCCACCAGCTCACGCATTGTTACAGCATTACCTGTACGTTTACTCATTTTATATTTTTCGCCGTTTTTATAAAGCTGCACCATTTGGATGACTTCGACTTCTAATTTATCACGATCATAGCCAAGAGCTTGAATTGCCGCTTTCATACGCGGAATATAACCATGATGGTCTGCTCCCCAAACGTTAATCAGTTTATCGAAACCGCGTTGAATTTTATCTTCATGGTATGCAATATCTGGTGTTAAGTATGTGTATGAACCGTCTGATTTAATGAGAACGCGGTCTTTATCGTCGCCAAATGTTGTTGAGCGGAACCAAGTCGCTCCATCCTGTTCATAAACGTGGCCGTTTTCTCTTAATTTATTTAAAGCGTGGTCAATTTTTCCATTTTTATATAATGAAGTTTCGGAATACCATACATCAAATCGAACTCTGAAGTTTTCTAAGTCCTTTTTCAATTTTTCTAATTCAAGAGCTAATCCATTTTCACGGAAGAAGTTAAAACGTTCTTCATCGGATTTTTCTAAAATAGAATCGCCGTATCGTTCAACAAGTTTGTTTGCAATCTCAATAATGTCTTGGCCATAGTAGCCATCTTCCGGCATTTCCGCATCAAGTCCCAACGCTTGTTTGTAACGCGCTTCTAGGGAATAAGCCAAGTTGTTAATTTGATTTCCCGCATCGTTAATGTAATATTCACGAGTAACGTCATATCCTGCAAAATCTAAAACATTGCAAAGGGAGTCGCCGAATGCAGCACCGCGAGCATGTCCTAAGTGAAGGTCACCTGTTGGATTCGCCGATACAAACTCCACTTGAATTTTTTCTCCGCCTCCGCTATTTGAGCGACCATAATTTTCACCTTGTTCGAACACCGCTTTTACAATATCTGCAAGGAAATCTTTGCGAACAAAGATGTTGATGAAGCCCGGTCCTGCAATCTCAACTTTTTCAATATCAGTTCCTTCTGTTTCTAAATTTTCAACAATTGCTTCTGCTATTTGGCGTGGGGGTTTTTTTGCTAGCTTCGTTAGTTGCATCGCCAAGTTTGTTGCGAAGTCACCTTTTGTTTGATCTTTTGGCACTTCAATATGAACTTGAAAATCCGTTCCTTCTTCTAAAATTTGCGCTTTTAAAACAGCAGCTTTTAAAGCGTTTTTCAATGATTCTTGCAATTGTCCTACTGCATTCATGCTTGTCCCTCCGTGTATTGTATTTCCAATGTATAATGACCGACTGATTGTCCACTAATAATTAAATCATATTGCACATTAAATCTGCCACTTATATTATCTTCATCTACATGTTCGAACCCTAGGTGATAAGTTTTTGTTTGCAATGGCAACGTGCCATACATTGTGTCGTAGTGACCATTTTGTTTACATTCTGTGCTAAAAGGCAGCCGCATGTTGACAGCTCCACTTCGCAAAATGAGTGCATCGTCGTTATTCATTTTTACTGTTGTACGAATTGTTTGGTCTTCTATTATTTCTTCATAGCGTAAATACATTTTACCGTTCTTTTTTAGCCAAACACCTTGAAGCCACAGTTCATATGTTTCCTCGTCCCCTTCAATTGGGCAAATCGTCGAAATGACTTTTATTTTTACGTTTTTTTCAACACTCATTTCCTGTGGGCACTCCTTATGTATTACTATAACTAATACATTATATTATTGCCTTGCAAGAAATTTCAAGGGAACGAATGAAAATTCAAAAATATCAAGGCTTTGGCTTCATTTTAAACTGTTTTCCATATCAAATAAAAAAGCGATTAAAGTTTTCCAATGAACTTTAATCGCATCAAGATTTTTATTTAATCCAACCTAGAATCATTTCTCTTAATAGTTTGGAAGCAGTATTGGCTGTCATTTCAGAGTGGTCGTATACAGGAGCTACTTCTACTAAGTCAAAACCAACGACATTTACTTCACTTCTTGCAATTTCATGGATTGATGCAAGCAGTTCTTTTGATGTAATGCCGCCGCAATCTACTGTACCAGTACCAGGAGCAAATGCAGGATCTAGCACATCGATATCCGTCGTGATATAAACGTTGCGACCTTTAAGCGTTGGAAGTACTTCTTTTAAAGGCTCTAACACTTCAAATTTCGCAATATACATGCCGTTTTCTTTCGCCCATTCAAATTCTTCTTTAAGTCCAGAACGAATACCGAAAGAATATACATTATGAGGACCAATCAATTCCGCAATTTTTCGGATTGGCGTAGCATGGCTTAATGGCTCTCCTTCATAATCTGTGCGCAAATCCGTATGAGCATCAAAATGAAGGATGGCTAAATCTGGGTATTTTTCATAAACAGCTTTCATTACAGGCCAAGACACTAAATGCTCTCCACCCATGCCGATAGGAATTTTCCCATCTGCTAACACTTTCTTTACAAACTTTTCAATTTCATCTAATGATTTTTGAGCATTCCCAAATGGAAGTGGAATATCCCCTGCATCGAAAAATTTTACTTCTTCTAATTCACGGTCTAGATATGGGCTATATTCTTCCAATCCAACAGAAACTTCACGAATTCTTGCGGGACCGAAGCGAGAACCTGGGCGGAAACTTACTGTCCAATCCATCGGCATACCATATAGGACTGCCTTTGATTCTTCGTAATTAGGATGGCTTTTTATAAAAACATTGCCAGAATATGTTTCGTCAAATCTCATATGAATCACCTACTCTATTCATCTTTTACTTACACTAATTCTAGTACCTATTACTTGAAAGCTGAAAATTTCGAATCCAAAAGAATCCGGAACTTTATTCGACATTTTTCGTATTCACTATTGATTACGAAAACAAAAACTTCATTTCAAGATGAAACAATTTTCATACAGAAAAAGTATAGACGTTTTTAGACAAAAGGCAACAGTTTTTTTATGTATATTTTCGATTAAACAGTAAATTTCAAGTCCATACTATAATTAGTTGATTGAAAAGAGGTGAAATGGATGGATAGACGTAGTTATCAGCGACATATTCGACGGAAAAAAAAGATTCGAAATATTGCTTTTTACTTGATTGCCTTTCTATGTGCAATTGTCGTATCGTTTGTAGGTTTAAGAATCTATGCGCAAGTTGCTGGAGCTCCACCACTCATCATAACGAAAGCATCCGTATTCTTAGACCGGAACGGCAATCAAATTGGCGATTATTTTACTGCTGAACGTCGATATTGGAAAGAACTAGATGAAATTTCACCTTATTTAATAGAGGCAACGATTGCAGTGGAAGATAAAGATTTCTATCAACATAATGGTTTTGATTATTCAAGAATTGCGAGTGCCGTTTTAAATGACTTAAAAACGCGCAGTAAAGCGGAAGGTGCAAGTACAATCACCCAGCAATTAGCACGGAATCTATATTTAACTTTAGAAAAAACATGGTCTCGTAAAATAATGGAAGCACTTTACGCATATCGTTTGGAACTCTTTTATTCTAAAGATGAAATACTAGAAGCCTATTTGAATACAGTGAACTATGGTCACGGCATGTATGGAGCTGAAGCAGCAAGTAGATATTACTTTGGTAAATCCGCAAGCGATTTAACGTTAGCTGAATCTGCTTTGCTTGCGGGCATCCCTAAAGGGCCAAGTATCTATTCTCCTCTTAATAATTATGACAAAGCCTTTAATCGTCAAAAGTTAATCTTATCGTTAATGGAAGAGCAAAATAAAATTTCAAGTGCAGAAAAGGAACGAGCATTATCTGAAAACATCGTGTTAAAAAATGATCAATGGACTGCTTCTAAAACGATTGCGCCTTATTTCTTGGATGTTGTGTGGCAAGAAGCGACGAAAATTTTGGAAGAGAAAAAACTCAATATTCGAGAAGGTGGCTGGATTATTAAAACGACGTTAAACCAAGCTCACCAAAAGGCTGCTGAAGAGGCAATTAATAAAAATATGCCTGATAATGAATTACAAGTGGGACTTGTCAGCATGGATGTAGAAACTGGCCAAGTAACCGCCCTTGTCGGTGGACGTAATTATCGAGAAAGTTCCTATAATCGCGTAACACAAGCACTTCGTCAACCCGGTTCTGCGATAAAACCAATCCTGTATGCAGCAGCACTGGAAAATGGCTTTACACCGCTCACCTATTTAGACGTAGGTGAAACGATTTTTACTTACGATGATGGACGGGCTACCTACAAGCCACAAAACGTCAATGGAAAATTTGCAGATGGCGACATGTCGATGGCTCAGGCGATTGCGATTTCAGATAACATTTACGCAGTTAAAACATTAGAACAAATCGGCTACGATAAATTCCGAGAAATCTCTGAAAGATTTAATTTAAGATATTCCAACAAAGACAATCCATCCATGGCGCTCGGAACGATTGAAAACTCGTTATATGACTTAACAAATGCTTACAATATCATTGCTGCAAAAGGGCAATATCGAAAACCGACTACAATTCTATCAATTCATAATGCGGAAGGCGAACTTGTGTATGAATATGAAGAACCTTCTGAAGAACAAGTCATTTCTGAACAAGATGCTTTCCTATTAACTCAAATGATGACAGGCATTTTTGACCCGGTATTCAGTGATTATTCCCCTGCAACTGGGGTTTCCCTTCGTTCAAGAATGACGCATACGTATGCGGCAAAATCGGGAACAACGGTTTCAGATCAATGGTTGATTGGTTATAGTCCATCCATTACGACTGGAGTTTGGAACGGCTATGATCAAGGAAAAACGTTATCTTCTTCTTCCGATATGTCCGCCCATAAACAAGTATGGATTGATTTTATGGAGGCCGTTCATCGTGATAAACCGAATGAATCTTTTGAAGTACCAAAAGGCGTCAGAGGGGTTATGATTGATATTGAAACGGGTAAACTTGCGACAGACGCATGCCCAAAACAACGTCTTATGTATTTAAAGGAAGAAGATATTCCAACGAAAAAATGTACAGACTTTGATTTCTTTAATGAAGATGGTTGGAATGGTCTTTTTGAATTATTTCCATTCGAGTCATTAAAAGGTTTGTTTAATTAAAAAAGATAAAAAAAATAAGCTTTCTCTTTCTTGGAATTTTCACGAAAGAGAAAGCTTTTTTCGTAAACAGAGATAAATGAGACATTTTGCTTGGGAAAATAAAATGCCACATTGATTCTACTCTATCTACTAAATGTCCTTGTCCTAGCTATACTATTATTTTAACTATAAATTCAGTGTACTTATTTTTTAGAATGGTTTCAACAAAGGAATGAATATTACAACGTTTCGTCACAAATCTGACACTTTTAGATACTTTTTTCACAAATCCTATTGACAATAAAATCTGCTGTATATATATTTTTTATTTTTTTATAGCTAATTCATCTTTTAATTGTTGACTGCTTCGTTCCCACATGCCGAGATCGTGATTTTGTAGAAAATCCGCCAATATTTTTTTCGAATCATCATCCATATGATCGACAACAATTTTGCGTTTTAATGATTTGTCCATTTTATTTACATGGTCGGCAAGTATCTTATAACCTCTGCGCTTTTCTTTATTGACAACCATTTCGCATGCTGCAACCCCTGCGTAATATGGTCCATCTTCTTTTATATCGACAGTGACCCATACAAGCCAATATGGTTTACCGCCAGCTGAATCTTCACGGTTTGTCGTAAATTTAATGCGTTTTTCCACTTCACTCTTGGCATGCATTGCTCCCATATCGATAAATGCATGTTTTTCTTCTATATCAATAAATACTGGCGTTACATTCTCCAATGATATTGTACCTATTCCAAATCCTTTATGACCATCTGTTGGATCGTTTTTTATAATGGTAAAAGACATTTTTTGTTTTGGTTTTTCTTCGTTTGTCATATTGTCATCCCCTCCATTTAAACCTATTATAATGATTATACTTCAAATTTATCCACTAGGAGGTTGCGTCATGCCAGTAGTTACAATCAAAATGTTAGAAGGTCGCACAGATGAACAGAAAAAGGCGATGGTTGAAAAAGTAACAGAAGCTCTAGTTGAAACAATTAATGCAAAACCTGAAGCGGTAACAATTATTATTGAAGAAATGTCTAAAAATCATTATGCTACAGGCGGCGTTCGCGCTTCAGATAAGTAATGTACAAAAGGATGAGGGTGACCAATTCGGCACCCTCAAATTTTTTAATTGCTCACTTTTTTTGCAAATTCATTAATGGAAAGCCCCGGCTCAATTCCTAAACGCTCGAGTGTGTATAAATCTTCCCCTAAATTCACTTTTCCTCTTCTCGTAGAAACAGCCATTCGATAACCTGCTTTTTTCACTGTATCAATAAAGCGTTGATCATACTGACCAAAAGGATAGGCAAAATAATATGTACCTAAAATATTTTGACTTGTTAATAAGTCTTCATATAATTCTTCGCTTGAAACTGTAAGCCCCTTCGCTTTATTACCGATTAAACTATGTAAGTTGTGGGTATGGCTACCGTAGTGAAAGACATCGCTCATCTCATCCATATCTTGTTGACTGAAAAAACGCAGCGTGTCCCATTGAAAAGGCTGTTTTGATTTCGGAATTCTACTCGTAATAATAAATTGTTCCGCAATGAAGCCATATTGCTTTAACACTGGATATGCATATTCCCTAATACTTGTAATCCCATCATCAAAGGTCAGCACAACTGCTTTCGCAGGGAGATTTACTTGTTTATGTAAATATCGTTCTAAGTCATATAGCGAAATCGTCTCAAACTGATTTTTCTTCAACCACTCCATCTGGCTGTTAAATTCTGTTGTTGTGATCGTTGTTGAAGCATTCGCATATACAGAATTTGCTTTTTCTTCCGGTGTTAAAATATGGTGGTACATCAATATCGGTATACCGTTATCAACACTTGTTCTTGCTTTTGGCATATAGCCAATTCGACCGCCAACATCTACCTTCCAGAAGTTTCCGAACTCACTAATCACCGGATATCGTAATCCTGCCTTAATGGATACCATTGGAACTAATTTTCCGGAAGTATTATCATATACTTCTAAATCGTAATTGATTAATACCGTTTGATTTGAATTTTTTGCATTTGTATTGACGTTACGGGTTGTCCATGTTTCTGATTGATAAACATCGCTTTTACTTATATAGGCATAGCCGTTTCCAAATTTTATTTCCCACCAATCTTGTTCATATTCTTTATTAATAACAAGCGGCTGATCTTTTTTCATGGTGGCAACAGGAATAAATTCACCAGTACGATTATCAAAAATTTTGACGTTATCCTGCAATGGGACGGCATAACGAACCGTACTTGCTTCCCCCATATTTATAGCCATAAAAACAAGCGGAAGCAATAAAGCGATAATTTTATGAGCGATTTTCATGTCGTTAATCCTTTCTAAAAATATTAAATATATTATTATCCTATTATAATATAATTTCTAAATCATTACAGAAAACTTTAAATCTTCCATATCCCCATGATTAATTCGTGAATTAAGCAAAAAGAATAACACCTTCCAAAAAGGTGCTATTTTGTTTCGTTCAATAATTTCTCGATTTCTACTTTCAAGTATTGATCTAAAGTTGAATCCATTAATACTTCTTTTGGATAATAGACTTTATGATCTTTTTTCATGCGGCCTGCGATAGCATCAACAATATAAGATTCCTTTGATAGCTCTCTAATTTCACCGTTAGGCATTTCTAAAAAAATCGGCATTCGGTTCGTTTCTTCATCCGGTTCATAGTAATCGTAAGGTAAGTCAGAAGTGCAATCATGATAAATATAGTATTCTGTTTCAATACCAGCTTGTTGGAATAAATTTTTTAATTTCTCAAAGCGCTCCATCTCTTCTTCTGGATTGAGATTAATATACTCAAACAGTTTGCGGGTCACGAATCTCGTACTCAAATCTTGTAAAATAGGATCCTTTTCTTTCATCCACAATTTAAAATAAGTGATCAATAAATATTCGTCTAATTCAAGGTAATCTTCTACCGTTATATTATTTTCAAAAAAGGATTTAAAATGAACGGGTTCGACAGTAAATTGATAACCTTGCTCATATAAATGCTTCGTTCTTTTCAAGATGTTATTTAATAATACTTCCGCACTTCGAGAAACCGGGTGGAAATAGACTTGCAAATACATTTGATAGCGGGACATGATATAGTCTTCCACCGCATGCATTCCACTTGATTTAATAACAACTTTTCCTTTTCTCGGCCGCATTACTCTAAGAATTCTTTCCATATCGAAATGTCCATAACTAACGCCAGTATAATATGCATCTCTTTGTAAGTAATCCATTCGATCCGCATCTATTTGGCTGGAAATCAAGCTTACGACCAGTTGATTTTCATAGGTTTTTTCAATGACTTGTGCCACTTTTTCAGGAAAATCTTCCGATACTCTTTTTAATACCGTATTGACTTCTGTTTCTCCCAATAATATTTGCCTCGTAAAATATTCATGATCGGTTTTAAATACATTTTCAAAGGCATGAGAAAATGGTCCGTGGCCTAAATCGTGGAGTAGTGCTGCACATAGCACAAGAAGTCGCTCATCATCATTCCAATCAGATCTTCCATGAAATACATCATCCACAATGCGACGAACAACTTCATATACACCTAAAGAATGGTTAAAGCGACTATGCTCTGCACCATGAAATACAAGGTAAGTTGTACCTAATTGGCGAATTCGACGCAACCGTTGAAATTCTTTTGTTCCAATTAAATCCCAAATCACTTGGTCACGAACATGAACATATCGGTGCACGGGATCTTTAAATACTTTTTCTTCTGCAAGTTTTCTTTTTGCATATTCCACCAAAATGACTGCACCTCGTTCCTTCCAATTCTTACTATCTATTATAAGAAAGTTTCTATTTATTTACACGTAAATGGTATCATTCAGAGAAGTTTTTTTAGTATCGTTTCAAATTGTAAGAAACCGCAAGTAAATACAAGAACTTTCAAGTATTTTGTAGATTTCCCCAAATCCTTCGTTTAAAAACAACGCATTTTTCAAAAACTAATAAAAAAACAAGCTACCTTCTACCACAATAGAAAGTAGCTTTTGTTTAATCCATTTTTAATTTCGCTTTGACTTTTTCCATTAATTCTTCTTCTGTTAATGCATTGACTGGTCTCCCGTTGACGAAAGTAAACGTTTTCTTGCGACCAGGCCCGCAATATGATTGGCAGCCTATGACAATCGTTGCATCAGGATCAAGCTTTTTTAATTTAGGAATCAACGTTTTTAAATTGACGGCTTGACATTCATCGCAAACTTTAAATTCGTTTGCCGCCATAAGATCAACAACCCTTTCTATAATACAAATTCAATTCTACTTTTAGCCTAAGTGATATTTTAGACCATTACGTTACAACGATTCAAGTAAAAAAGACAAATATCCATCAAAGGACTGAAATGCATTTACGAAAGGAGCATTTTAGTAAATTCATATAAAAATTTTAAAAGAAAAATGAATAAATTTGGAACTTGTTGGACACGATAAGTTTTGATAATAAAAAACTACTATATTAACAGGAGGTTAAACGATGGTTAAAGTTCGACAAGATGCTTGGCTGAAAGAAAACGATGAACTACTTGCTGAAGCAGTATTAAGACATGTGAAAGAAGGCAGTACTCAACTAAACGCTTTTGAGGAAGCAGGAGACAAATTAAATAGAACTGCAGCAGCATGTGGTTTCCGTTGGAATGCCGTTGTTCGCAAACGCTATGAAAAAGAACTAGAAGAAGCGAAAAGAATTCGTAAAGAGCGAATGAAATTATTAGGGATGAACGGTAGACGACGTTCACCAGGTGTTTATTTACTTCCTAGCAGTGATGGAGAACAATCCAAGCCAATCTCCTTATCTGATATGAATTTAGATATTGTTATTGCTTATTTGTTGCGTTTACAGTCTCAAAGTGGACATGACAATGAAGCTACTAAATGGCGTCAAATCGCAAACTCTGCTACTGAAAAAATAAAAGAATTAGAAAAAGAAATCGAAAGATTGCGCAAGGAAAACAAACAAATCCGGGAAGATTACGAACAATTCGTTCAAATTATGAATCGCGCTCGCAGACTTGTTACGTTGGAAGATGAAGAACCGCGCATTGCACCTGTTTTCAAAATGGAGAAGAACGGAAACTTAGTCGCTGATTATACTCACATGAATTCTAGTAAAGAAAACGTAGATGTGCCGAACTAATGCACATCTACTTATTTTTTCCAATCAATTTGTCATTACGCTCCAATACTCTCTTTAAATAAAAAGAATATAAATCTAATTCCTCCTCCACCAGCGGCTGAAACAAAACGTTTCCAGAAAGTGAAGCGAGCAATTGTTGAACTTGGAAGACTGTTTCTTGAACAGTAATGGAGCGATTTAACAACTCGCTTAAACTAGCCATCACTTCCGGCTGAACGTTCGGATATTGGAATTTAGTTTGTACATCTTTTAAACTCGTTTCATACAATGCCCGAATAAGTTCTGCTCGCTCGCTTCCACTTCCTTCAATACATAAATAAATCTGTACAGCAACCCCATTTCGTATTCGACGTTGAGAAATCCCTGCAAACTTTTTTCCTCCGATGCTTAAATCATATGAACCTGGGCAATATGAGCCGACAATTTCATAGGCTTCGATTTGATGTGCAGCTTCTGAAAATAACAACTTAATAAATTGAAACATTAATTCATAGCCAGTATTTATACTAATGGAACCTGGTGCTTCTGAAAGGACAATGGAAATATTTAATACGCCTCGATCGAGTACAACTGCAAGACCACCGGAATTTCGGACAATCGCTTCATAATGTGCTTTTTTTAATCCTTCAATTCCCTCTTGAATGTATGGCATACGATGATCCTGAATACCAAGTACAACGTAAGGATGATGCACCCATGTGCGAACAACTGGAAAAGACAAGCCTTGGCCCACTAAATGGCAAAGGGTATCATCCATCGCAAAAGACTCGAGTGGGGTACGGTTAAAAGACATTGACTGATCGATAAAACGCCACGTTTTTTGCTGTAATAATGTTTGCATTGTATATACTCCTTGTATATTAATAAGCGTCTCTATTTCAAGGATACACAAAAGTATTTTTGAATGAAAGTAAACGATTTCATGAAAGGTTCATTAATTTTAAGTTTATTTGCAAGGAATATTTTATAATTTATGCTAAGATTATTGTGAATGATTATCAATTCGAAGGAGTGTTAAAGCAATGAGCGAAGCAGCATTAACTTTAGATGGCTGGTACTGTCTGCACGATTTTCGTGCAATGGATTGGGCTTCTTGGAAATTAATCTCTGAAGAGGAACGCCAAGCAGCGATTGAAGAATTTAATCAATATCTAGATAAATTAAATCAAGTTCACGAAGCTAAAACTGGCTCTCATGCCTTTTATTCTACAATTGGCCAAAAAGCGGACTTTATGTTAATGATTCTTCGTGAAACGCCTGAAGAAATTCACGAATTAGAAACAGAATTTAATAAATTAAAAATAGCTGATTTTACAATTCCAACATATACTTATTTCTCTGTTGTGGAACTCTCAAACTATTTAGCAAGCGATTCGAACGAAGATCCATATCAAAATCCATATGTTCGTTCACGTTTATATCCGGAACTACCTCGAACTAAATATGTTTGTTTCTATCCAATGGACAAGCGCCGTCAAGGTAATGACAACTGGTACATGTTGCCAATGTCTGAACGCCGTAATTTAATGCGCTCTCATGGTGAAATTGGACGCAAATATGCTGGAAAAGTAAAACAAATTATTTCTGGTTCTACTGGTTTAGATGACCACGAATGGGGCGTAACATTATTCTCAGATGATATGCTTCAATTTAAGAAAATTGTTTATGAAATGCGCTTTGATGAAGCTTCTGCCCGCTTCGGAGAATTTGGCGAGTTCCTCGTTGGCAACTTATTAGATCAAGAAAAATTCGCAAAATTACTTGAAATTCGGTAATTAAAAAAGCGAGACGTGTTGTTGCGTCTCGCTCATTCATTTTCATCAGGCGTTTTTAAAATCATAATGATTGTTTGAAGTAAAAAGCCGATGAAAAGAATTAAAATAAACAGATACCAATGGAGCGGTTGATTGAAGAAACTTGCAATAATAAACGCCAAAATAGCACTGACGACAATCCCAATCCATACACCTAATTGCAATTTCACCAACTCCCACTAAAATAATCTAGTTGCTCTCTTCTCCCCTCTATTTAGTATTATCTATTCCCCAATTCGTCACAAACTAACACCTCTACTCATATTCTATTCAATAGTGTTGCATGTCGAAACACGTCAAACTTTTCAATTCTAGTTTATTGATATGAGTCTCACTTTATACAACTCCATGCCGTAAAATATCTTTATTCAAGTAAATGAAACATTTTTTGCAAATTTTATTCTGATTCGTGATGGCTTGCATACATTATTTTGAGGAGGTATGAAAAATCGCCGTCATTGCAACTAATGAAGCGCAAGTTGCCTTACTTGCTCGATTGATGAGAGCCGAAGCAGAAGGAGATGGAGACCTTGGCATGTTGTTAGTTGGGAATGTAGGGGTGAATCGGGTACGGGCAGACTGTCTAGATTTTAAAAACATACGGTCCATTGAAGATATGGTTTATCAAAGCCCTGGTGGTTTTGAGGCAGTACAAAAAAGTTATTTTTACCAACGAGCACGTCCGCAAGATATTGCATTAGCACGCAGAGTGATTAATGGAGAACGCTTCGTTCCTGGCGACAGAGCTCTTTGGTTTTTCATGCCTACAGGAAGCTGCCCTGCTCAATGGTATGGACAATGGAATACCGGTCGTTATAAGTCCCACTGTTTTTTTGCACCTGCTGAAGGCGTTTGTCCTGGTATTTAAGCATTAAATTATTATGAAAGGGTGTTTTGAGTGACTTACTATTATTGGGGTCCTGGTGCATCGGGAAATCAATACTATCAACAACCATTTATTGGCCAAGGCCAAATGCAGCAAACGCCACCTTCTGTACAAAGCGGAAATTGGATGACACCTTCCGGAACTGTGTTGCCTGGTACTGGGGGTAGACAAACAGAGGAATCTTACATTGAAAACATTTTACGTGAAAATATCGGTGTAACAGGTACATTTTCTTTCACATTCCCAAGTGCAGAAAATCCAAGCGAAAACAAAGGAAATACATTGCGCATTCGCGGAGTAGTCATGCAAGCCGGTCGAGATCATGCGGTGATTCGAGAAGCGAATACAAATCACGTATACTTATTACCAATGATTTACTTTGACTATGCGCGATTTGAAGAAGGATTTAGATATATTAATACACCGACTAGACCTCAGCGTTAGTGAAACAAAATCTACATTTTCAACTAAAATGCAATTACTTAATTTCTAACGCTACACATTTTCGTCAAACATCGACTATTAGACTAATAGACTACACAAAATTAAAAAGAGCGAATGGAAACTTTACATTTCCTTATTCGCTCTTTTTTATGGATTATTCGGACAAGTCGTTAATCCTTTTATTCGATGCGGAATTTTCTGATTTCCTTTTGTAAGTTTTGAGCATTATCATTTAATTCGGCAGCCACTTTATTCACTTGTTCGATTGTTGCAGCCTGCTCTTCTATATTTGCAGCAACCATTTGAATTTCGCTCGCAGATTCAGTGGATGCAATGGAAATTTCATTGATCGCAGCAGAAACCTCCTCAGCACTTGCAGAAATTTGTTCGCTTGTTGCAGATATTTCCCCAATCTGGATTTTCATCTGTTCAATTGCTTTCACAATGTTAGCGAAGTTTTGTCCTGCTTCTGAAATGACTTTTACGCCGTCTTCCACTGAACGTAATGAATTGGATACAGCTTTTTCGACATTTTCGGTATCTCGTTTAATTTCCACCGTCAGTTCAGTAATTTGACTTGCCGATTCTTTTGATTCTTCTGCAAGTTTACGAACTTCCTCAGCAACTACAGCAAATCCTTTTCCATGTTCCCCTGCCCGAGCCGCTTCAATAGCAGCATTTAACGCTAGTAAATTCGTTTGATCTGTAATTTCAGCAATAACCCTTGATATATTTTCAATTTCTTCTGTTTGTTTGCTCAATTTTTGAACTAAATCATTAACAAGGCTCGTAGAAAGACTAATGGTATCCATTTGTTTTTCTGCATGTAGAATAATTTCTCCACCGTGTACGGCCATATTGCTCGTATCTATAGAATTGGAATGTAAAAGCTGAGTGGATTCAGCAATTTTTTGTACGCCGATAGCTGTTTCATCCATCGCTCGAGCGGAATCATTTGCCGCTTGAGAGTTCGTCTGAGCCACTTCCGCTGTCGAATTAACGCGACGAGACATATCCTCACTTGTGGAAGTAATTTCCTCAGTACTCACAGAAAGCTGTTGTGCTGCAACACTTAATTGTTCCGAGTTTTGCTGTACGCTTTGAATGAGTGTTTTTAAATTATTTTTCATCGTATTAAATGCTTTTGAAAGCTGGCCAATTTCATCTTTTGAATTCACCTTTAAATCCTTTTCCGTTAAATTACCGGATGAAACCACTTTTACTGCTTCCATTACTTTTCTTAAAGGTAACGTAATTGTTTTTCGTACAAAATATACTAAAATTCCGCTGACAATTAAGCTGGCAATTAAGACAATCACGGCAGTAAAGTTGGATGAGTAGATGGCATCATTGGTTTCTTTTTTTATCTCTTCCAATTGTTCCGTCTGGTATTGAGTTATTTTATCAATCGTATCAATAAGACCTTGGCGAATGGATTGAATATTTTCGTTATTTAATTCTTCATAATTAATCGTTTCGTTTACTATGGCAAACTCTGCATCAAATGCTTGTTTATATTGCTTTAATTCATCAATATAACCTTTCATCGTATCGGTAGCAGCTAATTCTTCTAACTTTGCTATTTGCTGATCGATTAATTGTGTGTATACACTGACCATTTCATAATTGGAATAATCTTTCGTAAGAAGAAATTTTGTGATTGAATTATCAAGTTTGGCTACTTGATAACGAACTGAAGAGACTTCTTGAAGCGCTACCACTCGTTCATTTAATGCCTCATCTACTTGATTATCGATTCTATTAAAATTTATAAAACTAACAATCATCGATATACACAGTAGCCCGATTAAGGAATAAAAAGCTACATTCATTTTTCCCCCGATGCTCATCCTGGTCACCTCATCATATGGAAATATACTATAAGTCTATTATACTATTTTCTTTTTCATTTTTTATTAGATATAAGGAAGATTTTATAAAAATTAATATTATTTTCTATTTTCCAAATAAGATAGTGTAGCAAGTCCCATCGTTTTTGCAGCAATTAACATCGCCCGTTCATCAAAATTAAATTTTGGATGATGATGTGGATATGCTGTTTCCCAATCCGGGTGTTTTGCACCAGTTATAAAAAATGTACCGGGCACTTTTTGCAAATAATAAGCAAAGTCTTCTCCAACCATCAATGGTTCACATTCTTTTACTTGATTTACTTCAGAAATGGCTTTTGCAATATCAGCTAAAAAGGCTGTTTCATCTGGATGATTCACAACGGCAGGATAACCTCTCGTATATTTAAATTCATAAGTCGCATTTGCTCCATCACATATCGCTTTAAGCAGAGATTCCAACTCTTTTTCAATTTGATTGCGCACCTCTTCATCGAGTGTACGGACAGTTCCTTTTAATGTAGCTTTTTCCGAAATAATATTGTACGCTTTCCCAGCTTCAAATTGTCCTACCGTAATGACCGCTTGTTTGAGTGGACTAATTCTTCGCGAAATGATGGTTTGCAACTGGCTTACATATTGAGCACCAAGGACGATGGAATCTATAGCATTATGAGGCTCTGCTCCATGTCCACCTTTACCATGAATTGTCACTTCGAACATATCTGGAGCTGCCATAATCGCACCACTTTTTACATGGATTTCTCCTAATGGCGTAGGAGCCCAAAGATGCGTTCCGAAAATCACATCTACCCCATCTAAACAACCATCTTCAATCATCGGTTTTGCACCGCCCGGAAGCACTTCTTCCGCAAATTGATGAATGAACACAATATTCCCGCTGATTTCTTCCCTCATTTCGTAAAGTGCTTTAGCTAATATTAAGAGCGTTGCCGTATGACCGTCATGCCCACAAGCATGCATAACTCCATCTACCTTTGATTTATAAGGGATATCGTTTTCTTCTTGGATTGGCAATGCATCAAAGTCAGCCCTGAGCGCCACTGTTTTTCCAGGTTTTGCTCCACGTAAAGTGGCTACAACTCCTCTTCCACCGACTCCTTCTCGAACTTCAAGGCCTATTTCACGATGGAAATTCGCAATATATTGAGGTGTGTGCACTTCTTGAAAAGATAGCTCTGGATTTGCATGTAAATATCTTCGAATGGAAACCATTTCCTCATAGTATCGATCTAACAATAGCAATAATTTTTCCAATGTAAAAACCCCTTTCCAAGTTGCGTCCTTTTACATATTATCGTACCATGAATAAGCACCATAGAATGTGTCGAAATATTGCGGAATATCAAATTATACTTTTTATACTTTCTTTAATATATTCCTAAAACCATAAAAAAAGCAGCTTAAAGCCGTTCACATGGACTTCAAACTGCTAAAGTTTTGATTAGTAAATTCTGCTTTTTGCTATACCAATGATGAGCAAAACCCATCCTGTTAAAAATAATACTCCACCGATTGGGGTAATAGCACCTAAAATTCCGATACCCGAAACAGCGAGTATGTATAAACTGCCAGAGAAGAATAAAATACCAATGGACATAGTGAGAAACGACCATTTTAAAGGAGACGTATCTCCTATTAATCTTGGATGCATTAAAATACCCACTAGAACGATGCCCGCTGCATGAAACATTTGATATTGAACAGCAGTATCCCAAATTCCTGCACCATAGTCATCCAATACTTCTTTTAATGCATGTGCACCGAATGCTCCTAATGCAACCGCTAAAAAGCCAAATACTGCACCTGTTATAATAGAACCTTTCATTTTACAAAACCTCTTTTTTATTTTTATTTTTAAAAATCAAAAATTGATTCCCCGTTTGCATCCTCTTCATCTAGTTTCGTTGAAGGGGGAAGTTGATTTCCGTGAGATACTTGCACATAGCTTGGTATTTGCCTTTGCACATAACTTTGCACTTGGTCTTTTTGGGCAAAGGACGTTGGTCGTTTTTCTGAGTTTAATGCTACATCACATAACGCTCGAATGGCGCTCAACAATTCACGTAACTCTTGTTCACTAGTCGTTTGTTTTGCTTGTACCACATAACGTTCAATTTCGTTAAACAATCTTTCGTAGGAAATCATTTTCTTTCCCCCTGTAATTCCTTTCGTTCAAACTTTAAACAATCCATCCCGGAAGATTGTTTTACAACAACAGACGGTAATTGTCTTGTTTTGAATTGATAAGCTGTACAACCTCGTGGATTGTTTGGATCCCACGTTACTTTAAAATATTTACACTTAAAACAGTTGACTTTCATGGGAAACCCACCTTTTATTTCACTCTACCAAATTTCCAATGTTGTGAAAAGTTCAATCAAAGTTGTTCAAAAACTTTCTAAAAAGTTGGTGCTCATTTTATGTTAAACACCAATCAATTGGTTCTTTTCCCCATTCAATTAACTGTGCGTTGATTTTAGAGAAAGGTCTACTCCCGAAAAATCCGCGATGAGCGCTTAATGGGCTTGGATGGGGCGCTTGTAAAATGCAGTGATGAGACCCCTTTCGTTGAATGATTGCCCTTTTCATTTGTGCAGGTCTTCCCCATAATACAAAAACGATTGGGTCTTGCCGCTCTGCTAATTTTTCAATAACTGTATCGGTAAATTGCTCCCAGCCCATACCTTTATGGGAGTTGGCCTCCCCTTGTCTCACTGTCAACACCGTGTTTAATAAGAATACTCCTTGTTTCGCCCATTTCATTAAATAGCCGTCCTTGGGAATAGGACAGCCTAAATCATTATGTAATTCAAGGAATATATTTCGTAGACTTGGTGGATGAGGCACACCTGGTTTAACAGAAAAACACATGCCGTGAGCTTGTCCAGGTCCGTGATATGGATCTTGACCTAAAATGACAACTTTTACATCTTTGTATGGAACAGAGTAAAAAGCACTCATCACTTCATCAATTGGCGGATAAACAATTTTTGTACTATATTCTTCAGCTACAAATTTTCTTAAATTTTTGTAGTAAGTTTTTTCGAATTCATCTTGCAAAATTTCTTGCCAGTCATTATTGAATACTTTTTTCAAATCAGAACACCTCTCTTTCAACCTACTTGATTACGTGAAGATTATCAATAGTTTTATATAATCTGTTCGGACACGCTTTGGGAAACTTTCTCTTTATTTATATTTTATACCTAGCTAGTTGCGTTCTGGCTACATCATTTTTTATCATTCTGACCATTTTTATAAAGTCAGATTAGGTATATACTAAAAACACAATCATTAAGTAGGAGTTGAGCAAATTGACATTGAAGAAAACATTAACAATTGCTGGGTCTGATGCATCAGGCGGCGCCGGAACTCACGCAGATTTAAAAACTTTCCAAGAATACGGCACTTATGGAATACAAGCTTTAACTTGCATTGCAACAATGGATCCAGATCATGGTTGGAGACATAGTGTATATACATTGCCTATTGATGTATTGAAAGAACAACTAAAAACGGCCATTTCTACCGGCATTGATGCAGTGAAAACTGGAATGCTTCCTAATGAAGAAGTGATTCAGGTTGCGGCAGAAGGCATTCAACAATCAGGAACTAATAATGTTGTAATTGATCCAGTGATGGTATGTAAAGGGGAAGATGAAGTATTAAACCCAGGTAATGTGGATGCCATGATTCAATATCTTCTACCTCTTGCCCTTGTCACAACTCCAAACTTGTTTGAAGCGGGACAATTAGCTGGAATGAAAACACCAAAAAACATTGAAGAAATGAAAGAGGCGGCAGAAAAAATTCATGCATTAGGTGCAAAAAATGTGGTTATTAAAGGTGGCCGTTCTCTCGGAACAGAAAAAGCCATTGATTTATTTTTCGATGGGGACAAGTTTTATGCATTAGAGACGGACCCTATTGAAACAAATTATAATCACGGCGCAGGCTGTACTTTCGCAGCAAGCATTACTGCAAATTTAGCAAATGGCTTATCCATACAAGAAGCAGTTGTTGCTTCAAAAGAATTTGTTGCAGCAGCAATTCAGCACGGCTGGCGATTGAATCAATATGTTGGTCCAGTGATGCATGGAGCAAAAAACGTATTTGGAGCTCCAAAAGTTACAATAAAAGAAATTTAATTTCCAAATACACTTTCCCAATGACATTCATCCATTCCCCAAAAGCAATGAAATTTCAAAAAAATAGCATTTTATTAAGAAAACACCCGTACAATGAAAATGTACGGGTGTTTTTCATTCATTTCAATATTTTTCATTCGCATTGCTTTTTCTTTTCATCGAGTGAAATTTTTTACTATACTAATAACATAAGTCTCTGGAAAGGGGAATGAGAATGAAGGAAGTTGATGTGCTAGAGCTTCAAAAGTTAATTGACTCATTTGCAAATAAAGATGTTTATATACACCTCGAAACGACAAATGGCTCTTATGCCACTCACTATAACGAACAATTTTTTAATGCCAGCGCATTTATCCGCAACGCGAAAATTCGATATGAACATGGAAAAGTCATCAATGATAATCCCCACCGCGTCGGGCTTAAATTGGAAAACGGATGGGTTTATGCGCAAGGGATTACCCATTATGAATTAGATGAACAAGGTAGACTATTAATGGCTGGGTTAAACCACGAAGGAAAATTAGCGATTGCACTAGAAATTAGCGAAACGCCATTTACTTAAGGAGGGGATTAATATGACTTTAAAACCACAGCGCCATGTTTTAGTTGTTTTTCCACATCCAGATGATGAAGCTTTTTCATCTGCCGGCGTCATTCGACTATATCGCAATATGGGAGTTCCCGTTACATACGCTTGTTTAACTTTAGGAGAAATGGGACGCAATCTTGGGAATCCTCCTTTCGCTACCCGTGAATCATTGCCTGAAATTCGTCGAAAAGAATTGCAAGAAGCATGCAAAGTAATGGGGATAGAAGATTTACGAATGATGGGCTTCCGAGACAAAACGATTGAATTTGAAGACGATGAAAAAATGGTGAAGCTCGTTCAAGATTTAATTTCGGAATTGAACCCTTCTCTCATCATCACATTCTTGCCAAATTACAGCGTTCACCCAGATCATGAAGCCACAGGCCGAGCAGTTGTTGAAGCAGTTCGCCGAATGCCGAAAGATGAGCGCCCGACTGTTTACGGTGTCGGATTTGCCAATAATACAATCGCTGAAAAAGGAGAACCAGACGTCATTATTGATATTACAACCGTCAAGGAAGATAAATTAAAAGCATTACTAGCTCATAATTCTCAAACAACATGGATGGTTGAAGAAAATCAAAAGAGGATTGATGAAGGTCAACCGATGAGTGATAGTTGGTTCCATTATGAAAAGTTTTATACAATTTCGTTTGTTGATTAATTAAAAAGCATGCTTTTTTATACAATCGAGTAGGAGGGAGCGATTAACTCCCGTCCTCTCACACCACCGTACGTACGGTTCCGTATACGGCGGTTCAATTAAGATAATTGACGCAAGTTTTCATAACGAGCTTCAAGACTTTTCGGCCCTTGGTTTCTCCAATAGGAGTTACCAAGGGTTCTGTGTAAATAATGTGTTTAGATGAGGGGGTTGTCCCGACCTCTTTCTCTAATTCCTATAATTTTGTATTAGAGTGATTAATTCTCTCTTACTTGATTGTATTAGTCTTGTTTTTCTTTTAATATAGCAACACCGAAAACTGCTCCTATTGCTGCAGATATCATATTTAATATAATTTTAATTGAAAGTGATAAATCATTAAAGAAATATTCAAAGATGGAATTAACTAAAAATACAGCTAGAGCAGCACAAATTGCAGGATAAAGTCTTTTTTTTATGTTAATCACCTTTCACTTAAAATTAATTTACTGTTTATAAACTCTTACACCGGTAGTCGGGTTCAAATATGGGATATAAATCACTAGTGGAACCGCATCTATATATTCATTAATAATTGTTGCAGCAGCAGCACCTATAGCAGCACCTCCAATAGCTCCCGGGATGCCACCATAACTACCAATTAAAGCACCTAAAGCAGCAGTTCCACCTGATACTCCGCCTTTTAGTATAGCATTAACATCGGTTTTTGTAAGGTAAATTTCCACATGATTCCAATATACTTTTATACCTCTTTTTCCTTCTTCACTTTTAGAAGCCGTCTTGATGTGCATTAACTTCTTCTAATATTTTGTTTACTTGTTCGAATTCTGATTGTGTAATATTTTTCATTAGCTCCGCTTCATTGTTGATTATGAATTTTATTTCCTCCTTTGAATATACTACTACAATTACAATATATTCAAGTAATTGGAAAAATATCAAAAATATATAAAACAATCTATCACGGCCACCTTTTAAAAAATACGAAAGTAGGGATGATTATGATAAAAATTAAAGTTTGTCAGTATGGTTATTCTGTTAATGAATTAATAGAATACGATGTTTGTGAGGCTCCTTTAAATATTGAAAGGCCAATGTTGAATTATGAAGAAAGAAGAATCGATTTGAGTGAAATATTTTTACCTTATTCAGTCCTCATAAACTATAATTATTTAGATTTATGCAAACTTTTGGTTGTGTTCGTTTTGTCTACAACAAGATGCTAGCAGAACGTAAAGAAACATATGAGAAGTTCAAAGACGATAAGGAAACGCTTAAAAAGCAAAAGTTTCCGACACCAGCAAAAAATAAGAAAGAATTCCCGTTTCTAAAAGAGGTGGATTCTTTAGCTTTAGCAAATGCACAGATCCATTTGCAAAATGCTTATAAGAACTTTTTTGAAGATCGTGCGGAGTTCCCTAATGAATATCTCGAATATTGGAAAGTAAATAACATCATGTTTTATTAATTCCTTATAGTTATGACGTAAATTCCTTTCACAAACGTTGATATTATAAGGTTTTGTTGTAGTTACGTCTGACGTTGTGAAATAAGAAGATGGAATAACGTCTGACGTATTCACCTAAAAAGCTTTATATAATCAGTGTTTTACAAAAATTCCAAGAAAGGATGTTTTCTATGATCGGACTTACATTAAAAAACTTAGAACGTATAAGAACAAGTTTGTATTTGGAACAAGTAGTGCAAGTTGAACTCCCAAAAAATATGCTAAACAGACCAATCGAGCAATTCGCCCAGCCAATAATGGTTAACGGTTATCCAGTGATCCAATTCAGATACGAGGGTGCTATGCCTTTGTATAGTGAAAAGGCAAAGAATATACAGCACTTGTTAGAGATTATTATTTTCAAGTTACCTCTGATATGTACAATTACCCTGAACTAAATATTAGTTTCGATAAAGCAACATTAATAATTCAGCACGTTTTTCCAGATAGAATCATACGTGATTTAGATAATCGAAACAGAAAATACTTAATCGACGCTATTAAGTTCACAGAGTTAATTGATGATGATAATTTTCAAAAACTATCTATATACGAAGAAGGGTTTGTGAAGAAATTACAATTAATTTCTTAAAAATATCAATATAAACCAATGTACCAGAAAAACCTTTAAATGGTTATACTGGGAAAAGTAATTCCGAGACTTTTTATTGAAATCCGTTACGTGTTTCTGCAAAAATCAAGTTAAGAAAACAAGATATTGATTTTATCGTACTTCACTTCTTCCATAGCTTCTAATTTCCATTTCTCTATGTCAGCAAAGTAAACTAAAAGTTCCAGTAGATCCTTTTTTCCTTTTTTTAAATTTTGTACCCTAGGTAATACTAATCCGACAACTTTTTCCCCATTAAATTTGAAAGGACTTTCAAAGCGAATTGTTTCCTCATTTTCTTTCTCACTAACGCCCATATCATCTAATTTTGACAAATAAATCATATGTGCCGTTACTATATCGTCACGTTTAGTTAATACCGCTAACATTTGACCGGTGTTTTGCCTCCAGCTTCCTTCAGATTCCGCGTCACCACGGACACCCTTTCGTTGAGCTAACCTCTACTTCTGTCTTCGGGGTTCGGGACTTACACCCTATAGTTCATGTACATGCCGGGCGCACATCAAAAAAAACACCATTTTTTCACAAATGGTGTTTATTTATTTACCCTCTTCTCTTTTATGCAGTTTTTTGCTATTTTAGTGTAGTATAAAAGACAAAAAGTATAAAATTTTCGAAATACTATTATTTTTTCTATTTATATAGACATCAGTATAAATACCATTTATAGTGTATAAATATGCAACAAAAATTAATGAGGGGTTTATTATGGTAAAAAAATTTCATCCATATACATGGTTTTTATTTTTATGTCTTTCGATTTTAGGTATCTTTTTATTCATTATTCCTGTTAGTACGCCAGATGGACTTAAGGTTCCAATCGCACTTTTGGCGAACGGTCTTTCTGCTAATATCGTAACCTTTATCCATTGGTTTGCGTATGTTGTCTTTATTATTGCTGCTGTTGGATCTATTGTGATGCACTTTGTACCACAATCAGGAAAAGTGACGATTTTCGATGCTTTATTCCGTACTCATGCATTCTGGACAGTAATGCGAGTTTTAGCGGTCGTATTTGCAACGTTATATTTATTCCAAATTGGACCTGAAGCCTTCACTAGTGAAAACACATCTGGCTTGTTATTAAATCCTGATGGCGGCTTAGTAACAATGATGTTTTCATTATTCTTTTTTGCTGGATTATTGTTACCGCTTTTGACAGATTTCGGGCTATTAGAATTTTTTGGTTCCATGATGGTAAAAATTATGCGTCCAATTTTTAAAATTCCTGGACGAGCTGCTATTGACTGTTTGGCTTCTTGGGTTGGAGACGGCACAATTGGTGTGCTTCTCACAAGTAGACAATATGAGCAAGGAAACTATACAGCGAGAGAGGCTGCTACAATCGCCACTACCTTTTCCGTCGTTTCGATTACTTTCTGTTTTGTAATTGTTGAAACGGTAGATCTTGGCCATTATTTCTTGCAATTTTACGGTACGGTCATTTTAGTTGGTTTAATCTTGGCTGTCATTATGCCAAGAATCTATCCTTTACGAAATAAACCGGATACGAATTTTGACGGATCTACTCCAGAAAGTCGCCGTGAAGATGTTCCGGAAGGATTTAATTCATTTACTTTTGGCCTACAAAATGCGTTAGATAAAGCCCATAGCAATCGAAATTTATTAAATGTGGTTCGCTCAGGCTTTAAAAATGTTTTGGAAATGTGGTTTGCCATTACACCGGTCATCATGGCATTCGGTACAATAGCATTAATTCTTGCAGAATATACTAGTTTCTTTAAAATTTTAGGAATGCCATTCGAACCGATTTTGCAATTGTTCCAAATTCCTTACGCAGACGAAGCTGCCCAAACAATGATTATTGGATTCGCGGATATGTTGCTTCCTTCTATATTAGGAGCTGGAATCGAGTCTGAATTAACTCGTTTCTTTATCGCAACAATTTCTGTTACGCAATTAATTTATATGTCTGAAGTTGGTGGCTTGATTTTAGGTACAAAACTTCCATTAAAAATTTGGGATTTGTTTATTATCTTCTTAATTCGCACAATCATTTCAATACCGATAGTTGCTTTCATCGCTCACTTAATCTTTTAACTTATGTGGGGGCTGGGACAAAACTAGCTTCTAGATAGGAAAAAGGAGAATTTGAGCCAACTCAAATTCTCCCTTTTCCATTTCTCTCCATTATTTTTGGTCAGTTGATCTTTGTTGGCCGTGTATTTCCGTAAATTCACGGCCATTAAGGCAATCCCCATTTCATTTTCCACCTTCGATTTGCCTCGGACGGAAAATCGAG
>NZ_JAAXPW010000032.1 GCF_012396605.1 Ureibacillus thermosphaericus
ATTAGCCATTCTCGGAAAGATATTTGCCATTCGAAAAATTTCCTGCTTCTGCGAGTGGGATATTAGTCAATCTCCATTCGATATTGGCCAACTTCGCCTTGATATTAGCCATTCTCAGAAAAATATTCTGCGAGTGGGATATTAGTCAATCTCTGTTCGATATTAGTCAACTTCGCCTTGATATTAGCCATTCTCGGAAAGATATTTGCCATTCGAAAAATTTCCTGCTTCTGCGAGTGGGATATTAGTCAATCTCCATTCGATATTGGCCAACTTCGCCTTGATATTAGCCATTCTCAGAAAAATATTTGCCATTCGAAAATTTTCCTGCTTCTGCGAGTGGGATATTAGTCAATCTCCATTCGATATTAGTCAACTTCGCCTTGATATTAGCCATTCTCGGAAAGATATTTGCCATTCGAAAAATTTCCTGCTTCTGCGATTAAGATATAAGTCAATCTCTAATCGATATTGGCCAACTTCACCTTGATATTAGCCACTTTCACGTAAATGTTTGCCAAACAAATAAATCGTTTACGCCATCATTTCAACCACAAATCATTCATCCTTTAATAGCAATTCTCTTCAAAAGACCTTACCCACTAAGCACCTACTACTGCATCTCAACATATACTAATGGGCACAGCTGGATTACGTATTTCAGAAAAATGCTTATCAAATCATGCGAAAGAAATTTTGATAAATTCGATTTATTAAGCTGAGTTCTTCATCATTTGGAGGTTTTAGTTGCCTCAGATAAAGTTATAAAACACAATTCAAGTATTAATTTCCTCTAATAAACTCATAAACCTCACTCCAAAAACTAATTACATCATGGAAGAAGGTTGCTCATTGACAGAAAGTAAGAATCCGCTCGTCTCCTATTTACTTCTTGCATTGTTAATTATCATTTGGGGAGTTAGCTGGCCTATCTATAAACATGGCGTTAACTTCATGCCCCCACTCATCTTTGCTGGAATCCGTTCATTTATCGCAGGAATTATTTTGTTTACCCTTGCTTGGAAAATGCGGCATCTCTTGAAATTTAAAGAACATTGGAAGTTTTACGTAATCTCAGCAATATTAAATAACATTCTCTACCTGGGACTTCAAACAGTTGGCATGGTGTATTTGCCAGGTGGATTATTTTCTGTACTAGTATACTTTCAACCAGTTATTCTGGGCATTTTATCTTGGTGGTTGTTGAATGAAGATATGACCGTTACGAAAATATTTGGCTTAGTGCTTGGATTTATCGGAATTGTGCTTGTAAGCATTGATGGATTAATTATCCACCTTTCTGCCATTGGTGTTGCACTCGCCCTCGCCACAGCTCTTGCTTGGGCAAGTGGAGTCGTATTTGTCAAAAAATTAAAATCCAGCGTCGACTTTTATTGGATGGTCGTTATGCAATTGATACTCGGTGGGGGATCGCTACTTGTTTTAGGATATTTCTTTGAAAATATCAATGCCATCGTTTGGAACATTGACTTAATCAGTACCATTATTTGGGGCGGAACAGCAGGAATGGCTGCGGGGCAAGTGATTTATTTTAAATTAATGAATGAAGGTGAAGCAAGCAAAGTCGGTTCCTACACCTTTTTAGTACCTATTATTTCAGTGGTTGTCAGTGCAATTTTTTTGAATGAAGCCATTACAAAAAATTTATTTATCGGCATGATTTTAGTAGGATCAAGCATCTATTTAGTAAATAGACAAAAAGAAAAAACTTAAACTTTGGAAGAATAGTGCTGTTTTATGAAAATAGCGAAGGCATCCTGATTTGGACACCTTCGCTAATCATCTCTATTCCTCTTCAACACCATATAATCAAGAATAACAAACTTCAAATAAAAACCACTTTAAAATGCCTCAACACCAATTTCAACACCGCTATTACTACTTCTTCATCCAACCACTGAAAAATTTACCTTTTCCATATCATCTCCTTTCAATAAAATTCATGTTATCTATAGCAAAATAAACTATTGAATACTATTTAAATTGTCCCGTTAATCTAAATCCGATTTCCGCAATCAATGTAGCTAACAAGAAAGTTCCCGTGTACACAAAAAGTGATACGACAACAATTCGCCAGCCGAGCTTTTTAAATTCTTTTAAATCTTTTCCAAATGATAGACCCGCATAAGCTAAAATTGGAGTTGCTAACGCCATAAAGTTAATTTGCGTTGTGGCATCTACAATTGTTTGTTGCCAAGGGAAAATCGCTGAAGTCACAAATAACGCAATAACGGACACCCAAATAACTACTGGAATTTTTAATGGAACAATTTTTTCAATGGCATAACCTAAAATCGTAATTGCCGCAATAATCATCATTCCAGGTAAAGCATCAATTGGAGAGACACCATATCCAATCCAGTTCCCTACTATCGCAATGATTCCAATCAATATGAACGTTAATGTTTTATCCAACATATATGTGTACCCCCACTTAGCTCAATTAATTTTCACCATCTGTTTGAATTCTAGAACGTCTCCCCAAGATTGGTTCCAAATGTTTATATAAGAAATTTGTAAATGGTAGAGAGAAAACAACGCATACAAACGTACCAACAATCGTTGTAATTAAGTTAGCAGCCCCAGCAAACACTGCGATATCATCACTAGCTTCCGGGAAAATAATGGCTAATGCACCGGTCATTGCAGCCATCATACTACCGGATCCTACCCCAGCTCCCATCGCGAGAGAAATTGGATGGAACCAGCCGATACTTGCTATTAAACTAGCAAGTAAAGATAAATAGAGTGCTCCAAATAATGTTCCGCAAATATAAACGCCGATGGCACCGCGAGATTCAGGAGAGTCTGCACCATATTTTTCTGCTATAATCGCTAAATTCGGTTCCCGGTCGATGGAAAATGTCGCACCGATTGCTTCCCGTTTCATCCCAATTAGTAGAGCAACAGGTAAACCAAATACAATCGTTCCTAAAAAGTGACCTACCTCTTGCAACGTTAATGTTAACCCAGCATCTAATAATTGCGGGATAGAAGGCCCCATCAACGTACCTAACTTTGCAACGAATAACATAAAGGAGATTCCCAATATTTTTGAAGCAATATCCATCTCTTTATCGGATAAAATTTTAAATCTTGGCAAACTAATGATTGCTCCCAAAATTAACGCATACAGCATCGGGAAGAAGGCAATCGCTCCAACCCCAATGTTTAAACTTTTTACCCCAATAAATTCAGCAATACATACTAATACAAATACGAATGCATGGATTTTCCAGTTTAAGAGTTCCCTCATCATTCCACTCCTTTAAAGCTCAATAATTACGTAGTTGATAAAACCAATTTTTCAATAAATTGGCAAACTGCGGTTGTATCTTTGCTACCAAGTCCTTGAGATTTGGCAGCTTCAAAAAGTTGATACGTTTGTGCTCCCAATAAAACAGGAACTTGTAACTCTGCAGCTGTTTTTGTATAGAGAGAAACATCCTTATGCATATGGTCCAAACTAAACAAAACATTGTCATACGCTTTCTTTAAAATATTGTCTCCAAAAACTGCAAGAACTCTTGAAGCACTTCCTTTTGAAAGGATTTCTTCTAATTTTTCTAAATCTAAGCCAGCTTTTGATGCAACTGTATATGCCTCCCCAATGCTTGCAATGGTTGATGCAACGACGATATTATGACAAAGTTTTGCAATTTGGCCGTTTCCGTTTTTCCCTAAATAAATGATGTCCTTCCCTACAACCTGCAAAATAGGAAGAATTTCATTAAACTTCTCTTGATCACCAGCAACCATCAATGTCAATGTGCCATTTCTCGCTCCATTAGGCCCACCACTTACTGGTGAGTCAAAAAAATACATTCCTTTTTCATTGTAAATCGATGCGATTTCTATCGCTGTGCCAGCATCTGTTGTGCTCATATCTACAATTACAGAACCAGGTTTTAACACATTTAATAATGCATTTAAATACACATCTTTTACGGCTTCAACTGTCGGTAACGATGAAATAATGAACTCCACTTTCTCCCCTAATTGTTGAAGAGAATCAACTGCAATGCCCTCATTTTCTTGGATCCAATCTTTTACTTGTGGATTTGTATCGTAAATATATACGTCATCCTTATTTTGAATGTAGTTGTAGGCAATGCCTTTTCCCATAAGTCCGCAGCCGATTATTCCAATCTTCACACACATCCCCCCGTGAATGGAAACTATTTACTTTCTATTTCTTTAAAAAATTCGAGTGCTGTCGCAATCCCATTTCCTGCTGCAGGAATGCCGCAATAAACGGCACATTGTAAGAAGACCTCCTCTATCTCTTCCTTTGTACAGCCATTATTGATAGCCCCTTGCAAATGAATTTTTAGTTCGTGTTGATAATTTAATGCTGTTAACAATGCTATATTAATTAAACTTCTCGTTTTTCGATCGAGATTTGGGCGATTCCATATTTCTCCCCAACAATACTGCATAGCCAGTTCATGAAAAGAACGATTAAACTCATTCGTATTCCTAATGAACTGTTGGACATTTTCCTCGCCTAAAACTTCCTCTCTTGCTTTAAACCCTTCTTTATACATTTCTCTAAACGTTTCTTTAAATTTTTCTATCGTCACACACAACACCCCGCGATATTTTTGAAATGGACTAATTCGTCTCCATGCTCTGTTAGGCATGATTCCTATATGAATTCATGCAATAAAAAACCCGTTTTATTTTTTAATAAATGGCGTTGTAGCTAATGCAATATATAAAGCAATGCCAAATTTCATCGCTTCTGCATTAGGTAAAAATTTCTCATGATGGAGTTTATAGGAACCCCCTTCATCATCTCCAACACCTAAAAACAAAAATGCACCCGGCACATGCTCAAGATAGTAAGCAAAATCTTCACTTGCCATACTTGGCTTTTCTAATATCTCTACAGCATCCGATCCAAATAATGCTTCTGCTAATTGTTGGGCATGTAACACATATTGTTTTGTATTGTTTGTAACGGGATAGCCAAAGTTGTATATGATATCTGCCTCAAGACGTAACGCGCTGCTCATGCCATAAATAATTCTCAAAAACTTTTTTTGAATATCTTTTCTTGTCTTATCACTCAACGTTCGAACAGTTCCTTTAAATACAGCTTTTTCTGGAATAATATTAAAGGCATTTCCAGCTTCCAGTTTCCCGATCGTAATCACCGCTGAATCTACCGGATCTATTTCTCTACTAATCACACTTTGTAAAGATGCAATAATATTGGCACTGCCAACAATGGCATCAATTCCTTGATGTGGAGCTGCTCCATGACCAGCTTGACCAGTCAGTGCCACTTCAAATGTATCCATGCTCGCCATTAATGGCCCACTCTTAAAACCTATTTTTCCAATTGGTAGATCAGGCCACACATGAAAGCCATAAATGTAATCCACATTCGGATTAGTTAATGCACCATCTTGTATCATATATTTCGCACCAGCCAACATTTCTTCTGCCGGTTGAAAAATAAATTTAATTGTTCCAGCTATATGATCTTTGTATTTTGAAAGAATTTTCGCCGCACCGAGTAACATGGCCATGTGCATATCATGTCCACATGCATGCATTGCCTGTTCATGTTGTGACGCAAAATCTACCCCTGTACATTCTTTAATCGGCAATGCATCCATATCCGCGCGCAATCCAATAACCGGCCCCTCTTTCCCACCTTTTAATATGCCGACCACTCCAGTTTTCGCATATCCTGATTGCACTTCTATACCACAATTATTTAGAAAGTTTTTTACGATTTGAGATGTTTTATGTAAATCAAATCCGATTTCAGGGTATTTGTGTAAAGTCTTACGCAATTCAACAATTTCATCAAACTCATCTTCTATCCATTGTTGTATTAAATCAGAAGATAAAATGGTTTGGTTCATCAGACTCCCTCCTATCCAGATTCAAAAGAGTAATATATTTATGGACAGGTTGATAAATAGTCCTAAAAATATTAAGAACAAATTAGCACATTTTCTATTATTTGTAAATATTCAATTTTCAGTATTTTAGAAATACTAAAAATTGACTAGTCAAAATCTCATTGTAAAAAGCAAATATTTCTTATAAAATTTTTCTAAAAGCATATTTGAGGCAGGGAGAAATAATGGTTGTATACAATATTGGAATCGTCGGGCCAGAAGATCTTGCAACAAAATTTAAAACACAGCTAGAGGAATTAAACTTGCTCAATGTATCCATTAACCTTTCAATTGTAAATCAATTTGAGGATACGAAGAAATTAGAGCTCTCTTTTGTCGAAAAATGCGATTTATTATGTTTTATGGGGCCAATTGGTTATGAAATATATCGTGAAGAAATTGTTCCTCGACTGAAAACAATCCCTCCTATCTCATTACATATTCGTTATGATAGCTCCGCTCTATACTTATGTCTTTATAAACTGTTAAGCAAAAAACAAGGGGATATTAATTTATTTACACCTTTTTCCATAGACTTATTAGCTGAAAAAGAGGTTAAAGTTGCACTTGAGGAAATCGATTTATCGCCCGATCATTATTTTCTAATTCATGGCGATACTTCCTATACAACAGAACACTGGGCAAATATTCACGAAGAATATTACCGGAAAGGAAAAACGAAATATGCAATTACTTGTTTGACAAGTGTTGCCTATGAACTTCAAAAACGCCAAGTTCCAGTGATGCGCATTAAACCAACTTACGCTGCAATCTCAATGACAACCGAAATATTAATCGCAAAATTAGAACAATTAATTAGCAATGAGCTCAAAACCATTGCCATATTAGTCAAATGGCACGAAGCAGATCGCCGTCCAAAAAATCGATATACATTTTATAAGCAAAAATTAAAGTTCCAAGAAGCCATTATTAATTTTTGTGAGAAATATGAAATGTCACTCACTTTCGAAAACGATTTCAAAGCCATACTTTATACAAATCAATCAATTTTAAAAGAACTTACCAAAAATTATAAAGTGTTCCCTTTTACAAAAGAGATTGAGGAAATTTTAGGAACGAGAATCTCGATCGGTATCGGTGTTGGAAATGATGCAGCCCGTGCTGAAATTTATGCAAATCGTGCGTTAAAATTTGCTGAAGCAAAGCATACTTCGACCACATACTTAGCATATCAAAATGGCAGCATTATAGGGCCATTAAACAGTGAAGAAGTAGAACCCCTTTCCTTTTCAACGCATTTGAATAATCGTCATTTACAAGATATTGCAAAGAAGACTTCATTAAGTGCCATTACAATTTCAAAATTACGCTCACTTATTCAAAATCAAGAACATCCATATATAACAAGCCATCAAATTGCTGAAGCATTTGACATATCATTGCGCACAGCCAATCGAATATTACACACATTAGAAAGCTATCGATTTGCGAAAGTAATAGGTGAAGAACAACCTCCTGGAAGAGGTAGACCAAGAAAGCTATACGAACTGAAATTGACGGAAGAGTGATTGGATTTCGGATTTGGCTATTATTTTACCTGGGTTGGCTATTATCTTGGGCAGGTTGGCTATTATCTTATTGGATTTGACTATTATCCTTTCTTTGCTGGAGCGAATTTTCGGCTTTGGCTATTATTTTACCTAGATTGACTATTATCTTGGCCGAGTTGGCTATTATCCCTTTGAATTTGACTATTATTTCATTTCTGCTGGAGCAAATTTTTGGCTTTGGCTATTATTTTACCTAGATTGACTATTATCTTCGGCGAGTTGGCTATTATCCCTTTGAATTTGACTATTATTTCATTTCTGCTGGAGCAAATTTTTGGCTTTGGCTATTATTTTACCTAGATTGACTATTATCTCGGCCGAGTTGGCTATTATCTCTTTGAATTTGACTATTATCTTATCTTTACTAAAGTGATTTCTCGGTTTTTACTTACAATTTTTTCTTATTTAGATCCACTCCATATATCTATTCGGTATTCGTTCAATCGTGTGGTTAGCTCCATTGCTGGATTAGAAAAACACCTTGCTCGGGCAAATTGCTTCTCAACTTGTATAGATAACTCCTTATTTTTGAGAGGACCACGAATCGTTAAGGGTGGAGTTGAATCAGAATCGGATTCCAAATTGACAGGAACGATATTTAGTTTTTCAACTGCCAAACAAAAACACCTCCTCTGTAATCGATAACTCTATCTTACAGGGAGGTACGATCGATTGATATGCGTCGTTTGAGGGCTTACCATTGTATAAAATGCTTTCTACATGCGAAAATGGAAATTCCCCCTGCCTAAAGCAGAGGGGAATAGGGGTCTATTAATTAATTTGTTTCAATTAAACCGTATTTTCCGTCTTTTCGTCTGTATACGATGTTTGTATTGTTTGTTTCCGCATCTGTATAAACATAAAAGTCATGCCCGAGCAAGTTCATTTGGAGAATGGCTTCATCTTCATCCATTGGTTTTAAGTCAAACTGTTTTGTACGAACAATTTCAAAATCTTCATCTTTGCCGCTATCATTGTTATTCGGAGTAATATTATTAGCGAAATAAACGCCTACACCTTCGCGATCACGAAGTTTGCGGTTGACTTTTGTTTTATGTTTACGAATTTGTCGTTCGAGTTTATCTACAATTAAGTCAATACCAGCATACATATCTTCATGGCGCTCTTCAGCACGAAGCGTTAAGTTTTTTAACGGAATGGTTACTTCCACTTTTGTTTTCTTATCATTATACACTTTCAAGTTTACATTGGCAGAAGCATTGACACCTTCGTTGAAAAACTTTTCAATTTTCTGAACTTTGTTGATGACGTAATCTCGAATAGCTGGAGTTACTTCAATGTTTTCACCGCGAATGTTAAAGTTTAACATGTAAACTCCTCCTTTATTGACCCTATGTAAATTATATTCTACATAAGTTTGCAAATTCCTTCTAGAAACTATGTATTCTTTTTAGGAATTCGACAAATTTTTTACCTTTTAAAAACCGATATATTTTTTTGAAATAACTTCTTTTCTTCTCCGGCGCTTCATTTCGCTAATAATCAATTCTTCAATATCTGGTTGATTTTTAAATTGCAATCCAAAATGAGCACCCATACCAAAAGGTTTACTCCAACGTACATAACCAATAGCTTGAATTCTTGTAATATCCAAAACAAAATGCATCTGAAACTGCAACGATTCAGGAGGAAGGTTGTATATTTTAGAAATATCTGAGTTCGTATACACTTTCATTCCCCGAGGACTAATATCAATAATTTTACATGGATGCATCTCACTATCAATCCGACGTCCGTTTACAAGCACAGAAAATTGTGCATCTAATGGTTGATTAAAAACGAATCGAAACGCCTCTTTGCGCTTATATTTTTTAGATATCATATTCATTCCCCCAAATTAACAGTCCTGCCAAACTCTTCTTATTATAAATATCGTTAATGAAAAGAAAATATCCACAATAAGAATTAATATTTTTCACAAAAATTTGTGACGATTTTTTAACTATTGTAAAGCGTTATTGATAATAAAAAAGCCCTTAACTTTGAGGATATTTGTACCTATCGCTTGAAAAATTCATAGTACTGAATAGCGAATAACGTAACTCCAATATACTTAGCGACTTTATTAAATAAAAAACGCCTTACAACCTTATATTTCGGGTGTAAGGCGTTTTAAGATCCAAATGATTAGTAAATTCCGACTACACTTGCTGCACATTTTGATATTGTTGTTGGCGATTTAGTTTAATAACTTCTTTCCAAGTATCACGGAATTCCGTAACCAATCCGATTACTTCATCAACGATTTCGACATCGTTTTTGATATTTGCTTCAATTAAGCGTCGATTCATATATTCATATAATGGAAGAATTTGTTTTGATATTTCGTAATCCATGTTGAGTGTAACGATTAGTTCGTTAATGATATTTTGAGCTTTTTGTAAATTAGTGTTTTTTTCTTCAATGTGTTTTTCTTCAATTGCCTTTCTAGCCAAATTCAAAAATTTAATACATCCATTGTAAAGCATTAATGTCAGTTCGCCAGGGGAAGCTGTATTGATACTGTTTTGTTTGTACGCATTATATGCGTTATTATGTAATGTCATATAAGACACTCCTTTAATCACTAAGTAAAAAACACTATGAGTTTTTTACTATCATTTTATCATAGAAGATACTTCATTTTTAGTGACTCTCTATTATTTTTTCTTATCATAATACATGCCGTCCATCACTTGTACGCTCGCATAAGGGTTTGAATATTGCTTTTCGTGTTTTTTCACATTTTGCAAATCTTTTAAATCCTTTTTCACTGCATCCATAACAAGCTGAAGTCTTTTTCGAATTCCTTCATCCAATTGCATTAGCATCGAATGATCTTTTAATTCAGGCTGAATTTGAAATCCTTGACGCTTTAAAGAGTCGATGATTTCTCCCCGTTCATCCAACAATTGATGGATGTTTTCTATATAATCGTCTCGTTCTTCTCCTTTTGGAATATCGGAAAGGAGTTGATACAGCTTAGCAGAAACTTGTAATAATTGTTTTGTTAAATCCATGTAATATCAACTCCTTTTCAATCATTAATATTGAGGCATGAATAAACTTGCTTGCATGTTTGCTTTATTGATAGCTTGCTCCATCGCAGTGAATTGTTTCCAGTAGCGTTGTTCAATCGTAATAAGCTTGTCTTTCCAAGTTTTGATACGAGACTCGATATCAGTTAAAGTTTTACCAAGAGTATACTGATTCGCAGTCATTGTAGTACGGCCAGCTTTTTTCTCGATTTTATTTTTGATATTTGTCATTTCCTCGCGGAGTTTTTGTAAGTATCCACGAGTATCAACTGTTTTTTCAACGCCATTTTCAATGATAGTATCGTCTTTTTTACCATAATTTGTGAATAGCGCTGCCACAGCATCCGGATCTTCCTCTAAAGCTTTGCGAAGTTTGTTTTCATCGATTTCAATAGTACCACCATCATTGTAATTTTTAGAAGTAGTGATTCCGATGCTAAAGAGTGTATTATATTTTGGATTGGAAACTGCCGGATTTGATTCATACAATAATGCACGCATTTTAGAAATACCTTCTCGAATAATCGAGTCGCTGCGCAGTAGACCACTTTTAGCTTTTTCTTCCCAAAGTTCAATTTCTTTTTCATCCATTTCTTTTCTTTGGGCTTCAGTTAAAGGTGGGTAATCTCTATATTTTGATTCTTTAATTAAATCATTTAATTCTTTGATTAAACCATTATATGTGTTTACAAAATCTTTTATTTTAGAAATAATGTCATCCACGTTGGTTGTAGATGTAATCGATACCGGACTTGTTGTTGGCGCACCTATTAAAGCATCTTCATCTATATCATCACCATTTAATATACCGGCATTTTGTGCATCTTCTTTTGCAGTATCAAAAGTATTTTGTGCATTCGTTAAACGAGTTTGAGCCGCATTTAATTCAGAATTTGCTTTAACATAATTACTTCTAATAATGTTTTGTTCCGCTAAATTTTTAAAATTGTTTAATTGTTCCTCTGTTAAACTATCTAATGCTTTTATTTGATTTTCAGTTAGCTTCTCTAGTTTATTGCGCAAAGTTTCATCGGCAATGGATGAAATTGCATCTTCTTGAGTAAAATCGATATTGCTAATTGTTTCAATTTCAGAGGCAGATAAATTATTAAAGAACGAATCACCAAGAGCGCTATATTTTGTTTTCAAATCATCTGCTTGAGCTTTTTGGTGATAAATCTCTAACGTACTTGGCGAAGTGGATAGTAAATTCGTTAAATCATCTTTAGATAGAGATTTAAGTACCTTTTTAACTTCATCGCTAAATTCAGGGTTATTATCAATATTCTCATGAATTGTCGTTAAGTCGTCATTACTATCATAAGCAAAGTTTTGGATAGCGGCAATTGCTGCTGCATCAAAATCTTTTAACTTTGTACCATAAACTTGATAATTTGCATGTAATCTATAATCTACTAATTCTTGTTCAGATAAATCAGCTAAAATTTGAATCTTATCATCAGATAGAGCTTTTAGGTTCGTATAATCACTTGCTTCGATTGCTGTTTTTAAATCATCTTTATTTTCTAAAATGAAATTAATTTCATCATCCGATAATTTTCTCCAAAATGCACTTCCGAGTTTATTAAAGAGTTCTTGTTCTGAAAGAGTTAGTGTATTTCCAAAAGCAACTTTATATGCATTGTTATGCGCAGTCGTATAACTCGGTGTTTCTGTAGCACCAACACCATAATAAGCATCTTTGGCATTATTATACTGATTAGTTTTATTTGTTAAGTTAATACCAGCTAATTCCAATTCTTTTTGAGCTGCAATATATTTTTCAGCGATTGTTTGAACACTATTGAAAGTGGACTTTAACGTAACGTTATAGCCAGAAATGCTAAATGAGTTGGATGCTCTTTCTGTAGCTATACCATTAACTTGAAAAATGGCATTTTTACCGTTATCAGCTAAATTTGTTGTGTCAGTAAATTGAAATGCTGCAAAAACTTCTTGACCAGAGTCAACAACAATTTCAGCTCCACCTTTTACATCACCAGTGTTTTTCGCAGTTATAGAAAGACGTCCATTTTCGAACACGGCACTAACACCAGCAGCACTGCTATTAATCTTGCTAACGAATTGATCAATTGTCATATTTTCTGTAAATTCTATTCTTGTGGCTTTAGCAGCTAATGTACCGTCCTTTTGAATGGCACGAATTTCAATATAATTTTGACTTACTGTTACACCACTGTTCGCAAATAAATCTCCTAATGTTGTTGTACCAATCCCATTTACTTGCCCGCCTACTGCACGAGCAGCCGAAGCTAATTGAGAAACCCCTTCAATTGTCAAAGTTCCTGCAGCTGAACCAGTTGCAGTAGCTTCGACTAAACTAGAATTTGAGGAAGTGGCTGTTTTCGTATTGAAACTTTTTAGCAATAAATTATCCGCAATATAAGTATCAAAAGTTTGTAATTTTTTATTCACATTGCGATAGGCATCGCGAGTCCATTCATAAATTTGCTTTTGTTGTTCTAATTTATTAAGTGGGGCACGCTCTGCTTGCATCAGTTTTTCAACTAATTCATCTATATCCATACCAGAAGCTAATCCACCGATACGAAGTTGTGACATATAAAAACCTCCCTAATATGTTCCCGTTAAATTTTTTCGTCTACAATCATGCCGACTAATTTCTGCATTTCATAGAAAGCATCAAGCAATTTTTTTGGCGGAATTTCTTTTATTACTTCTTCGGTATCCTGATCAATTACCGTGATGTAGTAGCGTTCCAAACCTTCATGATAAACAAATCTAGAACTTCTATGATTGATTTCTAAAAATTCATTCATCGATTTTACTGCTTGTTTTATTTTTTCTTTTGTAGATTCTTCGTTGCCGATTGTATTATTATCAATAACCAATGACTCATTGCTTCCTTGCTTATTGATTTTATCAACTGAGGCATTTTCAACAGCTTTAACAACTGTTGAAGTATCTACAGCTGATTGTGAAGAAATGCGCATAAGTTACTCCTCCTTGATTAAACCGAGCAAAAAGATTATTTACTAATAGTTATATCGGATTGATTGGTTCAAATTTATATTAATTTTCAAAAATTATATAGAAAAAATAAAGCGACGATTAATACTTACGATAAAAAGTATAATTGTCGCTTAATTGTCCTTATTCTATTTTTTCTTTCTTTTTAATAACAATTGCTCACATATGAAAAAATCTAGCTCTGTATCAATATCAAAAGAATTTTCTCTACACATAATAAAAGCTTTTGTATTCAAATTAAGAAATGACCTTTCCTGTAACAATTTATCTACTTTTGCAATATATATTGCACCATTTAATGCATAACTTGCAGGTAAATCTTGTCTCCTAGTTACCATTTCATTTAGATGGATTAAAGGTTTCATATCAGCACTTTTATCCACTTTATACATCCAATATGGGCTTTTTTCAGATTGTGTTACGCTCACACAAAAGTCTATATTTTTATTAATAAAGAATTCAATACATTCATCAATATCCTCAACTGTTCTAAGCGGTGAGGTTGGCTGTAATAAAACTACATAATCGTATCCAGGGCATTTTTCAATTGTGTGGAGGACTGTTTCTATTCCCGGTGTATCATCCTTTGCTAACTCTGCTGGTCGTTTAAATGGTACCTCGCATCCGTACCTCTTTGCTATTTCAATAATTTCATCATCATCTGATGATAAAATTAAACGTGTAATATATTTTGATTTTTTCGCTTCTTCAATTGTCCAAGCAATTAGGGGCTTCCCCGCTAAATCACGGATATTTTTTCGTGGAACTCCTTTTGATCCTCCTCGTGCAGGAATGATAGCTAATATTTTCGGATTCATTCATAACGCTCCTTGTATTCCAAATTAGCTCTCTCAAAATCATCCATTCTTCCTATATCTAACCAATATTCTCGAATTGGAAATACAGTTGTCATTTTTTCTTCATTTAATAACTTTTGAAATAACTCTGGCATATCGTAATATTGATTTTTTGGAATATAATCTAATGCTTTAGGGCTTAAAACATAAATACCAGCATTTACAAAACTTTTATGTATAGGTTTTTCTTGAATTGATACTAATTCTACTCCATTAGTTTCAATTACTCCATAAGGAATTTGATATTCATACTCTCGCACACACATTGTTGCTAAAGAGTTATTTTCCATATGGAAATTCATTAACTGTTCAAAATTCACCTGTGTTAATAAATCCCCATTCATTACAAAAAACGGTTTCAGTGGTCTTTTAGGTAATAATGATAACGCGCCAGCAGTACCAAGTCTCTTTGGTTCTTCTATATATGAAATATTTACATCAAATGCTTCCCCATTTTGGAAATAATTTTGAATCACTTCTTTTTTATAATTCACACTTAAAATAAAATTTGTGTAACCATACTGTTTGAAACCTTCAATAATTGTTTCTAATATGGGTTTTCCCCCAACTTTCAACATAGGTTTTGGAACGTCATTAGTTAAAGGTCTAAGCCTAGTACCTAATCCACCAACCATTAATACTGCTAAATTATCATTGTTAGAAACAATTTTATCCCAAAATATAATATTAATAATCTTATTATTTTTATCGACAATAGGAAGTTGTTTTAGTTTTTTTGTTTTCATTAGCTGTATATATTTGTTTCTTGATTGACCTACCTTAGCAGTAATAGGAGATGGATTCATTACATTTGTAATTTTCGTATCTAAAGAATCTCCGCGTAATATACTTCTACGTATATCACCATCTGTTACAGTTCCTAATAGTTTTCCATCAGTATTTACTACTACTGCGAATTGCAATGATGATTTGTCAATAATCTGCATTGTTTCTAATAACGTGTTTTCTTCCCGTACAATTATTGTTTTCCAATCTTTCATAGATTACACTTCCTTTGCTGGTACACCTACTGCTTTTACACCATGCTTAATATTATGAATAACAACAGCTCCAGCACCAATTAAACAATGATTTCCAATAGTAATTCCCTGGATAATTGTAGCACCTGTCCCAACATGAGTACCTTCACCAATTTTCACTTCTCCAGAAAGAGTAGTTCCTGGTGCTAAATGTACATGTGCTCCAATTCCACAATCATGATCAATTTTAGCGCCAGTGTTTACAATTGTATTATCGGCAACAAAGGAATTTGTTTGAATGATTGCTCCAGCCATTATTTGGACCCCTTGACCCAGCTTTACAGATGGAGCAATAATCGCAGATGGATGTATAACATTAGCAAATGTATACTGCTTATTGGTGAATAGTTCAAATAATCTTCGTCTATGATTGGATACACTTATGGAACCAATTCCTAATACTAATTCAACTTTATTTGAATCATATTGCAGAATTGTCTCATCATTCCCCAAATAGGGAATTTGAAACTGATTTTCTTCCATATCAGGTGCTGTAAAACCAATAATTTTTCGATTTTGACTCAATAATATTTCCGTTAATACAGAGGCATGACCACCGTTCCCAAGAATTATTATTGGCTTATTCATCAATTAAATCGTCCTTTTCATATGTTTTTTTAGAAACTTTTCCAATATAAGACCAATAGTACTTAGAGGGTATACCATTTCCTGGTCGTTTAATTGTTAAATTGTCTTTAGTATAAACTTCACCGGTTTTAATTTGTCTTTTTGCCACCAAGCTTTTTCGAGCTGCATTGCGGTTTTCAAGTTCAACGAATGAGGGTTCTTTTTTTCCTGTTCCTAACGCTCGTTCCACTTCCCTTATCCTTTTTACCATTGCTGTTAATTCATTTGGTTCCAATGAAGCACGATGATCTGGACCTTCCAATGTACGATCAAGAGTAAAATGTTTTTCAATAACTTTTGCACCAAGTGCTGTTGCTGCGATAGGAACAGCTATTCCGTCCGAATGATCCGATAATCCCACTGGCAATTCAAATTCCTTTTCCATTTGTTGCATTGCTTTTAAATTAATTGTTTCAAATGGGGCAGGATATTCAGTGGTACAATGCAAAATTGTTACATATGTTTTCAAAATATTTTTTGCTTCTTGTGTTTTATAAAATTCATTGACACGCTCTAACGAAACAGGTTCTTTTGGATTGGCAAGACCAAATGCAATAAATGCCAATGCTTCATGAATTTCATCTATCGTTGCCATCCCTGTGGATAAAATGATAGGCTTTTGTTTGGTTGCAATATGATGAATAAGCGGTAAATTTGTTAACTCTCCAGAAGGAATTTTGGCAATTGAAATCTTCAAATCATCGAAAAGAAAATCGACACTCTCAAAATCAAAGGGTGTCGATAAAAATTCAATATTTTGAGACTTGCAATACTCTTGCAATTGGGCAAATTCATCATAAGACAATTCCAATTTTTTTAGCATTTCAAATTGAGAAGTTGCCTCACCCAAATTTTCAATTTGATAATTTGCTTGTTGAGCAGATTTTGTCACTAGGTTTTCGGTTTTAAAAGTTTGAAATTTTACAGCATCAGCACCTGCCATTTTGGCGACGTCCACTAATTTTTTCGCAATTTCAAGTGAACCGTTATGATTCACTCCAGCTTCAGCAATTATAAAAGTTTTATTCATTCGATTCTCTCCTTTAAAAAGGAATCTCCAGTTTTTACTGTAAATGAATTTTTATCAACACTGACAATTTTAACTGGTTCAATATTACTTTCTATCTCAACACTTAAAATTTCTGGTTTACAAACTTTAATTTCGAAATCATTATAATCAAAATGTGCTCCAATATACGGTCTGGAAAGAGACTAATAATATCCCCTGAATCAGTTTTTTCATCTAAATAAAAAAAGTTGAGCAGGTTCCTTTCAATCCTAACACGATAGTCCAAATAATTGAATGTCTTCCACGATTTTTTGGTAAAAGAGTTGGATGATTACAAATTGTTCCTAAACTTAGGGTATGTAAAAACCTCCTGTAATTAATATCAAGTTGCTTCAATTGAATCCAATCAATTAATTGTTAAGGATTTTTATAATCTATCCAATCAATGCCTATTCTTCTGCAATTTCATTTAATGGTTCATAATCTGCATTATAATAAAAAACTTTTGTTACAATTTCCAATAATTTCTGTATTCGTATTATCTAAAATTGCTCTTAAAAAGACTTTACTCGATTTTACACAACCAATATTTAATATTTCCATTTATATTCCTCTATATCATAAAATCTTTTTATTAAAATTTTCTCTAAATCTACATTTTTTAGGACTTCAACAATCTGTTCTGAAGTATTTCCTTCCCCGTACAACATTTTCATATTATTAATTCTTTTTTTGAATTCATTTGATAAACCTATATTAATCGCATTAACAATAGATTCTTCTTTAAAATCACAATCAATAACAGATTCCGCTTTTAATCTTCCTTGTTGTCTTATTCCAATATTGATAGTTGCTTTGCGGAAATATGGAACTTCTAATAAACCGCTTGATGAATTTCCTATTACCAATTCACAATGTTTGATTGCACTTAAATATCTGACCTGCCCTAAAGAATCAAATACATAAGCTCTTTTTGGATTTTCTTTTACGTATTTTTCAATATTGTAATTAATTATTCTACCTTCCGTATCAGCATTGGTTTTCGTAAAAATTACTTGATAATCAGAAAATTTATCAAGAGCTTTTAATAATGTTAAAATTTGTTTTTCAGAAGTACTTTTCTCTAATGTTGTAGGATGCAATGTAACAAGGAAAAATTTTTCTAATTTTACACCTATATTTTTTGAAAGCTCGTCCTTATCTAATAAAGATAACTTTTTAATGCCTTCAATTCCTAAAGTACCTACATTATAAACATTTTTAGGTTGTTCCCCCATTTGTATAACTCTCTGCCTATATTCTTCAGTTGCTGTAAAATGTAGATGTGCCATTTTTGTTATTGAATGTCTAATAGGATCATCTATCACTCCTTCTGTTAATTCCCCTCCATGTATATGTGCAATTGGAATACGCATTATCATCGCAGTTTGTGCCGCAGCAAAAATCTCGAAACGATCTCCTAATAAAACAACAATATCTGGATTTAAAATTTGAAAAATATCTGCAAATGAAATTACAGCTAATCCTACTGATTTTGAAATAGCTGTTGGGGTATCTCCCGAAAGCAACATTTCTACTTTTCCATCAATTTTAAAACCATCTTTTTCGATTTGTTTATATGTTAGTCCAAATTCGGGAGATAGATGCATCCCTGTTGCAACAATTTGTAATTGAAGATTCTTATCTTTTTGTATTCTTTTCATTAGCCAATATAATAATCCATATTCAGCTCTAGTACCTGTAACAATACATATTTTTCTTTTCAATTTTCTACACTCCATCATCATAACGGGGTACTTGGAATATTGATAATACTTCGATTAAGTTTCTCTGTATAATCTAGTTTAGCTTTTGGATAATTCTTATATATTTTAAGCATATGCATCGGTTTCCAGATTGGTCGAGACATGACTCCATCATCATTTAAAATTTTCAAAATATCATTGCGTTTTAATTTTTCACCCAATATTATTGTTTGTAACCAATAATTACTCTGAGCATTGTTTGACTCTGTAAACAATCGAACATCTTCTAATTGAGAAATTATTTTTTTATATGTATCTGTTAATTTTCTTTTCTGCTCTATAAACTTTGGCAATTTTTCCAACTGCGCACACCCTAACGCGGCATTAATATTCGGCATCCGATAATTATAGCCGATTTCATCATGCACATATTCCCAACGATGTGGGATTTTTGCTGTGGTTGTTAAATGTTTTGCATAATCAGCTAATTGATCATCATTCGTAACAATTGCTCCACCGCCACCAGTTGTGACGATTTTGTTGCCGTTAAAACTAAATGCAGCTACTTTTCCAAAAGTACCTGTATGTTTTCCTTTATAATACGAACCTAATGACTCTGCAGCATCTTCCACTAACACTAGGTTGAATTTATCACATAACTCTAATAACCCATCCAAATCTACAGGATGGCCAAAGGTATGCATTGGAACAACTGCAGCTATCCGTCTACCTGTTTGTTTGTTATATAATTGTCCATTTCTTAAAACACCGATTCCTTCTAAATGTTTATCTAATTTAACTGGATCGATCCCTAGGGTTTCATAAGAAACATCAACAAAATGCGGAATTGCCCCTAAATAAGACGCTGCGTTGGCAGTCGCAACAAATGTGAGCGATGGCATTAAAACCTCATCATTTTCTTGCACGCCTACAATTTTGAGCGCAATATGCAAAGCGGCAGTACCATTTACAACGGCAACTGCACGCTTTGCACCTACAAATTTCGCTAAATCTTCTTCAAATCGATTCACATAAGACCCTACCGATGATACCCATCCAGTTTTGATACAATTTGTCACATATTCAATTTCTTTTTCGTCAAATATTGGTTCATGTAAAGGGACAACATCTTTTTCATACAATTTTTTTATTTCGTTTGCAAACTGAATCCACTGTTCGTTCATATATTATAAACATCTGCCTTATATTGAGATAAATTTTTCGGATTGGTAAACCATTCAATTGTTTCTTCCAATCCTTTTCTTAAACCATCTTTTCCAGCATATTCTGGCTCCCAGCCTAGTAACTGTTTTGCCTTTGAATTATCTGCCCATAATCGTTCAACTTCACTTTTTTCAGGTCGTAAACGTTGCTCATCCGTTTGGATTTTTAATTCTACATCCATAATATCGGCAATCATTTGAGCAGTTTCACCAATAGAAATTTCATAATTAGAACCTATGTTGATTACTTCTCCAATCGAATTATCAGACTTCATTACGGCAATAAATCCTCGAACAGTATCTTTTACATAATTAAAATCCCTTGTAGGACTAATTGCGCCAAGTTTAATAGTCGATTTTCCGCTTGCAAGCTGACTAATAATGGTAGGAATTACTGCTCGTGCCGATTGCCTAGGTCCATATGTATTAAAGGGACGTATAATTGAAACAGGCGTATCAAAAGAGCGATAAAAAGAAAGCGCAATTTGGTCAGCTCCAATTTTTGAAGCAGAATATGGAGATTGACCTTGTAATGGATGTTTTTCATCAATCGGGACATATTGTGCTGTTCCATACACTTCACTTGTAGATGTATGAACAACTTTTTCTATACCTAATTCTCGAGCAGCTTGTACCACATTTAATGTTCCATTAATATTCGTATCAACATAAGTTGCTGGAGAGTGATAAGAGTACGGAATTGCAATAAGTGATGCTAAATGTAATACATGAGTACATCCTTTCATTGCCTCTTTTACACCAAAGGGATCACGAATATCCCCTGCAAATATTTCAAGGGAAGATTTAATGTCTTCTGATGAATGATCCAACCATCCCCATGAATTAAAGGAATTATAGTAAACAAAGGCACGTACATTATAACCTTGCTTTACTAATTCCTCTGTAAGATGTGAACCAATAAAACCGTCTGCTCCTGTAACTAAAATTTTTTTAATCATAATAAAACTCCATTCACTTTTTCTGAATTTTACAATTGATTCTTTAGCCAAATTTATGAAATATTTGCAATTAAGGAGACTTCTTTAAAAAATGGTGCAACTTCATATTCAAAAAGATCAGCAACAAGCAAATAATCTTGATTTTCTATCGCATCATTAATTTCGATTAAAAATGAATTAATTTGTTCCACATTAAGTGTAACTTCTACATTACGTTCTCTTAATAATTCTGAAACTTTTATTAACCACATTACACCTTCTGAAAAGTCTTTAATTGTTTTAAATGCTTCTTCTAATTTTTCCTCACGTAAACATTCCGCAATATACAATGTTCCATTGGGAATTTTTTTTAAATATTCATTATAAGATTCAACTACTTCTAGTACATCACACATTATTATCACCTGCGCTTAAATATTTCTGGCCAATTATTATGTTGAATTAACTCTTCTAAATAATTCTGTACAATTTCTACAAAATCCAAGAGTTTTTTTAGCATTTCAACTCGTTCTTCATTAGTTTGGAAATTTCCTTCAAAACCAAATTCAAACATATTATTAATTGACTTTGTACTTGAATAAATCATATTTAAAATATGTGTTTCTATCATTGCATTTTGTCTCAGTTTTTTAATGAGCTTTAATAACTTTTCTAAATCTTTAAATGTTACTGCTTTTGAGTTTATTTTTTTAATTTTTCTAGAAATATCATCAACTTCTTTTTTACTGTCTATAATTTTTTTATAGTACTCTAATGATAAAGTATAATCGATTTCTTTTTTACTAACATTTGTTGGAATCCATGATTTATCAATTGTTTCAGCTAACATAATATCATTTTTATCTTTAAATGGAACATCTTTGATTTTTGCACCACTTTTCGATAAATTATAAATTTTTATTTGATTATTCACTTCTTGAATAACTGAAACTGCATTGTTAAAATTCTCTAACATTGACGCCAAGTTTAAATTTGTTGATACTTTACCACCAATATTCCCCTCTACTTCAACTATATCTCCTAAATTCTTTGAAGCTTGATGTTCATGAACTCCATTTGCATAATATTTTCCGTCTTTTAATGCTAAATCTTGTCCAACTAAGAAAACTTCACTTGCACCTAAATAATGAGTAAGTAATAGAGAATATATTGCAACAGATGATACTGTAGAAACCTTTAAAAAATCCGGTCTTACTTCTGCTGTAATAGTATCTAGTTCAAAGTTTGTGAAATATAATTCTCCTTTATGATGTTTTAAAATTAAATGATTCGCAGTACCCGTAGTAATAATAGGTCCTGAATATTTAGTATTCTCAAAATGAGCTGTAAAGTTTACAAGTGAAGCATCAATAATGGTAACAAAATCGGGTATAATTCCGTTATTTAATAAACCATTTACAGCTGATCCTGATGCTAATATATAAGCTTTATCTTGATTTTTTTTAATAAAATCTAAGTTATCTACTAACGATGGTCCGGATGCAACTAAAATAAACGGCTTACCTAAAAAATTCTCCTTTATTTCCAATAAACTTTTCCCGTTTTTACTTAAACTTAAATTTAAGATAGGTTCTATTAACCAATCAAATCTAAAAAATTTTTCTGTATTTTTATTAATTGATGCTGTGGTCGTACCCATTTTTATTTTTTGAATTATTGGGTTTAAAATATTTTTACTAAGTTTGTCATAATTCGGATGAAATAAAATTTCAAATTCCATCCCAGTGGAACTACGGATTGCTCCTGTTATTTGAAGATAGTTTAGATTTTCTTCATGGAAAAAATAAATATTATTTTTTTTTAGTTCCCCTTTTAATTCGTTATCAAAATCAATTTCTTTAAAAGGTTCTAAAATATAGATTTTAGATTTTAATTTTAAATCTATTAAATATTGTAATAAAGTACCGTTACCAGATCCAATAATAAAATAACATTTATTCGATCTTAATTGTTCAATGAATTTTTCTATTTCCTTCTGTGGAGAAACTTGTGAATTCAACGCTATCATACGATTTGAATGATGATCTTTTATTTTAATAACTTCTATATTTCTAGAATTTACTTCTCTAATAAGTGTGTACATGAGGTATTCACCTTTTCTTTTTAACATAAATAAATATTAGTAAAGCACATGTAAAAAAAGCCGAAGCGTTTAGCTTCAGCTTTTTAGCCTTCAATCAATTATTGTAATAATTGAAGTACGCCTTGAGGTTGTTGATTTGCTTGTGCTAGCATTGATTGTGCAGCTTGCATTAAAATGTTATTCTTAGTAAATTCCATCATTTCTTTTGCCATATCAACGTCACGGATACGTGATTCAGCTGCAGTTAGGTTTTCAGATGTAGCACCTAAGTTGTTAATTGTATGCTCTAAACGGTTTTGAATAGCACCTAAATCAGCACGTTGAGAAGATACAGCTTTAATTGCAGAATCGATTAAAGCAATCGCACTATTTGCACCTGATTGTGTACCAATGTTAACAGAATTAACGCCTAATGCAGTTGCATTCATTGAACCAATTGATACTGTTAAAATTTGTCCAGTATTTGCACCGATGTGGATGATTTTTCCGCTGAATGAACCATTTAATAATTTTTGAGTGTTGAACTCAGTATCAGTAGAAATACGTGTAATTTCTGTTAATAAAGCACTTACTTCTTTTTGTAGTTGTTGACGGTCTTCATCAGTGTTTGTATCGTTCGCAGATTGTACTGCTAGCTCACGCATACGTTGTAAAATCGCGTGAGTTTCGTTAAGTGCACCCTCAGCAGTTTGAATTAATGAAATACCGTCTTGAGCATTTTTAGATGCCATGTCAAGACCACGGATTTGTCCGCGCATTTTTTCAGAAATCGCTAAACCTGCTGCATCGTCACCAGCGCGGTTGATTTTGTAACCTGAAGATAATTTCTCAAGGTTTTTCGCAGCTTGAGAGTTATTGAATGATAGGTTACGGTGAGTGTTTAAAGCTGAAATATTGTGTTGAATTCTCATTATGAATTCCTCCTTGAAAATGTTTTATACTCCACATCCTTGTGGAAATTAATGACTCAAGTAAGTAGTATTATGTATTTCTCGAGTCTTACACTTTATATATCGTAATTAAATTTAATTGTTTAATAGTTTTTTTATAATTTTTTCTAGTTTTTTATTGTATTAATCTTTTATCCATACGGTTTAGAAAAAAGTCCTTGTATATAATTTAAGATAGTCATTATTTTATTTTTTCTTCGTTAGTTTCTGAATTATATTTGTATCAATATTTAATGCTGCTTTATTTTGCTCTTGAATGGCTTCAAATACTTCACTTCGGTGGACTTTTACGGATTTTGGTGCAACTATACCTAATTTTACTTGTTCTCCTTCAATTGCTAATACTTTTATTTCAATATGATCTCCAATGATGATTGACTCGTTTGTTTTTCTCGATAAAACTAACATTACTTTACACTTCCTTTTAGCTCAGCGATAGGAAAGCGTAAAGGATAAGCTTGATTGTCTTGCAGTACAATTTGTTTTCCACATTTTTTTACGCTATTAATTACAATTGGAGCAAGTAAATTCAGGGTTGATTCTTCAAAAGGTTCTTTTAATGTTACGATCGAATAAGCAATTAAATCTTCCTCTTTTTCAACTTGTAATTCTTTTTTATCTACTTCACTAATATCAAATGCATAATCTTTTCTAAAGGCAAAAGGATACGCAACGACAAAACCAATTTGCGATTCTTCAATCGATTGAAATATCGCCAATGGACTATCCTTATCTAAAGGAAGTAATACATATTTCGTATATTCTTCTAATCCTAAAAGTCCGCTCGTTAACGTGATAACTTCTTCTTCCTGTATTTCAACTTCACCTAAAAACTTTGTGTGAATTTGCATTATACTTCTCCTATCTATAAGATGACATCGATTTCAACTCTTGGGTATTGTAGTACTTCACCCGTTACTTTCCCAGGTGTATATTCATGGATTGGTTTATTCACTTGCACATCGATTTTCGGTTTTTGTGGTGTAATATTGATTTCCGTTTCACCAGGAATATAATCAATTTTTACAGAACCTACAGATGGGACAAATTTAACATTGAATGGTACTCGTTTTGGACCATGGTTCTGTTTCGCAATATTTTGGATCGTTTGACGTCCTAAGTCTTTTCCGGCATTCATCATCATTTGTCGCCCTTCTCTAGCTCTTCTTGCGATTCCTTCAAGTACGGCCTTTTTTCCTTCTTTGGCATAATTTTCAACCGATTCCAACGGACCAATCATTCCGATGTCACGTCGAGCTTGAGAAGAATCGATTATTAATTGTCCACGTGTTGTGTTTATTTCTAAAATAGCAGCAGGTTGTTCGATATGCTGTGTGGCTTTTGGTTGACGAATAGTTTGAACAGAATCATGAATTTGCAAATCCAAGATGATATCGTATGTACGAATTTGAATTTGGGGAAACTTCATTTAAATCACCTTCTTTTCAAGAAAAGCGTTTGAACAAATTGTCCAAACGCCTAATTTTATTTTAGTCAATGAAGTTATCTTGTAGTAACAAACCTGCAACAATTATCGTATAAAATCGACTAAAGTTTGTTGAATGATCTTTGCTCCGACAGATAGAGCTGCTTGGTGAATCGATTCTGCTGTCACCATTTCCGTTATAGCTTTTGCATAGTCAACATCTTCATTTTCAGATAATCGTTTTGTAATATTAATAGAATGAGATGATATACGGTTAGCCATTAATTCTACTCGATTTTGACGTGCACCAACGTCTGCTCGTGCTGTTAAAACCTCTTCATAAAGTCTATCTAAATCTCCTAGTTTTTCTGATATATTTTCTCCTAAAGTGTTTTCATCATCAAGAAGATTCGAAAGCTCCCCCATAAAATCATCTATATTTGTAAAAAGAGTTTTTCCAGCTATATTAACATTTAGAGTGATTCCATCAAATACTTCTATCTCAACTGATTCTTCATTTACATTATTAATATTACCGTCTGTATCAAAGATAGGTGATAAAGTGTTTGTTCCTGAGAAAATATATTTATTTGATACTTTTGTATTCGCTAAATTTCTTAATTGATTTCTAATTTGATCAATTTCGGCTTTAATTTTCTCCCTATCATCTGGGGTATTCGTATCGTTTGCTGCTTGAACAACGAGCTCTTTGATACGATGAAGCGCAGATCCTACTTGATCAAGTGCATCATCTGTCGTATCTAGCCAAGTATTAACAGTTTGCATATTTCGAGTAAATTGCTCTGCTTTATTTAAATCTGTTCGATAGCTCATACCTCGAACCGCTGAAACGGGATCATCAGATAAACGCACAAATTTTTTGCCAGAAGTAATTTGTTCTTGTAATTTCCCCATTTTCGAATAACTATTGCTTAAGTTTCGAAGCATGTTATTTGATAACATGGATTGTGTTACGCGCATATTCTTGCTCCTTTCCACTGCGATTAAAGGACGTTAAACGATTACAATCCTACTCTACCCATACCATTAATAATTTTATCTAAAGTTTCATCGATGACTGTAATCATGCGAGCGCTAGCGTTATATGCTTGTTGGAAACGAATCATATCCGTCATCTCCTCGTCGAGAGAAACAGAGCTCATCGAAGCACGGTTATTTTCAACTGTTAGTCGAATCGTTTCTGAGTTTGTTTTAAGCAAATTCGCTTTCTGACCATCGACTCCAAGTTGTCCAACGAGTCCTTGATAGAAGGATTGGAAAGTTGCACCATCTAAATCTATATCTGGAGATAATGTTAATGTTACCTGGATTGCCTCAGTACCTACCTCAGCTCCATTTGCCATTGGCATCGATTGCAAATTTGCTAAAATAAGCGCCCATTTACCGTTTCCTTCTTCATCTACGACATCCGATGCAGCTAATAAATTAGGGTTATTAATAATTTCATCTCGTACTTTCACTTGCCCTGTTGCATCTCTTTCAAAGAATGTAATACCAGTTGTGGAAGGTTGATCATCAGTACCTAACGTATATCCTGCTTCGTGTACAGTATTAAAAACTTCTATGAACGCATCAGCTAACTTCTTTAAATTACTCAACATTTCTGGGTAATAGCCTTTTTCAGTTTCATACCCATATGAATCAATTAAAGATACTAGCTTACCTTTAAACTCTTCAAATTCACCCTTTTGAACGGTTGTTACATTACCATTTGCTTCTACAATTTCTAAGTGTTGGAACAGGTAGTATGTGTCACTTGTTCCAATGTTATCGACAACCCCATCAACTTCAGTACCATTTGTATCAATTGCTTTTAGAGTGGCAGCATTTCTACCATCAACTAATACAATTTCTATCGGTTTACCACTAGCATCTTTTTTACCAGTATTTAAAGTAATTTTTAAACTTCCTTCCGCTACTTTCGATGCATTCCCTCCAGAAGGAATTCGCTCAATGGAAACTGGTAAATATTCATTTAATTTATCCACTAATAAATCTCGTTGGTCATATAAATCATTTGGCACGTAGCCGTTTGGTTCAACCGCTTGAATTTGTCGGTTAATGTCGGCGATTTGTTCTAATATAGAATTGATGTCTGCAACCGAAACTTTAATTTCGTTTCCTAAGTTTCCTTGAATTTGCTTTAACTGTGTCTCAATATAATTGAAAGAATCTGCTAAATGCACTGCCCTTTGAATCGCTACTTTCCGAGCAGCTGTATCTTCCGGGTTTGTACTTACATCTTGAAGGGCGCTCCAAAACATGCGAAATGCTTCATCCAATCCATACTCAGAAGGTTCTGACATAATATCTTCCATTTGAGCAATCGCTTTTGCTTTCGAATCCCAATATCCAAGTTTGTTCGTTTCTTGACGATATTGGCGATCAATAAATTCATCTCGAATTCGCTGTACAGACCCTGCTTTAACACCTGTCCCAATAAATCCAGCAGTTTTTGGTGCATTTAACCCCATACCTGGATATCCTAAAGTCGGCTCCATATTTACCCTCTGACGAGAATAACCAACCGTATTCGCATTCGCAATATTATGTCCTGTTGTATAGAGAGCGCTTTGTTGAGTAAAAATACCACGCTTACTTGTTTCTAACCCCATAAATGTGGAGCGCATATAGACTCCTCCTTACCTAAAATATGTATTCAAGATTTTGGAAGGGGCCAAGTGTCCCCTCCTCCATACAATCGTTCCTCTATGCTTGCGAATCAAACAGCGACTGACGGGGAGCATTTCCACCGCGCACCGTTTTTTCAGAATAGTTAATTTCTTCAGGCTGCGGTCGCAACATATTCAATGTCACATTCACTAATTGCAGTGAATTGTAAATAAGCTGTTGATTCAAATCATTTTGTTTTTTTAAATCATCAAGTACTTTCAATAATCGATTTCGTACATCGGATAGTTGTTGGCTTTCTTCCTCGTCCTCAATTACTTCCAATAACTCAGCAACTGATGGAGGAGAGGATACTTTAATGCCTTTTAACTGAAAAAATTCCACAACCTTCTTTTGACGCAGCTGTTCTAATTGTTCGATCGCAGCCACATGTGATTGTTCAACTTTTAACATTTTATCCAGTTCTTCCATGTCATTGTTTTTCACAAGTTCCGTCTTCTTATAAGCATGTTCAAGTAAACTCTTATGCATTTTTTCAAGCTTCTCTAAAATTGAAATAATCGGTTGAACTGACATGGTTTTGAACTCCTTTAAATAATTTCCTTTTGATCTCAAGAAATCTTTTCATCGAGCTTGCTTAATATAAGCTCATTGAAAAAATTTCTTTTATCTCGATGATTTTGTTTTGAGTCATCTTAACGGAGACGGTAATATTTCAACATATCCTCAGCCACTTTCTGAGCATCGACTTTATATTGACCTGATTGGATTTCCTTTTTTAATTTTTGGATTTTTTCCGCACGCTCTTGACTATAATCGGACACTACCTGCATTTCTTTTGCTGCATCTGAAATTTCTATTCTATCTGCAAAAGCATTTTTTGCTTTTACAGTATTCACATTTCGCTGTTGTTTCGTATAAGGATTTACTGAATTCGTATTGATTGGATTGATTTTCACAAGTTAGCCCCCCTTCATAACCTGTCTAGTTATTATTTCGGTTTGTTCACGAAAATGTTAAATGAGTAAAATAAAAAAACTCACATCTGCTTTACACCATTATTTAGTATAACAACAATGGCGACGTGAGCAAATTGTGAGCCGTTTATTATTATTTTTTATTTTTTTCCTTATCAGCTAGATAAGTAAGACGTTCACTTTTTTCAATACTTTCTCTAAATTCTTTCGCCGCTTCAAAAGTACGCAAATCTGATTTTAATTCAGTAACGCAACTTTCACATAGCTTCCCTTTTTTCGTTAAACGTCCACAGTTATCGCATGGGTAGCCTAAGTTTGGAAAAACTGCTGGATGAAGGCGCCCTTTACGAACCCATTTAAACAATAATTCCTTATCTACTCCTGTTGCCTCTACTATTCGATCCACTGTCGCAGCACGGTTTTCTCGTTTTCTTAAAAAACGATAAACAATTTGATACATTTCTTCTTCTTTTTGAGAACATTTATAACAAACATCTCTAATGCCTGTATAGTTAAAAAATTCACCACAACTCGGACAATTTCGGATCTCTGCCAAAACTAGCCCCCCTATCAATAAAGAAGATTGACTAAAATATCCACATCGTATTAAAACCATTATACAACAATATAGTAAATTGTCATATTTTGATAAAAAAATACTATTATCTAGTAACTAATTTTGTAAATAATGTTCACACTTTTTTAACATTTTGGCAAGATTTTAATTGTGACATTTTGTGTAGTATATGCTAAAAAAACAGATTTTTTAATGGATCGCTCATTGCTTAGTTTCTTATCTCTACTCATAGGAGTTATTGCAAATTTTCTCTTCATTTATAGAAACCCGACTTTATTAACGTAAAAGCTTTTACCGATTTGGCACCTCCTTCAATAAGCACCCGTTTGGCATGTCTGATTGTCGTTCCTGTCGTATATATATCATCAACAAGGAGAATTTCTTTCCCTTCCACTTGTACCGTTTTTTTCAATTTAAAAATTTGTGGCGTATTCATCCGTTCCTCTCTCGTTTTTCCTCCTTGAGTTTCTGTCGTTATTTTCTCCAACAAATGAACATAAGGGATTCGTGCTTCCTTCAGTAATTCATCCACATGGCTAAAGGTGCGTTCCTTTAATTTTTCAGGATGCATCGGTATTGGGACTATCATTTCTTTCCGATTTTTTAAATTGTAATAAATTTCTTCACGAAACACTTTTGAGAGCAGCACATCATGCATGAACTTATAACGATGTAAATAATCTTGCATCGCTTCGTTATAGTAATATAACGATACTACTTCTTCATCCTGTTCATGGAGACACCACTCGAATTGATTCTCACATTCTTGGCAAATAACTTTCGGAAATCGATTGAAGAAAAGCCGTTTCCAATCCATCTGACTATTTAATGGTGCGTTGCAAAGAAGGCAATTCTTGACTTCGTTGCGATTCATTTTATCCTCCTTTTTATTTGATTGTCCTATTGAAATCCCTCCTTATTTAATCGAAGGATTTCATTTCTCGCTGCATCCATTTCAACCGAGATTCCGTGATGGAAAAAGACGATCTCACCGCCAGGAAAATTTACATTTCTCCCAACACGACCGCTTATTTGAATCAACGCACTCGATGTAAAAATTTTTGATTCTGCCCCTACGACCGCAACTTGCACATTGCTGATTGTTACCCCTCTTTCTAATATTGTCGTTGTTAATAATCCAGGGATTTCTTCATTTCTCAATTTCATGACTTTCTCTTTCCGTTCTGGATCTTTGGCATGAACGCTTAAAATGTCAGGATGAATTTGTTGAAATAGTGGTGCGGTTTTTTGCATTAAGTGAATCGTCGGAAAGAAAATGAAAAAGGGTTCTCCTTGCTCAATTCTCGATTTCGTCCATAGCGCTAATTTTTTTGGAATTCTTCCTTTATTTATTTGCCTTTCATAAAACCAAAGGGACTCAAATCGAGGTACTGGGAGCGAATGACCATGATATCGCTTCGGAATAAACGAATAACCCCATCCGTCTTTTTTAACTTTCGATAAAATTTGAACAGATGGAGTTGCCGTGACAAGTGCGACAGGAGCTCCTTTCTTCTTTGATTTCCATACCGCCTTTTGCAATGAAATATCGTAAGTATATGGAAACGCATCCGCTTCATCCACTATGACCATATCAAATGCCTCTTCAAAGCGATAAAGTTGATGTGTCGTTGCGATGACGAGTTGAGCGGTTCCCTTTTGTTTTGGGGCATTGCCATAATAGGCATGGATAACCGTATTCGGAAAAACTTTTTGAAAACGAGGAAATAATTCTAATACGACATCTGTTCTTGGCGTTGCAATACAAATTCTTAATCCTTCTTGTAAACAATGGAAAACGGCGGGAAACAAAATCTCAGTTTTACCCGCACCACACACCGCATGCAAGAGATGGTTCCGTTGTTGGATTATGCTGTCTAGCAGCTCTTTTGAAGCTTTTTGCTGAAGCTCCGTAAACATGCCATTCCAGTCGAGTATGTGATGTTTAGGAAATTTTTCACTCGGACCATTCCAAACTAAGAGATCTGTACAACTACTCATTCTCCCCATGTTGATGCAATGTCTACAGTAAACGCAAATTTTCCTGCATCGCGCACATTCAAATTCTACAAATTCTTGTTGAATATCATTAGAACAGCGGTTGCAAATATATTTTTTATTAAAGAAGGGGAAAAAAGAATGTTTTTCTGAAATAGCAGGCTTTACTTTGAAATAGTTGTTTTCGATATAACGATCAATCTTTTCTTTTGAAAAAGGAGTATTTTCCCTGGACCAAACTTTCCCGATAAAGAATTCACGAATTTCAGGTTCTACGATGATTCCTTTATATTGTCTTGCTTTAGTTAGCTGCACTTTGCGTTTCATACAATCCTCCTTTTAAATCTCCTAATATCAATAAAAAAAGCCTCTACTATTTACAGTAGAGACTACAAACTTTTACTCTTCCATTACCGGAACCCAGCCTAATCCTAATGAGCCTTCTCCTAAATGAGTGCCAATCACTGGTCCAAAATAACTTAAATGAAATTCCACGTTTGGAAACTTTTCTTGCATTTTCGCCATCCACTCTAGTGCTTCTTGTTCCCGATTGGCATGAATCACCATAGCATGAATGCGATCATATTTAGCTGCATCTTGCGAAAGCAGTTCTTCCACACGGCTTAAGGCTTTTTTCTTCGTGCGAATCTTTTCAAATGGGACAATAACTTTATTTTCGAAATGAAGAACTGGCTTAATTTGCAACAATCCTCCCACAATGGCAGCTGCAGATGATAATCTTCCTCCCCGTTGTAAATGAGACAAGTCATCAACAATAAAATAAGCACGCATGCGACTTTTTATTTCTTCTAATTTCTCTAATATTTCATCAGAAGTTTTTCCTTCTTTCGCCATTTTTGCTGCCTGCACTGCGTAGTATCCTTGCGGCGCACAAGAAATTTCACTATCAAAGCCATGCACTTTAATACCTTCTATTATATTACCTGCCTGCAATGCACTTTGAAATGTCCCGCTAATTCCGCTCGATAAATGGATGCAGATAACTTCATCATAGTCTTTCGATAATGTTTCAAATAATTCCATAAATTTACCAATAGGCGGTTGAGTCGTCTTTGGGAACACCTTTGCTTCACGAACTTTATCGTAAAACTCTTTTGCATGAATTTCGACTTCTTCTTCAAACACACCATCTTCTAATGTCACACTTAATGGAATCATATAAATATTGTATTTTTCACGTTCTTCAGGCGATAAATAAGCTGTACTGTCCGTTACAACTGCGATGCTCATATATTCACTCTCCTATGTAATTTATCATACAGTAATAATGCATTCTTGTTAATAAGAAAAAAACTACAAAAAGAATGATTGTGAGACTTGAAAGAGAAAAAACTTGCTCATGTGATATTAACAAAATTTAAGTATTAAAATTTTCTAAAAGGATAATAGTCAAACTTCGGTAGATATTAGCCAATGTGAGCATGATAATAGTCAAATTCAAGAAAATAATTGCCAAGCGATAAAAATCAATCCCCTGAAGATGGGATAATAGTCAAACTTCGGTAGATATTAGCCAATGTGAGCATGATAATAGTCAAATTCAAGAAAATAATTGCCAAGCGATAAAAATCAATCCCCTGAAGATGGGATAATAGTCAAACTTCAGAAGATATTAGCCAATTTGAGCTAGATAATAGTCAAATCTCGAAAAATAATAGCCAAGCCTCAAAAATCACTTAACTAATCATAGGATAATAGTCAAATTTAAGAAGATATTAGTCAATTCAAGTAAGATAATAGCCAAATCTCGAAAAATAATAGCCAAGCCTCAAAAATCCCTTCCCTGATCATGGGATAATAGTCAAACTTCAGAAGATATTAGCCAATCTGAGCAAGATAATAGTCAAATTCGGGAAAATAATAGCCAATCCTCAAAAATTCCTTCCCTAATCATGGGATAATAGTCAAACTTCAGAAGATATTAGCCAATGTGAGCAAGATAATAGCCAAATCTCGAAAAATAATAGCCAAGCCTCAAAAATTCCTCCCTGATCATGGGATAATAGTCAAACTTCCGTATATATTAGCCAATTCGAGCATGATAATAGTCAAATTCGGGAAAATATTTGCCAAGCGAAAAAAATCAATCCCCTGAAGATGGGATAATAGTCAAACTTCAGAAGATATTAGCCAATCTGAGCAAGATAATAGTCAAATTCGGGAAAATAATAGCCAAGCCTCAAAAATCCCTTCCCTAATCATGGGATAATAGTCAAACTTCGGTAGATATTAGCCAATCTGAGCATGATAATAGTCAAATTCGGGAAAATAATTGCCAAGCCTCAAAAAACCCTTCCCTAATCATGGGATAATAGTCAAACTTCGGTAGATATTAGCCAATTCGAGCATGATAATAGTCAAATCTCGAAAAATAATAGCCAAGCCTCAAAAAACCCTTCCCTAATCATGGGATAATAGTCAAACTTCAGAAGATATTAGCCAATCTGAGCATGATAATAGTCAAATTCGGGAAAATAATAGCCAAGCCTCAAAAATCCCTTCCCTGATCATGGGATAATAGTCAAACTTCCGTATATATTAGCCAATTCGAGCATGATAATAGTCAAATTCGGGAAAATAATAGCCAAGCCTCAAAAATTCCTTCCCTGATCAGATAGAGTCCATATAATTGTGTAAAAAAGAAAAGAGCCATTTTCCTCCTCTTTTGCTACACTGTTTTCAGACCCAATAAAAACAAATAGAAAGAGGATGAAAAAATGACTCTATTAAAGTTTAACCT
>NZ_JAAXPW010000033.1 GCF_012396605.1 Ureibacillus thermosphaericus
GAAGACAAGCTATTCACGGAAGTTATGAAAACTTGCGTCAATTATCTTAATTGAACCGCCGTATACGGAACCGTACGTACGGTGGTGTGAGAGGACGGGAGCTAATCACTCCCTCCTACTCGATTTGGGAGTTTGGATGCAATCCCGTCTTTTAGAAATTGTGTGTATTAGGTGTTGGCTATTAAATGCGCAAGTTTGACTATTATCTTTTGAAGAATGGCTATTATAGTTAGGAAGTTGACTATTATCATAAATGTCGGAAACAATATTTGTTCCCTTGGCAATTATGTAAACGACTTTGACTATTATCTTTTGAAGAATGGCTATTATAGTTAGGAAGTTGACTATTATCATAAATGTCGGAAACAATATTTGTTCCCTTGGCAATTATGTAAACGACTTTGACTATTATCTTTAGAAAGTTGACTATAATGTGATGGATTTTGACTATTATCTCGTCTGTCAGAGATTGTTTTTATAGGATTGGCTATTAAGTACACAGCTTTGACTATTATCTTTTGAAGAATGGCTATTATTATCAGGAAGTTGACTATTATCGTAAATGTCGGAATCAATATTTGTTCCCTTGGCAATTATGTATTCGACATTGACTATTATCCTTTGAAGATTGACTATAATTCTTTTGAATTAGACAATTAGCGAATTCTTTGGGAATAAAAATATTGATTCACGAAGAGGTTAAAGTATTGGCGAGGCGAGTACATCCAATAAGGATAAAGAGAGGTATTTGGGGTAAAAATATTATACTGAAATATTAAATTGTTAGAAAAATAAGAAAAAATCATTGCTAATCTACTTAATTTTCAGTAAAATAAATAGGGAGAATAGAAAAAGGGAGTTCTAAACAACTCCGCTTTTTCTTATGATTAATACTGAGCGAGCGTTCAATCGATTATCAACACTCAGTACTACTATTATTGTATTCAACAAAATAATGAAACATTCAAGATTTACGCACGTTTCGATAAAGGGGTGGAATGTTTGAAAACAGTTATATTAGAGGGTGCAAGAACACCTTTTGGCAAATTCGGTGGCGCATTATCAACTCTTACTGCTTCTGATCTTGGAGGTATTGCCATTAAAGAAGCATTGAAAAGGGCAGATGTCAAGGCGGATCAAGTGGATGAAGTAATTATGGGTACGGTTCTTCAAGCAGGGCAGGGACAAATTCCTTCTCGCCAGGCAGCAGCAAAAGCGGGAATTCCTTGGTCAGTAAAAACAGAAACAATCAACAAAGTTTGTGCATCAGGTATGAGAAGTGTGACACTTGCTGATCAATTAATTCGCCTAGGGGAAGAAGAAGTCATTGTTGCTGGGGGAATGGAATCGATGTCCAATGCTCCGTATTACTTGCAAAAGGGTCGTTGGGGATTACGTATGGGAGATTCAACAGTTGTTGATGGCATGATTTATGATGGCCTATCTTGTTCCTTCCATCCAGATAAGGTTCATATGGGGACTTATGGAAACGGAACAGCGAAGGAATTCAACATCTCAAGAGAAGAACAAGATGCATGGGCATTGCGTAGCCATCAATTAGCAATCCGAGCGATTGATGAAGGAAAATTTGCTGAAGAAATCGTTCCGGTAGAAGTAAAAACTCGCAAAGATACATTAGTTGTAAAAGAAGATGAGGCGCCTCGCAGAGAAACATCATTGGAAGCGCTAGCAAATTTAAAACCTGCTTTCGACCGAGACGGCACAATTACTGCTGGAAATGCTCCGGGAGTAAATGATGGCGCTTGTGCACTTGTATTAATGAGTGAGAAAAAAGCGAAGGAAGAAGGACGCACACCGCTCGCGTATGTATTAGCTCATGCGGAAGTTGCTGTTGAGCCAGAAAACTTCCCACAAACTCCAGGACTTGTGATTCGTGAAATTTTAAATAAAACAAACAAAACGATTGATGAAATTGACTTAATTGAAATTAATGAAGCCTTTGCAGCAGTTGCTCTTGTAAGCAACCAAATTGCTGGACTCGATCCAAACAAAGTGAATGTAAACGGAGGAGCGGTTGCATTAGGTCATCCAATTGGTGCTTCAGGTGCAAGAATCATTTTAACTCTTTGCTACGAATTAAAACGTCGTGGTGGTGGAATTGGCATCGCAGCTATTTGCTCTGGCGGTGGTCAAGGGGATGCCATCATGGTAGAAGTACCGAAAAATTAATTCAAACAAATGGGGGAAAAGAAATGGCAATTAAAAAAGTAATGGTTGTTGGTGCTGGACAAATGGGTTCAGGCATTGCTCAAGTATGTGCTACAGCAGGATTTGAAGTAAAATTAAACGACATTAAAGAAGAATACTTTGAACGAGGTCTTACAACAATTACGAAAAATTTGTCTCGCGATGTGGAAAAGGGACGTAAAACTGCTGAAGAAAAAGAAGCGATTTTAAATCGAATTACGAAATCCTTGAGCTTAGAAGATGCTCGTGATGTGGATATTGTAATCGAAGCAGCAACAGAAAATATGGAAATCAAGCAATCTATTTTTAAGCAACTAGATGAAATTGCACCGGAACATGCAATTCTTGCGACAAATACATCCTCACTTCCAATTACGGAAATTGCAGCAGTAACGAAACGACCTGAAAAAGTAATCGGTATGCACTTCATGAATCCAGTGCCAGTTATGAAACTGGTGGAAGTAATTCGCGGTCTTGCAACGGCTGATGAAGTATACAAAACGGTAGAACAAATGGCGATTGAGTTAGGCAAAAAACCGGTAGAAGTGAATGACTTCCCGGGATTTGTATCCAACCGCATTCTCCTACCGATGATTAACGAAGCGATTTATGCACTATATGAAGGCGTTGCGACAAAAGAAGCAATCGACGATGTTATGAAATTAGGCATGAATCATCCAATGGGACCACTTCAACTAGCAGATTTCATCGGTTTAGATACATGTCTATACATTATGGAAATCTTACATGAAGGATTAGGAGATAGCAAATATCGTCCGTGTCCTCTACTTCGCAAATACGTGGCAGCTGGTTGGTTAGGGAAGAAATCAGGCCGCGGTTTCTACATCTACGAATAGCAGGGAGTGAAACCGATGAATTTGAACTTCACAGAAGAGCAACTCATGATGCGTGATATGGTTCGAGATTTTGCACAAAACGAAATTGCTCCGTTTGTCGAAAAAATGGAAGCAGGTGAATTTCCTAGGCCGATTTTAAACAAAATGGCTGAGCTCGGTTTAATGGGGATTACTGTTCCAGAAGAGTATGGCGGTTCTGGAATGGATTTTATTTCGTATATCATCGCCATTAATGAACTCTCCAAAGTAAGCGCGGTAATTGGTGTTATTCTATCTGTGCACACTTCTGTTGGTACAAATCCAATTCTATATTTTGGAAATGAAGAACAAAAACAAAAATATGTGCCAAAACTCGCAAAAGGAGAATATTTAGGAGCCTTTTGTTTAACAGAACCATCTGCAGGAAGCGATGCGGCTTCCTTAAAAACAAGAGCGGTGAAAAAAGGCGATAAATACATCATCAACGGCTCAAAAATCTTCATCACAAATGGTGGAGAGGCAGATGTTTATATCGTCTTTGCTAAAACAGATCCTGAAAAAGGTTCCCGCGGGGTAACGGCGTTCATTGTTGAAAAAGATACTCCAGGCCTCATCATAGGAAAAGATGAGAAAAAAATGGGCTTACACGGTTCTAGAACAGTTGAACTGAGCTTTGAAAACATGGAAGTGCCGGAAGCAAATCGCCTCGGAGAAGAAGGAGAAGGCTTTAAAATCGCAATGGCAAACTTAGATGTGGGCCGTATCGGGATTGCAGCACAAGCTCTTGGTATTGCAGAAGCGGCTTTAGATGCAGCAGTGAAATATGCAGGCGAGCGTCAACAGTTTGGTAAGCCAATTATTGCGAATCAAGGAATTGGGTTTAAGCTTGCAGATATGGCAACAGCGGTAGAATCTGCAAGACTACTCGTTTATCGTGCGGCAGACCTACGTTCAAAAGGCTTGCCTTGCGGTAAAGAAGCGTCGATGGCGAAGTTGTTTGCATCACAAACAGCGAGAGAAGTGGCAATCGAAGCAGTTCAAGTATTTGGCGGATACGGTTATACAAAAGAGTATCCGGTAGAGCGCTACTTCCGTGATGCAAAAATTACTGAAATTTACGAAGGCACAAGTGAAATTCAACGCATTGTAATTAGCAAACATTTATAAGATTCTGGTACTGTCTCAATATCCAAGTAGAAGTGCCAAACTCAAAAAAGGGGGATAACCATGAATTTCCAATTGTCAGAAGAACATTTACAACTGCGAGAAATGGTACGAGATTTCGCGCTAAATGAAGTAGCACCTACAGCTCAAGAACGTGATGAGCAAGCACGCTTTGATAGAGAAATTTGGGATAAACTAGCGGAACTTGGACTGACAGGAATCCCTTGGCCAGAGGAATACGGTGGAGCTGGCTTTGATTATTTAGCTTATGTAATCGCTGTAGAAGAACTTTCTCGCGTATGTGCGTCAACTGGTGTAACTCTCTCAGCTCATACTTCATTAGCGGGTTGGCCAGTTTATAAATTCGGTACTGAAGAACAAAAGCAAAAATACCTTCGACCTATGGCAGAAGGGAAGAAAATCGGTGCATATTGCTTAACTGAGCCTGGTTCAGGTAGTGACGCGGGAGCGATGAAAACAACAGCTGTTTTGGATGGAGATGAATACGTGTTAAACGGTTCAAAAATCTTCATCACAAATGGTGGTATCGCAGACATCTACATTGTCTTCGCATTAACAAATCCGGAAGCAAAAACAAGAGGGGTTAGCGCCTTTATCGTTGAATCAAGTTTCCCAGGTTTCCAAGTTGGGAAAAAAGAAGACAAAATGGGAATCCGTTCATCACCTACAGCAGAAATTATCTTTGACAACTGCCGAGTTCCAAAAGAAAACTTACTTGGTGCAGAAGGAGAAGGTTTTAAAATTGCAATGCAAACATTAGACGGTGGACGAAACGGAATTGCAGCCCAAGCGGTAGGAATTGCCCAAGGAGCGTTGGATGCAGCTGTTGAATATGCAAAAGAACGCGAACAATTCGGAAAACCAATCGCAGCAAATCAAGGGATCTCTTTCAAACTGGCAGATATGGCTACAGCAGTAGAAGCATCAAGACTATTAACTTATCAAGCAGCTTGGCTAGAATCCGAAGGCTTGCCTTACGGAAAAGCAAGCGCGATGGCAAAATTGATGGCGGGAGATACAGCAATGAAAGTGACGACAGAAGCTGTGCAAGTCTTTGGAGGATACGGTTATACGAAAGAATATCCTGTTGAGCGTTACATGCGTGATGCAAAAATTACGCAAATCTATGAAGGAACGCAAGAGATTCAAAGACTTGTAATCTCGCGCATGTTGACAAAGTAACAGGTATGAGCAAGGAAAAAATTATCGTACAAACTTCCGTCAAAGATGAAAGCCTTATCGAATTAAGACGCCAACAAATCGTTGAAGCAAGCGTTAAATTATTTAAAGAAAAGGGCTTTCATCGTGCAACAACAAGGGAAATAGCCAAAGCTGCTGGATTTAGTATTGGAACATTGTACGAATACATTCGAACGAAAGAAGATGTACTCTATTTAGTTTGTGACCACATCTACAATAAAGTAACGATGTGTTTATCAGACATTTCAACGCAAAAGGGAACAATTGAAGAACTAGAAGAAGCAATTCGACAATACTTCTTGTTAATTGATCGCATGATTGATGAATTTACAGTCATGTATCAAGAGACAAAATCATTGCCAAAAGAAGCAATGCAATACGTATTAAGCAAAGAGCTAGAGATGGTTTCGTTATTTGAGAAAATATTGAAATCTTGCGTGAAATCGGGAGAAATAGAGCTGACAGATCAAGAAATCTATTTAGCAGCAAACCACTTAGTAATCCAAGGACAAAGCTGGGCATTCCGCAAATGGGCGTATCACAAAAAATATACAACTGAAGAATTTATTGCATTGCAAACGAGATTATTCTTATCGGGGATTCTACATTTTCGTGAAAAATAGGGGTAAACACCGCTAAATTGCATACGATACCTTCGTTTGCAAAGCGGTGTTTTATCGCCTCAACCTTATTTTTCTTCGATGTGCATCTTTCATGAAAAGAAGTACACTTTAACAACCGGGAGATTTCGTTCACTTTTAAATGAAAGGGGTTTTATTATATGGTTCAAATGCAAACAGAGAATAAGACATCAAAGACTGAAATAAACCGTCCAACAACGGAAGTATATCGTCCGAAGAATCACGTTCGATTCGTTACAGCATCTAGCCTTTTCGACGGTCATGATGTATCGGTAAACATCATCAGAAGAATCCTTCAAGCAAGCGGGGCAGAAGTAATTCACCTTGGCCATAACCGATCTGTAGAAGAAGTGGTGAACGCAGCGATTCAAGAAGATGCACAAGCTGTTGCTGTTTCTTCTTATCAAGGCGGTCACATGGAGTACTTCAAATACATGTACGACCTGCTTAAAGAAAAAGGGGCACCTCACATCAAAATTTATGGAGGTGGAGGTGGAGTTATATTACCTAGAGAAATAAAAGAACTCCACGACTATGGTATTGCAGGTATTTTCTCACCAGAAGACGGCATGCGCCTTGGGTTGCAAGGAATGGTAAACGAAAAACTCAAAGGAGCAGACTTCTCAACACTGAGAGGGAACTATTTAGAGCTTCTAGATAAATTATCGACAGATCGACCAGAAATATTAGCGAACTTAATTACGGCAGCGGAAGTTGGCGGCGACCCTGAAATTACCGAAATGTTGAAACAAGCTCGCCAAAGAAGCAAAGGAACGCCGGTTGTCGGCATCACCGGAACAGGGGGAGCTGGAAAATCTTCACTTACGGATGAACTTGTACGAAGATTTTTACGAGAGTTCCCAGATAAGCGAATCGCGATTCTCTCTGTTGACCCGACAAAACAAAAAACAGGTGGGGCATTACTTGGTGACCGTATTCGCATGAATGCTATTTTCGATAAACGAGTATATATGAGAAGCCTTGCAACGCGCGGATCTCGTTCAGAACTTTCTGCATCTATCGGCGATATTCTTGATGTGGTGAAAGCAGCGGGCTTTGATTTAATCTTTGTAGAAACAAGTGGAATTGGTCAAGGGGATGCGGAAATTACGAAATATACAGACCTATCCATGTATGTGATGACGAGCGAGTTCGGTGCACCAACGCAATTAGAAAAAATCGACATGATTGATTTTGCTGATTTAATCGCTATCAACAAATTTGAGCGAAAAGGTTCTGAAGACGCTCTTCGTCAAGTGCAAAAACAATATCAACGTTCTCATGAATTATGGAACCAACAATTAGACGAAATGCCGGTTTACGGCACAATCGCTAGTCAATTTAACGACAAAGGAACAAACGCTTTATTTGCAGCGCTTGTGAAGAAAATCAACGAAAAATTCGGCTACAATTGGGAAACTTCCTATGAAATCGTCTCTAAAACAGAAAAACAAGATGTGATCATTCCAAATGACCGCCGATTCTATTTGCGCGAAATTGTAGATACAGTTCGCAACTATCATAAAAAAGTAGAGCAACAATCAGAACTTGCAACAAGACTTTACCAAATCGAAGGAACAATCAAAGAATTAAAAGCAAAAAATCCGGATGAGGTTCTTATCAAGTCTCTCGAAACACTAGCGGAAGGAATAAAAAATGAATTAACACCAGAATCTAAACGAATTTTAGAAAACTGGGAGAAAGTAAAAGAAGCATATGCAGGCGAAGAATTTGTAACAAAAATCCGCGATAAAGAAATTCGAACATTACTTACAACAACATCTTTATCCGGAACAAAAATCCCAAAAGTGGCATTACCAAAATTCAAAGACTACGGCGAAATTTTACGCTGGGTATATAAAGAAAATGTTCCTGGTTCCTTCCCGTATACAGCAGGAGTATTTCCATTCAAGCGACAAGGAGAAGATCCTAAACGCCAATTTGCTGGAGAAGGAACACCAGAACGTACAAATAAGCGATTCCACTACTTATCAAAAGATGATCCGGCAAAACGTTTATCAACAGCTTTTGATTCTGTAACGCTTTACGGAGAAGATCCAGATGAACGTCCAGACATTTTCGGAAAAATTGGTGAATCGGGTGTAAGTGTCTGCACGCTTGATGACATGAAAAAATTATTTGAAGGCTTTGATTTGTGCCACCCATCAACATCTGTATCGATGACAATTAATGGTCCAGCGCCAATCATTTTAGCGATGTTCATGAACACAGCGATTGACCAGCAAGTGAAAAAGAAAGAAAAAGAATTAGGTCGCATTTTAACAGTGGAAGAGTTTACAGAGATTAAAGAACAAACGCTACAAGTTGTTCGTGGTACGGTACAAGCGGATATTTTAAAAGAAGACCAAGGCCAAAACACTTGCATCTTCTCAACGGAATTCGCCCTTCGTATGATGGGAGATATTCAAGAATACTTCATTAAACATAAAGTTCGCAACTACTATTCTGTATCAATTTCCGGCTATCACATTGCGGAAGCTGGGGCAAACCCAATTACTCAATTAGCCTTTACGCTAGCAAATGGCTTTACGTACGTGGAATATTATTTAAGCCGTGGCATGCACATTGACGATTTTGCACCGAATTTATCATTCTTCTTCTCAAATGGCCTTGACCCAGAATACACAGTGATTGGTCGAGTGGCTCGTCGCATTTGGGCAATTGTAATGCGCGACAAATACGGTGCAAATGAACGCAGCCAAAAGCTGAAATACCATATTCAAACATCTGGCCGCAGCTTGCATGCGCAAGAAATTGACTTTAACGATATTCGTACAACGCTTCAAGCATTGATGGCGTTACAAGATAACTGTAACTCACTTCATACAAATGCATACGATGAAGCGATTACAACGCCAACGGAAGAATCAGTAAGAAGAGCGATGGCTATTCAAATGATCATTACGAAAGAGCATGGTTTATCGAAAAATGAAAACCCATTACAAGGCTCATTCATCGTAGAAGAATTAACGGATTTAGTAGAAGAAAAAGTGCTTGAAGAATTTGAGCGAATTAATGACCGTGGTGGCGTTCTTGGAGCGATGGAAACGCAATATCAACGCGGAAAAATTCAAGAAGAATCCATGTATTATGAACAATTGAAACATTCCGGAGAACTACCAATTATCGGTGTGAATACGTACATTAATCCGAATGCTTCCATTGAAGAAATTGATAAATTAGAAGTGGCTCGTGCATCGAAGGAAGAAAAGGAACAACAAATTCGAAACTTACGAGTATTCCAAGACCGCAATAAAGATGAGTGTGCCCAAGCATTAAAACGATTGCAAGAAGTTGCACTTTCTGGCGGCAATATTTTTGAAGAATTAATGGAAACAGTAAAAGTAGCAAGTCTCGGTCAAATTACGAAAGCACTGTACGAAGTTGGCGGCCAATATCGAAGAAACATGTAATGTTTATGGATAGAATTTTTTACAAATATAAAGTGCACATAATAAAATATTAGGTGTTGTAATTTTCACCTAGTTGTTAATATTCAGGGGGAACGTTCGAAGTTTTTAGCTTCTGAGCGCTTCCTCTTCTTATACATATACATAGAAAAAGTTGAAAATTTTTCTCTTCTTCATAAAAAATTGTTGCAAATTTTATCATCTTTGGAGGAAAATTGGCTATAATGTTTGTTACAAGAAGAGGAGGGTTGCAAGTGAAACAATACGGACACTATTTTATGATTTTATCATGCCTAATTGCAACCTTCTTTTTGTATAATAAACAATTAGGAGCAATACCGCTTCTCATCTTGTCAGGTTATTTATTTTATATGGCAATCAGAGATTTTTATAAAATAAAAAACAATAAATGAATCTAGCATAGTATACAATTATTTGTATATAATGGTTAACATGTGTAATGTATGTATTAAAGAAAGGGCGTGCACGAGTTGAAGATTCGTGAAATGACAAAAGAGCAAATAGCAGAAGAATCGTTAGTAGACTTAGCGTTTGCAATTCTAGAAGAGAAAAAAACAGCTACTCCATTTTTCGATTTATTAGATGAAATTAAAGAATTAAAAGGGCTTTCTGAAGAAGAAGTTAAACAAGTATTGGTACAATTTTTTACGGATTTAAATGTAGATGGTCGTTTCTTATTAAACCACGATAACACGTGGGGACTTCGTGAATGGTATAAAATCGAAACAATCGAAGAAGAAACAGCACCTACTATTAAAACTCGTAAACGTAGAGCGAGAATGGCTGTCTTTGATGATGACGAAGAAATCATTGATGAAGATGATTTAGTATTTGAAGAAGAATTTGAAGAGTTCTTGGATGAAGATGAAGAAGATATCGACTTCGATGATGAACTTGTGGACGACTTCGATGATGCTCTTGATGATTTAGATGTAGATCTTCCAGATGATATTGATGAAGTCGATGATGATTTAATCGATGGTGATGAAGAGTTATTAATCGACGATGAAGAATTAGATGTAGAAATCGATGAAGAGGAAGAATAATAAATTTTTGTAAATATGTAAATTTAATGGTTTTTATATAAACTACTTGACTTATTAATTTGTTCCGTTTAATCTTTTATTTGGGCTCCTTAAGAAGGAGAATGAACGTGATATATTCACGCTCCCCCTGCAAAATGCAGGAGGAGCGTTTTTTATTTTTTGTTCTTGAGGAAGCCTATTTCCTATAAACATGTTCCACAGAGAAGTGTATAATACAAGCCATGAGGAAATTTCGGTAATTGTGTTTAGTGCTTTCTCTTTTGGAACGTTGCTTGTAAGCATGGAAATGTAGGAAAAGGAAAAAATGAATAAAGGATTATTGATGAGTTAACATTCAGCAATGATTTAGTATAAGTTATTTAATTTTATAAAAGTGGAAATATTTGAGGAGGAATTTTACAAATGACGAAGTATATTTTTGTAACTGGTGGAGTAGTATCGTCCTTAGGTAAAGGGATTGTTGCTTCATCATTAGGTAGACTATTAAAAAATCGAGGCTTGCAAGTGACGATTCAAAAATTCGATCCATATTTAAATATAGATCCTGGTACGATGAGCCCTTATCAACATGGTGAGGTATTCGTTACTGATGACGGTGCTGAAGCAGACTTAGACTTAGGGCACTATGAACGTTTTATTGACATTAATTTAGGTAAACATTCTACGGTAACTTCCGGTAAAATATATCAAACAGTTTTAGCGAAAGAGCGTCGCGGTGACTATAATGGAAAAACAGTTCAAGTTATTCCTCACGTGACAAATGAAATTAAAGAGCGCATTCAACGTGCTGGAAGAGAAACAAGTGCGGATATCGTAATTACGGAAGTAGGGGGAACAGTTGGAGATTTCGAAGGGCTTCCATTCTTAGAAGCAATCCGTCAAATGAAATCTGATTTAGGTGCAGAAAATGTGATGTATGTTCACTGTACACTAATCCCTTACATCAGAGCTGCAGGTGAATTAAAAACAAAACCAACTCAACATTCAGTAAAAGAATTGCGTTCTTTAGGTATCCAACCAAATATTTTAGTTGTGCGTACAGAACAACCAGTTTCTGAGGACATGAAAGAAAAATTAGCATTATTCTGTGATGTATCCCCTCGCAACATTATTGAGTCTCGAGATGTGGAACATTTATATGAAGTGCCATTAAATCTACATGCTCAAGATTTAGATGATATTGTATTAGAGTATTTCGGAATCGAAGCACCAGAAGCTGATATGTCTGATTGGAAAGAGCTAGTGCATAAGGTGAAAAACTTAAAACATAAAACACGCATTGCGCTTGTTGGAAAATATGTTGAGTTACAAGACGCATATATTTCAGTTGTTGAAGCTTTAAAACATGCTGGTTACGTTTACGATTCCGATATTTGCATCGATTGGATTAACGCTGAAGATATTACAGAAGTAAATGTGCATGAATTATTGAAAGATGCAGACGGAATTATTGTACCTGGCGGATTTGGAAATCGCGGTACAGAAGGAAAAATTACAGCAATTAAATATGCTCGTGAAAACGATGTGCCATTCCTTGGTATTTGTTTAGGAATGCAAATGATGGCAATTGAATTTGCTCGAAATGTTCTAGGATTAAAAGGAGCGCATACAACAGAAATTGTGAAAGATACTCCATATCCAATCATAGATTTACTACCAGACCAAAAAGAAAATATGGATTTAGGCGGAACATTACGCTTAGGTTTATATCCATGTAAATTAAAAGAAGGTTCTCGTGCTGAACAAGCTTATCAAGATGAGTTAGTATATGAACGTCATCGCCACCGTTATGAATTCAATAATGAATTCCGTGAAGCAATGGAAGCTGAGGGACTCGTATTCTCAGGTACAAGCCCTGACAATCGTTTAGTGGAAATTATCGAATTACCAGAGAAAAAATTCTTCCTTGGATGCCAATTCCATCCTGAATTTGTTTCTCGTCCACAACGCCCGCAACCTTTATTCCGTGAGTTTATCGGAGCAGCTTTCAAATACCGCAAAAATCAATAAATGCTAATGAAAAAAGACTACCATTTAAGGTAGTCTTTTTATTATGATGAAATATAAGATAAAAAAGGAAAAACTGTATTTTTTTACTATTTTCATTATATTAATAAACAATTGACTATATTTGAAAATAATAAAAGGTAAACAAAGATTATATTTCATCTTCTAACATTTCATCATAAGCAAGTTTAATTGCTTCATAAATAAAGAGACCAGCATGTAGGTGAGGAATAACAACCCGTTCGCCTAAATTCGTAGGATGGGGAATTAATCCACCTCGAACATGCATCGATATATAAGTATAAGCAAGATCGCTTAACTCATTATCATTGCTTGGAACTTCGCTTGCTACTGCTGCAAAAGGGATAAATTGTTCATATAATTTCTTCGCAAGTTGAAGGGCTTCTTTATCTTGACAACTTTTTGCAAATATTAAAACTCGATCAGTTTCACGAATTTCAACATCAGGTGACCATTTTACGAGATTTAAAAATGGTTGTTCTTTGTTAGATAAAGCGTAGGATTCAATTGCTTGCAGTTCATCAAAACAAGCAAAGTAAATACTCCCTTCACCGACACTGGCTTGTGCGAGAAGGCGGGCAGTTTGTTCAATTGCATCCTCTTCGTTTTGAACAATTTTTTGATATAAACCATTTAATTGTGTAGCGAGTATTTTTGACATATTTCCACCTCAAACCAATTATAATTTTCTATTCTTTGAAATGCAAAATTACATAATTGTGATGGAAGTATGTAAATTTTTTATATATCAAAGTAAAATTCATGTTTATTATAATAAAATTAAGGGAAAAGGAAGGTTAGGGAAAAAATGTTTTAAGGGGAAAAGACTGTGAAAAAAATATTGATTGTGGACGATCAAAGAGGAATCAGAATGTTGCTCGACGAGATTTTCAAAAGGGAAGGAGTGAAAACGTATTTAGCATCAAATGGGCCTGAAGCACTTCAATTAATAGAAAATTCGAGAATGGACGGTGTCCTTCTTGATATGAAATTACCAGGAATTGACGGAAAAGAGATACTAAGGAAAATAAAAACTTTGTACCCTGAAATGCCAGTATTTATCATGTCCGCATATGAAGAAGCTGAAATGGTGAAACAAGCTAATTGTTATGGAGCTGACTATTATTTTACGAAACCCTTTAATATTTTTGAATTAAAAGATGCTGTGATTAAGATGATAAATAGAAAGAAAGTTTTATCCGAATAAATGGCCGTTCCAAGTTTTGGGACGGTTATTTTTTTCAGGTAATCGTAGAAGAAAAGATTCATCATAATTGGGATGAAGAATAAGTGTAGACACACATGCTAGGATTCTATCTGCACAAGAATAGGGTGCATCTACACGAGTTAAGGTTGTATCTGCACGAGAGTAGGGCGCATTCGCACGAGTCAGGGGATTATCTCTCAAGACAGGGTATATCCACACGAGTTAAGGTTATATATGCATAAGTAAGGAGACATTTGCACGAGTCAGAGGTAAATCCACACGAATCAAAGTCGTATCCACACGAGCAAGGAAAATATCCGCACAAGAAGGGCGCATTCGCAAGAGCAAAAGTTGCATCTGCACAAGCCAAAGAAGCACCCCCTGAATAAGGATTCATCCGAACAAGCCAAAGAAGTACCCTCTCCAGTAAGAATCCATCCACATAAGAAGTACCCGCCCGAGTAAGGATCCAACACACAAACTCAAGCGTTCCACAACATTTGCTCACTACTTGTGGGGGAAAGTTGATTTTGGTACTATTAAAACGGAAAACATTATTAAATTAACCATCCTGAGGAGGATTTGTATAATGCCATTAGTATCGATGAAAGAAATGTTGATTAAAGCGAAAGAAGGAAAATATGCGGTTGGTCAATTTAATATTAACAACTTAGAATTTACACAAGCCATTTTACAAGCTGCTGAAGAAGAAAAATCACCGGTAATTCTTGGCGTTTCTGAAGGTGCCGGAAAATATATGGGCGGATTCGTTGCTGTTGTACACATGGTGAAAGGCTTAATGGAAAGCTACAACATTACAGTTCCTGTTGCCATCCACTTAGACCACGGCTCCAGCTTTGAAAAATGTAAAGAGGCAGTAGATGCTGGCTTCACTTCTGTTATGATTGATGCATCCCACAAACCATTTGAAGAAAACGTAGAAATTACAAAAAAAGTTGTTGAATATGCACACTCAAAAGGTGTTTCTGTAGAAGCGGAACTTGGTATCGTAGGCGGACAAGAAGATGATGTCGTTGGAGAAGGTATTATTTATGCTGATCCGCAAGAATGTAAACAATTAGCGGAGTTGACTGACATTGATTGCTTAGCTCCAGCACTTGGTTCTGTTCATGGTCCGTATAAAGGCGAACCAAAACTTGGCTTCAAAGAGATGGAGGAAATTTCTCAATTAACAGGCCTTCCACTCGTACTTCACGGCGGAACTGGAATCCCAACAAAAGATATTCAACGTGCAATTTCATTAGGTACAGCAAAAATTAACGTAAATACTGAAAACCAAATTGCAGCAACAAGAGTTGTTCGTGAAATTCTAGAAAAAGATGCGAACCTTTATGACCCAAGAAAATACTTAGGTCCAGCTCGTGAAGCAATTAAAGAAACAGTAATCGGAAAAATTCGTGAATTTGGAAGCTCAAACAAAGCATAAAAATAGTTCAAAATAATCGTTTATTTTTTAACAATAAGTGTCTAGTATAGTTTTTAATAACAAAAATATCACTTCGAAAACAATACAAGGAGAAGTGTCGAGCGTACGACCTTCTCTTCATTTTTAATGAAATTGGGGAGGGCTATCATGAAATTTTTTATTGATACAGCGAACTTCGATGAAATAAAAGAAGCGCACTCTTGGGGGATTCTTTCAGGAGTAACGACGAATCCTTCATTAGTTGCAAAAGAAGAAGGAATCTCTTTCCATGACAGACTACGTGAAATAGCGGAACTCGTTGACGGATCTGTTAGTGGAGAAGTGATTTCGCTAGATGCAGAAGGAATGATTAAAGAAGGACTAGAATTATCAAAAATTGCTCCGAATATTACAGTGAAATTACCGATGACACCAGAAGGATTAAAAGCATGTAAATATTTTTCAGAAAAAGGCATCAAAACAAATGTCACTTTAATATTTAGTGCCAACCAAGCCCTTCTAGCTGCTCGTGCTGGTGCCACATACGTATCTCCCTTCTTAGGTCGATTAGATGATATCGGACAAAATGGTGTACAACTAGTGGCGCAAATTGCAGAAATCTTTGATATTCATCAAATTGAAACGGAAATCATTGCTGCGTCCATTCGCCATCCGCAACATGTAGTAGAGGCTGCTTTAGCTGGTGCGGATATTGCCACAGTGCCATTTAAAGTGCTAAAACAACTGTTTCATCATCCATTAACGGATAAAGGAATTGAAGCATTTTTAGCTGACTGGGAAAAACGTAGTAATAAATAATATAATTCCCAGGATGTAGTTTAGTTTGTTCCATTATCAGAAAAGAATAAAGAAAAGACAAAATTGTTATCTCAATTTTTGTGATGTAGAAATAAACTAAATATTACAAATGAATTTATTTTAAAAATGCGTAGTTAAGCGGAAAAAAGACCATAATAAAGGAAACTTTCCAATCACGAGGGAGAACGCTTATGGATGTATATAAAATTATTGGCGGAAATCGTCTTAAAGGAACAGTCAAAGTCAGTGGAGCCAAAAATAGTGCTGTTGCGTTAATACCCGCGTCAATCCTAGCTAATTCTCCGGTGACAATCGGTGGGATTCCCGAAATTTCAGATGCTTTCACGTTGAAAGCTCTACTTGAGGAAATAGGTGGAGAAGTTATTTTCGAAAATGGACAAATGACGATTGACCCTACAAATATGACGCCGATTCCATTACCTAATGGCAATGTGAAAAAACTTCGTGCTTCCTATTACCTCATGGGAGCGATGCTAGGTCGGTTTAAAAAAGCTGTCATCGGTCTTCCTGGGGGATGCTTTTTAGGACCGCGCCCAATCGATCAACATATAAAAGGGTTTGAAGCATTAGGGGCGAAAGTGACAAATGAACACGGCGCAATTTATTTAAGAGCAGAAGAATTAATTGGTACGAAAATTTATTTGGACGTTGCGAGCGTTGGTGCGACGATTAACATTATGCTTGCAGCTGTTCGAGCGAAAGGCAGAACGATTATCGAGAATGCTGCGAAAGAACCAGAAATTATTGATGTTGCCACACTTTTGACGAACATGGGTGCAAACATTAAAGGAGCTGGAACAAGTGTCATCCGTATTGAAGGTGTCGATGAACTTCATGGTACGAAGCATGTGATTATTCCAGACCGTATTGAAGCAGCCACTTATATGATTATGGCGGCTGCGTTAGGAGATGGAGTCACGATTGATAACATCATTCCGCTCCATCTAGAAGCGGTAACAGCAAAATTGCGTGAAATGGGAGTAAGAGTGGAAGAAGGAGAAGAGAGCATCTTTATTCCAAAATCGGATGAATTGCAAGCGGTAGACGTAAAAACACTTGTATATCCGGGATTTCCCACTGATGTTCAGCAACCACTCTCTGTATTGATGACACAAGCAATCGGTGCCTCAAAAATAACGGAAACCATTTATACTTCTCGTTTTAAACATATTGATGAATTAAGACGAATGAACGCAAATGTTCGAGTAGAAGGAAATACGGCAATCATTCAAGGACCAACAAAATTGCACGGTTCAAAGGTGACTGCAACAGATCTTCGAGCAGGTGCAGCTTTAGTGCTGGCTGGTTTATTAGCAGAAGGAGAAACAGAAATCCGAGATATTTATCATATTGAAAGAGGATACAGTAATTTTATTGAGAAATTGCGCAGTCTCGGAGCAAATATACGCAAAGAATCAATAACGGTAAGCACTGTTGAAAGAGTTGAGAAAATTTAAACATGACCGTAAGAAGTCTCTCACCTGAAAAAATTTAATTGTTAGCCTAGGGGAGAGACGAATTTTCTCGTAAATGTTGATACAAGTAAAGGTTAAATGCCCACACTCCAACTAGGTGGTGGGCAGTTTACAATTATGGTACAATGGTATATGGAAGTTTTCGTACTTGTAGCAGGAGGAAAATAAAATAATGGAACGTAGTTTAACGATGGAAATAGTTCGCGTCACTGAAGCAGCAGCAATTGCATCTGCCAAATGGATGGGGCGCGGTCTGAAAAATGAAGCAGATCAAGCAGCTACTTCAGCAATGCGTGCTTTGTTTGATACAATCCCTATGCACGGTAGAGTTGTGATTGGTGAAGGTGAAATGGATGAAGCACCAATGCTGTATATTGGTGAAGAACTAGGCCTTCGCAATGGCGGTCCTGAAGTGGATATTGCCGTAGACCCTTTAGAAGGAACAAACATTGTTGCTAAAGGTGGAAATGGGGCAATGACGGTCGTTGCCATTGCGGACCGAGGAAATTTATTAAATGCACCAGATATGTATATGGAAAAAATTGCGGTCGGTCCTGAAAGTAAAGGGAAAGTTGACATAAACGCTTCTGTCACAGAAAATTTAAGGGCCGTAGCAGAAGCAAAAAATAAATCAATTTCTGACGTCGTTGCAATTTTACTTGATAGACCTCGCCACCAACATATCGTAGATGAAATTCGTGCTGCTGGAGCCCGCATTAAATTCATTCAAGATGGTGACGTGAGTGCTGCAATTAGCACAGCATTCGATGAAACGGGTATCGACATCATGTTCGGTACTGGAGGAGCACCAGAAGGCGTGATATCCGCTGTAGCATTAAAATGTTTAGGCGGAGATTTCCAAGGGCGATTAGTCCCACAAAACGATGATGAATTGAAACGTTGTATTAGCATGGGATTAGATGTTTCCAAAGTGTTGTACTTAGATGACCTTGTAAAAGGTGATGACGCTATTTTTGCTGCAACAGCAGTGACAGATAGTGAACTATTAAGAGGCGTTCAATATAAAGGGGAATATTGCTTAACAAACTCACTTGTTATGCGTGCAAAAACAGGTACAGTTCGTTTCATTGAAGGTCGCCACAATATGATTAAAAAGCCAAATTACGAAAAATAAATAAATTCTTCCCATATTAAGATGTCTGATAGTATATTAAAGGTATGCATCAGACATCTTCTACCTTCTAAATCCACTAGTAATTTTCCATAGACATTAAAAATTTATAAAGACTGGAGTAATGCTATGACTCTTACGATTGCTCAATTAGAAAACATGACATTGAAAGAATTATATAATCTCGCAAGGGAATATAAGATTTCTTATTATAGCAAATTAACAAAAAAAGAATTGATATTTGCCATATTAAAATCTCGTTCAGAACAAGAAGGATACTTCTTTATGGAAGGGATATTAGAAATTGTCAATTCTGAAGGGTTTGGCTTCCTGCGACCGATTAACTATTCACCTTCCAAAGAAGACATTTATATTTCTGCATCTCAAATTCGCCGTTTTGACCTTCGAAATGGTGATAAAGTTTCTGGTAAAGTACGCCCACCAAAAGAAAACGAACGATATTACGGATTACTTCAAGTAGACGCGGTTAACGGAGAAGACCCGGAAATTGCGAAAGAACGCGTTCACTTCCCAGCTCTAACTCCACTCTACCCTAATCGACAAATCAAACTCGAAACAACACCTGATAAATTATCGACAAGAATAATGGATTTAGTTGCTCCCGTTGGATTTGGACAACGAGGATTAATTGTGGCGCCACCAAAAGCTGGTAAAACTACATTGTTAAAAGAAATTGCTAATGCTATCACTACAAACTATCCGCAAGCTGAACTAATTGTATTATTAATTGATGAACGTCCAGAAGAAGTAACTGATATTGAACGCTCTGTTAAAGCAGATGTCGTTAGTTCGACATTTGATGAATTACCAGAAAACCATGTGAAAGTTGCAGAATTAGTATTGGAACGTGCACGTCGCCTCGTTGAACATAAGCGAGATGTAATTATTTTAATGGATTCTATCACAAGACTTGCACGCGCTTACAACTTAGTAATTCCGCCAAGTGGAAGAACATTATCCGGTGGTATTGACCCTGCGGCATTCCATCGACCAAAACGCTTCTTTGGGTCAGCGCGAAATATTGAAGAGGGCGGCAGTTTAACAATATTAGCGACTGCTTTAATCGATACGGGGTCGCGTATGGACGAAGTAATTTACGAGGAGTTTAAAGGGACAGGTAACTTGGAGTTGCATTTAGATCGTAATCTTGCAGAACGCCGAATTTTCCCGGCACTCGATATTCGTCGATCCGGCACAAGGAAAGAAGAATTGTTAATTCCGCAAGAGCAATTAGATAAACTATGGGCAATTCGAAAAACCTTTACCGATGCTCCAGACTTTACAGAACGTTTCTTGAAAAAACTTCGTTCAACAGAATCTAACGAAGAGTTTTTTGAAATTTTAAACGAAGAAATGAAAAAAGCAAAAGGTAGAGGTCTTTTATAAAGGATTAATCCTTTGATTTCTATTTTAAATTCATTTATACTTTACCTTGAATATTCAAAAGTAGTATGATAATATAGTCGAGTATGTAACGTGTGCATATGTAACTGGCATATTCGGGTTACGTAAGGCACAGTACGATAAATAACTCTGTTCCAGAATGGTTCAGGGCGGGAGGAGTAAACGAATATGAAACAAGGAATTCATCCAGAGTACTACACTGCAACAGTTACTTGCTCATGTGGTAACACATTCCAAACAGGTTCAGTGAAAGCTGACATTCGCGTTGAGGTTTGCAACGAATGTCACCCATTCTACACTGGACGTCAAAAATTCGCGGCTGCAGATGGTCGTGTGGATCGTTTCAACAAAAAATACGGTCTCAAATAGGAAGCATAAAATGCCTGCCAACAAAATGGCAGGCATTTTTTTGATAGTATTTCTACATACCACCTAGTAGTAAAAAAGAGGGAGAACGATGGCTCAACTATTTTTTAAATATGGTGCAATGAACAGCGGAAAATCAATTGAAATTTTAAAAGTTGCACATAATTATGAAGAGCAGAATAAACCGGTATTAATGTTTACGTCTGGAATTGATAATCGGGATGAAGTCGGATACGTTTCAAGTCGCATTGGATTACGCAGAAAAGCTATTCCTATTTTTGACGATACAAACATTTTTGAAATCGTGAAAAACCATCCGGAAAAATTATTTTGCATTCTTGTTGATGAAGTGCAATTTTTAAAGAAGGAACATGTATTACAATTAACGAAAATTGTGGATGTATTAGATATTCCGGTGATGGGCTTCGGTTTAAAAAACGACTTTCAAAATGAGTTGTTTGAAGGTAGCAAATATATGTTAATTTACGCGGATAAAATTGAAGAAATGAAAACAATTTGTTGGTTCTGCCATAAAAAAGCAACAATGAATTTGCGGATTGATGAAAATGGAAAACCGATTTACGTTGGTGAACAAATACAAATTGGTGGTAATGATACATATTATCCTGTCTGCCGTAAATGCCATGCCAATCCGCCATTGTGATTAATTGAAGCAATGATGTTAGGGTGTTAACAGGGATAAGGTAGTACCTACACAAGCAGTTGTACTATCCGCACGAGCCAGGGTGTTATCCACACAAGTGGAGTGCTATCCGCGCAAGCCAAGGGTCTATCTGCACAAGCTGGAGTATTATCCACACAAGCCGAGGATTCATCCGCACGAGCGCGGATGTTATCCACACAAGTGGGAATGTATCCGCACGAGCAAGGGAGTTATCCACACAAGTGGTAGTGCTATCCTCACGAGCAGAGGATTAATCAGTGGGAATTTCCTATTCTCATGAGCAAGCACCAATTACCCAGGCATTGCATCCATTTGCACAAGAAAGTATCACTTTCCAAAAATTGATGAACTAGTAGCACATCACTTGCATTTTCTTTATACTAATAAAGTCTAAGAAATTACAAAGCACAACACTCTTTCATATAAACCGAACAAAAATAGAGGTGAACTACATGTTTGATAAACTGCAAGCAGTGGAAGATCGCTACGAAAAATTAAACGAATTACTCAGCGATCCTGACATCGTAAACGATGCCAAAAAACTTCGCCAATACTCAAAAGAACAATCAGACATACAAGAAACGGTTGAAGTATACAGAGAATATAAAAAAACAAAAGCTGAATTAGAAGAAGCAAGAGAAATGCTTGAAGAAAAACTCGATCCAGAGATGCATGAACTGGTGAAAGAAGAGTTCAACACTTTAAAAGGGAAAATCGAAGACCTTGAACAGCAATTAAAAATTCTGCTAATTCCTAAAGACCCGAATGATGACAAAAACGTTATTATGGAAATTCGCGGAGCAGCTGGTGGGGACGAAGCAAACATTTTCGCTGGGGACTTATTCCGCATGTATACTCGTTACGCTGAATCTCAAGGATGGAAAGTAGAAGTGATGGAAGCTTCTCCAAGCCCAAGTGGTGGATATAAAGAAATTATCTTTATGATTAATGGTCATGGCGCTTATTCGAAATTTAAATTCGAAAACGGTGCTCACCGCGTACAACGGGTACCACAAACAGAATCCCAAGGTCGTATTCATACATCTACAGCAACTGTTGCCGTTCTGCCGGAAGTGGAAGAAGTGGAAGTAGAAATCCATGAAAAAGATATCCGCGTTGATACTTTCGCATCATCCGGAGCAGGTGGACAATCCGTTAACACAACAATGTCTGCTGTTCGTATGACGCATATTCCAACTGGGATTGTCGTTTCTATGCAAGATGAACGCTCCCAAATTAAAAACCGTGAAAAAGCGTTAAGAATTCTTCGTGCGCGTGTAGCAGATTTATACAACCGAGAAAAGCAACAAGAATTAGATGCAGCGAGAAAATCTGCTGTTGGTACAGGAGACCGTTCAGAGCGCATTCGCACGTACAACTATCCGCAAAACCGCGTCACTGACCATCGTATCGGTTTAACCATTCAAAAACTAGATCAAGTAATGGAAGGGAAGCTTGATGAAATCATTGATGCACTCATCATGGACGAACAAGCTTCCAAACTAGCTCAGCTAAATGAAGAAGCATAATACTGTGTTTGAGGCCCTCCATTGGGCTTCTTCTTTTTTAACGGAACATGGTCGTGACGAAAATGCTGCAAGAATTTTATTGCAATATTTATACGAAACAAATTACTCAGGGCTCATGATGCGCATGCACGAAGAAATGCCACAACAAAAGCTGGAACAATACCAACAAATGGTGGAGCAACATGCGAATGGGAGACCGGTTCAATATATTACGGGGATAGAAGAATTTTATGGAAGAACCTTTCATGTAGATGAATCTGTATTAATTCCACGTCCTGAAACGGAAGAATTGATTGTCGGAGCCATTGACCGCATGAAACAACTTTTCGGTGAAAATAAGGAACTAAACATTGCAGACATCGGTACAGGCAGCGGCATTATTGCGATTACGATGAAGCTTGAATGGCCAAACGCAAAAGTGTCAGCTACGGATATTTCAGAGGCAGCCCTTAATACTGCTAAAAGCAATGCAGAAAATTTGCAGGCAGCTATTGATTTTCGCTTAGGCGATTTAACAGAACCAATCGCAAATGAAAAATGGGATGTGATTTTATCGAATCCACCATACATCGCCTATCAAGAAGCAGAAGAAATGTCTGATGTTGTATTGGATCACGAACCGCATCTTGCGCTCTTTGCAAAGGATAATGGGCTCGAGTTTTACAAGCGATTAGCTCAATCACTACCAAACTTATTAAATAAACGAGCTTTGGTGGGAGTAGAAATCGGATACAGACAAGGAGAAGCGGTGGCAAATCTTTTAAAATCAAGTTTTCCACAAGCTAAAGTAGAAATAGTAAAAGATATTAACAAAAAAAATAGATTTGTTTTTTGTATAATCGATGTATAAAAATCTTCCTTCCTGTCCATTATGATGGCAGGGAGGGATTGAATTATGTTAAATGATTACGAGATTATAAGAAATGAAAAAGACCCAATTCAGCCGATAATCAGTATTTTAAAATTAATTGCTTCTAGTTTAGCTGTATATTGTTTTCTATTAATGGTTCCAGATATGGTAGAAAAATTCTATGAAGCTCGAGAAAACATGCTAGATGATTCATTAAAAATCCGCGTCATTGCAAACAGCAACACAAAGGCCGATCAACAATTAAAAAATGAGATGGTTGCAAATCTACAGCCGATCTTTGCAGAAATTTTACACAATGAATATAACAATGTGGATAATGATGAAGCTTTCGCAAAATTAGCCACATATGTTCAGCAAAATTATTCACAATACGATGTAAAAATTAATATCGGTGAACATTTAACGCCACCAAAAATCGAAGGGAATACTTTTTATCCACAAGCGTATTACGATACATTAGTATTAACGATTGGTGCAGGACGCGGGGACAACTTCTGGTGCAGTATTTTTTCTAATTTGTGCGAACGTCCAAGCGAAAAAGAAGAAGTGAAACAAGAAGAAGAGCAAAAAGAAGTTCGTTTCATTGTGTGGGAATGGCTAAAAAAGTTGTTTGCTTAAAGTTATACACATACGAGTTTGATTTTGGGTACCCAATAGAAAAATTTCGACATGGTTTTCCACTATTTTCAGAAAAGTTATACACATTTTGCACAAAACTATCCACAAAATGTGGATAATATTTCAGAAATTCAGTTTTTTCAGGAGATGACATACATGGAAACAATCCAACTAACTGTGGATAAAAACGTGGACAAAGAAAAAATTTATTCACAAGCTGTGGATTTATTAAATCAAGGGGAAGTTGTTGCTTTTCCAACTGAAACCGTATACGGTCTTGGAGCAGTGGCAACAAACGATGAAGCTGTGAAAAAAATTTATGAAGCAAAAGGGCGCCCATCCGATAATCCCCTCATTGTACATATTGGAACGGTTGAAGAAGTGACGGATTTTGTGGAAGAGATTCCAGAAAAGGCAAAAACTTTAATGGAACGTTTTTGGCCTGGTCCACTCACTTTAATTATGAAAGCAAAAAAAGACGTACTTGCTAAAAGCGTGACAGCAGGCTTATCAACGGTTGGACTTCGCATGCCAGATCATGAAGTGGCATTGACTTTGCTTAGAATGTTGAAAAAACCGGTAGCAGCTCCTAGTGCAAACCGCAGCGGAAAGCCGAGTCCTACAAAAGCAGAGCACGTTTATGAAGATTTACAAGGACGAATCCCATTAATTTTGGACGGTGGCACTACTGGAATCGGTATTGAATCAACGGTAATAGATGTAACGGTAAATCCACCAGTTATTTTACGTCCAGGTGGTGTAACGAAGGAGATGATAGAGAAGGAAATCGGTGAAGTTATTGAACCGACGCCAAAAGAACAGCAACTTGAATCCACTCCGAAAGCTCCTGGCATGAAGTATACCCATTATGCCCCAGATGCACCTGTTTATTTAATTGAAAATAATCGAGAGCGAATCGAACGAGCCATTGACGAATTGAAACGAGAAGGACATAAAGTGGCTCTCCTTGCTCCATCTAACTTTTCATCAACAACAGCGGACTATTTTTTCCCGTATGGTGAAGAGGAAGATAAAGAGCAAATGGCGGCGAAATTATACGACGATCTCCGTGCGTGTGATAAAACGGATGCTTCAATCATATTAGCAACAACCACTACAACTGAAGGAGTTGGCGCAGCAATTATGAATCGCCTCCACAAAGCTGCTGGAGGAAAATGGTATGGAACACCTAGCACCACTACTTGAAAATTGAGACAATCATAGAAGAGCCAGGCACCTCCTGAAAAGTGCCTGGCTCCCTTAATATTTGTGTCTTCTAATTCATAAGATGGTATAAATCTTTCTGGGAGAAAAGAGGACGCTGATTGCAAGAAATTTTTTCGGGTCTTATTGTTTCACTTGATGTGGTAGCACTCTATTTATTAATTACAGATGTAAAAAGCCGTTTTTTACTTTCTATGTGGACAGCCATTCTTCATATGATTTTTCCAGTCATCGGATTTACTTTAGGAAATTGGATGCTTCAGATTTTTATGCAATGGTCCAATATTGTATCTAGCATTCTTTTATTTTTTATCGGATTACAAATTATTTTATCCTCAAAAAATGGACATCGCACTCTTCCGATTGGATTATTAGCCATTACAGCAAGTTTAGACACCTTTTCAGTGAGCATTTCTTTTGGTATGCTTAACTTACAAAAGTATTACTTTATACTAAGTGCAGGAATATGGACTTTTATCCTATCATATATAGCATTACATATAGCAAAAGCTGGCATTTTATTTAAAGGTACGCCATTTAAATGGATTGCGGGCTTATCTTTGATTACAATAAGTGTATATACATTATGGGATCAGTAATAAGGAAGAGTGAGAGGGTACCATGAATATTTATTTTGTTTGTACAGGAAATACATGTAGAAGTCCGATGGCAGAAGCCATCTTAAAGCACAAAAATATCGATGGCATCCAAGTGAAGTCAGCAGGGATATACGCACTAGAAGGAGGGAAGATATCAGAACATTCTAAAAGCGTTTTAGAGCAAGAAAATATTCAATTTCATCACACAACAAGACAAGTAAATGAAGAAGATATTGCATGGGCAGATTTAATTTTAACGATGACAGCCGCTCACCGCGATATGATTCTACAATTTTATGAACAAGCAAGAGGAAAAACTTATACTCTTAAAGAATATGTAACACCATATAGTTCTTTGGATGTATCCGATCCTTATGGTGGTGATTTGAACACATATAAAAACACATATGAAGAATTAAATCGACTCATTGAGGAATTAGTGAACAAAATAACTGGAGGTGGTAAAGAAGATGAAGAAAACATTTAGTATTCGCTGGAAGCTTGTTCTATTTGTTGGAGTTTTAGCCATTGTCACTTATTCAACAAGCTTTGTATTCATCCGCTTTTTACATCCTTACTTTTTCTCGCAATTTAGCATATTTTCAAACAAACTTATCTTTGAGATTATTACATACTTACTAGGTATTACTTGGTCATGTATTTTAGCTGCCGTATGTAGCGTTGTATTGACGAAACCGCTTGAAAAACTTGAGAAAACAGCAACGAGAGTAGCGGAAGGTAAAATTGGGCAAGATGTGGAAATGCCAAAAACTCATGACGAAATTCGTTCAGTGGCAGAAGCTTTCCAACTGATGTTGCAAAATTTACGTCAAATGGTTGAAAGCATTGATGTAAACTTCCAAAAAACGAATGAAACCATTATTGAACTATCCGAGCAAACAACGAGAGCTACAAGAAAAGCAGAGGGTATTGCTGAAACCGTTGGACAAATTTCAGCGGGGGCAGAAGCTTCTGCAATTGCGGTTCAAGAAACAGTTGAAGCCATTGAAGATGTGAGACAATTGGCTTCGGAAGTAAATCGAAAAGCATTGAACTCAAGAGAAGAATCTTTGCAAATTATCGAAAACTTAAAAATTACTTCGAGTGCTTTTAACAACTTGATTGAAAGCATTCAAAAAATTACGTTAGGAAATGAAAAAGCACTTGAGAGCATTCATCAATTGGAAAAAAATGCTGAGCAAATTGGGAACATCATTAGTCTTGTTGGTGACATTGCCGCACAAACAAACTTGCTTGCACTGAATGCATCAATTGAGGCAGCGAGAGCTGGTGAGCATGGAAAAGGTTTTGCTGTTGTAGCTGAAGAAGTGCGTAATCTTGCAGATGAAAGTGCGAAGGCAGTACAAGGAATTGCAGATTTAATTAAAACTATGCAAGAAAACGTGCATGTCGTTGTAAGACAAATGAATGAACAAGTATCATTCGCGAAAAAAGAATCAACGAAAATTACAGAAGCAACAGCGATTGTTGAGCAAATGTCAACTAGCGTACGCGAAATGGCAGATGCTGTTATTCAAATTTCACAATTAATTGAGAAACAAATGGAAAATATTGAAACGACTGCTCGTCAATCCCAAGAAGTTGCAGCGATTGCAGAAGAAACATCTGCTGGTGCTACAGAAGTGAAAGGTTCAACAGATGAACAAGCTGTAAGTTTAGAGCAAGTAGAAAAACTTTCCCAAGAATTAAAACAACAGTCTGAGCAATTATACAGATTCATTCAACAATTCGATCGTTCAAACTAATTTCTATGAAACTGGGGATATCTTTATAGGAACTTTTCTAGGGAGATATATTAGAAACGATGCAAAAGGGGGCATCATCGAATTAATCTTGGGACTCAGTGCATGCAGTGGGTAATGAATCAACTGAAACGCATCAGAAGAATCAATAAATAGTACTCTTACTGCTAAGGGTGAAAAGATTGTAAAATCAAGTTGTACGGGTTGCCACGGAATTGATTTTTCAGGTAATTTTGATCCAAATTTACATAATCTCTCATTATCAAAAGATTAGATTAAAAGGCCGAAAATCAATGCCACCTGGTACTGCAAACGGCAAGGAAGAAGAGGTAGCTGAATATTTATTGACATTAAAGTAGGACAAGCATTTGACACAAAACTCGAACGGAAAATGATGACGTTCGGGTTTTTTATTTTGGGAGTGAAATTGCTGAAATTAATTCATGAGTTCAAAATGTGGGCTTATGTAGCGTGGGATATACGCCATAGTGAAATAAAATGGAAGCGTACCTGAGAAATTAAAGAACTAATCCACCGCCAATCAAAAATTAAAGGCTGTTTAGAAAGGGTTTTTACTTCCTAAACAGCTCTTTTCATCATAGCTTTGCGTGCCATACAAAGATCATTCTGTGATCTCAAACATCGCTCGAATTGCTGGAATACCCGTCCCTGGATGATCATCTCGATAGGTTAACATCGGTCTTAAATAATATGTCGGTTGCGTTTGTTGTCCTTTATAAATGGATGGATAGATATCGATGAATTGATACCCTGGATCACCAGTTGCAACTAATTTTACTTTCACTGTACCTTGCGTATTAAATCCACAAATATATCCAACATAACTGTTGTTATATAAAACCGCTAATGCATTATCGAATTCAGTCCAACCAGAACCTTTGATTGTTATCACAAACTCAGTGCCAACGGGTCCGGATGAAGGAGAAACTGACACAAGGGAAGGTAAAATTCTTAAATATGTTTGACCGTAGACTTCATCTCCCACTTTGACATCTATTAAATGCGGAAGCCCACCTAAATCATCAGGAATTACAAATTCATAAGTTACAGTTCCTTTGTCATCAGTCGTTGCTTCTCCCAAGTCAAAAATTTCTGGGCCATATCCCTCTGCCGTAACACGAGTACCGACCATTGTATGCCAATCAAACTTCACTTTTTCATTTTTTGGTAATCCAGAAGCAGTTAATACAACAGGTTCGCCTACTGTACCTTCAGAATGATTCAGTGTTACTGTCACGCCATCTTTATTTTTCGGTGTAGGCATCTTGATTCCGCCATCTGCTGCTTTTGGAGCCTCTTCCACATAAGACTCAGTTGTAATTGGTTTATCGTCTGTAATTTCAAAAGTGAAATAATGGGTATCGATATAGTTAATGGCGGAACTGCTTCGGCTCAAATAAGGGAATCCACTTGCTCCGCTTTCAACTGTGATGCTGTGAAGCCCCTTTTTCCCTGTAGCTCGGAATACGGCTTCCGCTTTACCGTTAGTTGTAATCGCTGTAATCATACCTGTATACTTATTATCCCAGTTTACGTGCCATAAACTACCGAACATTTTCCAACTTAAGCCTTCTCCTTTTATAATCACTTCCGTTCCAGGAGGGCCAGAAGTTGGGCTCATCGTAAACACCGTTTCAACAAAGAAATTGGCTTTTGCGACAACTTCATCTTCTTGATAGATGAGAATATCGTGGTCATCGCCAAATCCATTTGGAATAGAAAAAGTTCCTTTCCATTGACCAGAAGTATCGGTTGTTCCTTCTGATACAATTTTTTCCACCGGTTCATAAGCGGCTCCGATAAAAGAATAATTATCTTCTATCTGATATGAACCAATCATATCTACCCATACGACTTTTAATGGTGTATCAGGCTTTAATGATTCAACGGTAAGAGTAACTTCATCTCCAATACGGCCGCTATTTTGACTTAATGACACTTTTCCTATTAAATTCATATCTTTTTGTTCGGAAGCATTTTGTTCAGACTCATTTCTAGCTTCATCATTTGTTTTTTCAGATTCTTGACTAGTAACAGTACAGCCTGCCATGATTGCGATCAATAATAGTAGTGTGATGAACCGATTTCTATTCATCATGAAGCAGATTCCTCACCTTCAGAAGGTGCCGTTTCTTCAGATGAATCTTCTTCTGGTGTTTGTGTCTCCAATAACATTCTCGCTTCCTCACCCTTTTCAAGAATCGTTAATTTAGATAATGAAACATTGAATGGTTCATAGAAAAATTCTTTTCCGTCCACTTCCGCAACAATCTTGTAATCTAAAGTTCCAGTAGGGAAGTCATCTGGTACTGTCCAACTTACTGTATAAAGGAGAGTTCCTTCTTGTCCGTGCGGTCCAAGCTTCATTTCGTACTCATCCCCAGTTGCTAAAACCACTTTGACTTTCGCGTTTTCTACTGTTTCATTGGTAGTTTGGTCAACAACATTTGCACGGAATACAATCGTATGTCCTCGTTCAAATCGGCTATCTACTACACAAACTGCATCAGCCTGTAGGTGAGAATTAATTGTGTCACCAAGTACAACAATAGAATTTTCTTCGGTTGTTTCACTTAATTTGTTGCTATTTTCCTCTGATTTTGAATTTCCTCCGCTACAGCCTGTAACGAGAAGTGCAGCAAATAAAACCCCTACAAACCACTTTCCCCCAGCTATCATTAACAACAAATCCCCCTTTAAGTTTTATATTTTCTTCCAATAAAATGGAAGATATGAACGTCATATTACAGTAAAAGTGGAAAAATCAAGAATTATCGATCCTGTATATGGAAATAGTACGATAGGTGAAAGGATTTAAGAACTATTTGGTATAAAGAAAATTTCCGAATAATTTAAAGAAAAAAGGGAAATTTGATAAGATTTTGTATGAAAAATGAACAATTTTTTATGTTTGGTGAAAAAATATTCGTATTTTCACAAAAAAATAGGCTGAAAAGGATGTGAAAATCCGTGTTAATCTTTTATAATTAGTGGTACACTGTTGGTAAATAAGCTTTAGGAGGTAAACAGGTGAAAGTAGCAATTTCATCAGACCATGGTGGCATGAATTTACGCAAAGAAATCATGGATCTGTTAGACGAGATGAATATTGAATATGAAGATTTTGGTCCAAAAATATCTGAATCGGTTGATTATCCAGACTATGCTCTTCCAGTGGCGGAAGGAGTAGCAAGCGGAAAGTACGACCGAGGTATTTTAATTTGTGGAACGGGAATTGGTATGTCCATCGTTGCCAATAAAGTAAAAGGTGTTCGATGCGCACTAGTTCACGATGTATTTAGTGCCAAAGCTACGAGATGTCACAATGACTCAAATGTACTTGCAATGGGAGAAAGAGTCATTGGTCCAGGTCTTGCGCGAGAAATCGTAAAAACATGGTTGAATACTGATTTTGAAGGCGGTCGTCATGAACGTCGTGTAAATAAAATTACTGAACTTGAAGGGTGAGTCGTCCAATGGCTCTAGAAACCATTCGGAATCAAATAATACAGCTATTGAAAGAGTTTGAAGAGCAAGTTGAAATGATGCCTGGACAGTTATTTGTCGTAGGCTGCTCTACATCAGAAGTAAAAGGTTCTAAAATAGGAACTGCTGGCTCTATGGAAATTGCTCAAGTGCTATATGAAGCATTGGATGAATTTGCGAAGAAACATCATATTTATCTTGTTTTTCAAGGATGTGAGCACATTAACCGCGCATTAACATTAGAACACGAAGCGGCGGTGAAGTATGGCCTAGAGCCAGTCTCTGTAATTCCTGTTGCGACTGCTGGAGGATCGATGAGTGCATACGCTTATACGAAAATGAACAATCCAGTCGTCGTAGAACATGTTCGCGCGCATGCAGGAATAGACATAGGACAAACTTTCATTGGCATGCATTTAAAAGAAGTAGTCGTTCCTGTTCGCACATCGGTACGTCAAATCGGAGAAGCGATTGTTACTACGGCAAAAACTCGGCCAAAGCTCATCGGTGGTAGCCGTGCAGTTTATGAACGGCAAGAAGGAAAAACATGCCATTAATCATTTTAATTGATAGATTTTTTAATAATTTTCGATAACTCAATGTACCTATATAATAGTGAAAATAACTGTGATTTGTTTTATATTTAAATCAGAAAGAATAGTTAAAATAATTTAAAGTTTCGAGCAGTTGGAAAACTTCTATTTAAACTAGTTGCATAATAAGTGGAACCTTTTCCCACTTAATTTTAAAAACATAACAATAGGGGGATCTTTGATGGCTTACGAAAAACTAGCAGCACAGGACAAGGCAGTTTTAGAAGCAATTTTAAATGAAAAGAAACGTCAACAAGAAAACATTGAATTAATTGCATCTGAAAATATCGTGACTGAAGCCGTAATGGAAGCACAAGGTTCAGTGTTAACAAACAAATATGCAGAAGGTTATCCAGGTAAACGTTATTACGGTGGATGCGAACATGTGGATGTAGTAGAAGAGATCGCTCGCGAGCGTGCCAAAGAACTATTCGGTGCAAAATTTGCCAATGTTCAACCACACTCTGGCGCTCAAGCAAACATGGCGGTGTATTATACAATTTTACAACCTGGCGATACAGTATTAGGGATGAATTTATCTCATGGTGGTCACTTAACACACGGTTCACCAGTAAACTTCTCTGGTGTTCAATACAATTTCGTTGAATACGGCGTAACAAAAGATACAAATGTGATTGATTATGATGATGTTCGTGCAAAAGCATTAGAACATAAACCAAAATTGATTGTTGCGGGAGCTTCAGCATATCCAAGAGAAATTGATTTCAAAAAATTCCGCGAGATTGCGGATGAAGTTGGCGCTTATTTCATGGTGGATATGGCTCACATCGCTGGCCTTGTTGCTGCTGGTGAACATCCGTCTCCTGTACCATATGCTCACTTCACAACTACAACAACGCACAAAACATTACGTGGTCCTCGCGGCGGGTTAATACTTACAAACGATGAAGAATTAGCAAAGAAAATCGATAAAGCAGTATTCCCTGGAATTCAAGGTGGACCATTAATGCATGTTATTGCTGCAAAAGCGGTTGCATTTGGAGAAGCGTTAAAACCAGAATTCAAAGAATATGCAAAACAAATTAAGAAAAATGCTCAAGTTCTTGCGGAAACTTTAATTTCTGAAGGATTACAAATTGTTTCAGGCGGAACAGACAACCACTTATTGCTTGTAAATGTTAAATCCGTAGGTCTAACTGGTAAAGTAGCTGAAAAATTATTAGATGAAGTAAAAATTACAGTAAATAAAAACTCTATTCCATTCGATGAAGAAAAACCATTCGTTACTTCTGGTATTCGCATCGGTACGCCTGCAATTACAACACGTGGCTTTAAAGAAGAAGACACAAAAGAAGTTGGTTTAATCATTGCGAAAGTATTGAAAAACCCTGAAGATGAAGCTGTAAAAGAGGAAGCACTTGCACGTGTTAAAGCTTTAACAGATAAATATCCTATTTATGAAGACTTAGTAGTAGGGGAATAATTCCTCTTATGCCCGCTCAAGCTGTTTGAGCGGGATTTTTTTAGTGCGCCTGGCATGGGTGTAATCTATAGGGTGTAAGTCCCGAACTGTGAAGGCAGAAGTAACAGTTAGCTTAACGCAAGGGTGTCCGTGGTGACGCGGAATCTGAAGGAAGCGAGCGGC
>NZ_JAAXPW010000034.1 GCF_012396605.1 Ureibacillus thermosphaericus
TTTCGATTATTGTCAGTACGCTTCGATAACATCCTAAATTTCCCCCGTTAACCAAGAATTCTATCCCTATTATACAAAAAAGCCTGTAGATTTGGCCCCTAGTTAGGGACTTTGTCTACAAGCTGAACTTACGAAGCATTTTGCTTCGTAAGTTTTTTATTTTCATGTTTGAATATTCTGTTAATATATTTGTAGTATAGAATTTTTCGATCTAAGAAAGTAGGTATTAATAAAATGAAAGAAATCACTCTTGGCATATTTGCAGCCTTATTTTTTGCGGTTACTTTTATTTTAAATCGGTCCATGGAGTTAAGTGGAGGAAGTTGGCTGTGGAGTTCTTCACTAAGATTTTTCTTTATGCTTCCCTTCCTTATTGCCATTGTTTCTTACCGAACTGGTTTTGAAAATTTACGTAGAGAAATGAGAGAAAATACTTCAAAATGGTTGCTCTGGAGTTTCGTGGGCTTTGTTCTTTTTTACGCACCACTCACCTTTGCAGCAGCTTATGGACCTGGTTGGCTTGTGTCGGGAACGTGGCAGTTTACGATTGTTGCCGGTGTAATTCTTGCACCGTTATTTGTAACCGTCGTAGATAACAAAATCATACGTCAAAAAATACCGCTCACTTCCTTATTCATTTCATGCATTATTCTAGTCGGTATTATGCTTATTCAAATACCACAAGGAAAAGAGGTAACTTTCAATCACTTACTGCTTGGAATGATTCCGGTAGTCATCGCTGCCTTTAGTTATCCGCTTGGTAATCGAAAAATGATGGAGTTATGCGGCAGTCGAATCGATACGTTTGAACGTGTGCTTGGTATGACCATTGCATCGCTGCCAGCTTGGTTTATTTTAGCTGTTATTGCGATTTGTACAGTGGGGCTCCCTTCCATGAACCAAGTCATACAATCCTTAATTGTCGCTGTTAGTTCCGGTGTAATCGCCACGACGTTGTTCTTTATTGCCACAGACCGTGTGCGAAATCATCAAGGAAAACTTGCTGCAGTTGAAGCCACTCAATCGATGGAAGTCGTATTTGTCATTATCGGAGAAATGATAATACTTGGAGTTCCTCTACCAGATCCAATTGCACTTTTCGGTCTTGCGGTTATTATCGTAGGCATGCTACTTCATAGCTATCACACAGCGATTATAGGAAAAAAATCAGACCTATCAGAAAAAGCCAAACTTCTCCAATGACGTTTGGCTTTCCCCTTCTATATCATCTCCAAACAAAATCAGCAAAAACATGTTATGTTAAACACAGTGAAATAACATAGAGGTGATACGATGCCCGTTTTAACATATGAACAACTTACTTTCTTAAATTCCTATAGTATTGTTACAGAAGAGCCGAAAAATCCTTTATTTACATTGGAAAATATACATAAAGAATTTTTTCTAAAGGATTTTCTAAAGCTCATGATGGAAATTACCCAAGCTAGTACAGAGGCTGCAGCTATATCCCATTTCAGCTGTCGCTATGGATTATTCGTTGCTACCCAATTTTATTTTCTCACTGCTTATGATGAAATTTGGGACGGAAAATTAGAAGATGTTCGTTACTTCCATGTACATGAATATGGTATGGATACGCTCGGAACATACATTACACCTACAGACTTCCGCTATGTAGAAGATAATGAAAGGCAATATGTTATTTCAAAAATCCTTTATCAAGCCCATCAAATTATTGTACAACTTCGCCAAACAACATCCATCTCCCCTCTTACTCTTTGGGAGAACATTTTCGGATATATGTTGTGGAATTATAATGTATTGCTACAAAATCCTCTGCTGGCAGACCGAGCTTTTGAAGATATCGAAATACTTGAAGATACAAAAGTATGGCAACGTTTTTCAAATAAATCTTGGTTTTATGAATATACAAAAGGAAAAAATCCGATGGAACTCGTCAATTCGCCAGTGCGAAAAAGTTGCTGCTTTACAAAGGATATTCCTAAATTAAACGCTTGCACTTATTGTCCAATAAAATAATGTTAAGAGATTTCCTGCTTATCAAAGGTAGTTACTTTGATAGAGTAAATAGGAAATCTTTTTCTTTTTTATAACATTTTCTTCTCAATTAATCAAAAATTTATTAGAGCTAGTAGATGCAAGACTTTCAAAATTTTGATAAAATTAAAAAGCACTCTTAGGAGAAAGGATTGGAACCTATACATATGCATGAAGAAAGTCATGAACCTACCTTATTGAATAGAATTGTAAGTATTACCTTTATTATCATCGGTGCATTTATTGCTGCCTATGGTCTTGAAGCTGTATTAATTCCAAACAGCGTATCTGATGGTGGAATTACCGGAATATCCATTATTCTCTCGACGCTTACCCCACTTCCGTTAGGTCTTTTCTTAGCAATTTTAAACATCCCATTTATTTACTTAGGTTATAAATTAATCGGAAAAACTTTTGCAATTAACTCCATTATTGGTATCGGTACATTATCATTTGCTACTACTATCATGCATCATATCCCAACTATTATTAATCAGGATTCTTTATTAGTCACGATTTCAGGTGGTATATTACTCGGGATTGGTATGGGTCTAGCATTACGTAACGGCGGTGCCTTAGACGGTACGGATATGCTTGCTGTATTAATTAGTAGAAAAGTACCTTTTTCAACTGGTGAAATCATTTTAGTTATCAATGTATTTATTTTCATTTTCGTCGGTTTTGTATTTGGCGTTGAAGGAGCTCTTTCTTCAGCAATCGCCTATTATATCGCTTCAAAAGTTATTAGCATCATCGAAAATGGTCTTGAAGATGCGAAATCCGTTACAATTATAAGCAAAAATTCCCGAGAAATCGGAGAAGCGATTATCAATCGATTAGGTCGTAGCGTTACTTATTTAAATGGGATTGGTGGATATGCCAACGAGCCAGTTGAAATTGTTTATTGCGTCATCAACCGAATGGAAGAAAGTAAATTAAGAACCATCGTCAGACAGAAAGATCCAAATGCATTTATTACTTTCAATGATATTGCAGAAGTTCGTGGCGGCAATTTCAAGAAAAAAAATATCCATTAATCTACACCAAAAAAATAGATTCCAAAGAAAAAACAACAAGTTTCAACACTTTGTTGTTTTTTCCTTTTTATAAATACTCACCCATATATTGTTCTCATCTCTTTCACCGCTTCAGTTGAATACTTTGTAATAAATTCCCCATGCCCTAAATCCTTCAAAACCTTTTCTTTTATGTTAGGTATAACTTGTTTTAAGTATTTAATGGATTTTGCAGGGATGATTTCATTACTGCCGTACCAATAATACATTTCTGTTGAGTTCCGAAGGGATTGTTGTAATGAAAATTTGAATAACTCTAGAAAGCAATTTTCAATACTTTTGAGAGAAATTTGAGGATATAAAGCCTTCTTTAAGCTTTCAACATCCACATCGTAATAACTTAATAACGAGCGCATTTTAGGATGTAATTGATTATTTCGTAAGTCTAAAAGGATTTTTGATAAAATCATCGCTGCCGTTTTCGAATAAATCCCTAAAGGAAGATAGTAGGCTGCATCTAAAATTACTTTTGATATTTGTATTTTTTGATTCGCTAACAACTTTAATAAAATGGTTCCACCCATCGAAAAACCGTATGCCCCATGTACATAATCCGTATATCGACTTAATATATAATTTTCAATTTGTTCTGTTTCTTGATCAATACATTCAAAATGAGATGACGAATCTCCATTATGTCCATCCAGAGAAGGAATAATTAAATAATAATGCTTTGATAATTCATCAATGAGTGGATGAAAACTTTCCCAAGTAACGGCCATTCCGTGGATTAATAGTAACTTCGGGTTTCGGAGATTCCCAAACTCGTGAAATTCCATATCCATCTTCCTTTTTTCACTTAGTTTGGATATCCTTTTCACCCTTATACTAGAAATGATGAAAATTAAAAAGGCTTGGTCTATTCCAAGCCCTCGTTTGAAACTTTCTTATATTCAATAAACCAATCATCGTCTTGTTTTTTGTATGCAACTCCAACATATCCATTATGTAATAGGTTCTGTTGACCTTCAATATCTCCCATTGAAATAAACACCGATTCATCTCTCAATTGCAAGTGTTTGTGCAAATATTTCACGAAAATGTATCGCAATTTCCGGCCGTACTTTTCCTTCAATGCAGCAATATGCATTCCTTGATGAAATTTATCTTTTATGCTTGGGATATTATAAGGCATGACTGTCGCTAGCACATAATCGAATTTCGATGTATCAATTTGGTTCATGATAATCGTTGCCATCTTTTTTTGTAATCCATATCCACGGAAATCAGGATGCACATTTGAAATTTCTTGATATAATATTCTTTTCAAATCTGCTTCATCCGTCAATCCAATATCTCTTCCCAGACTCTGATCATCTACAATTGGGATTAAGAGCGCACGAAAAGCAATGAGACGATCATGATTAAAAATTCCAATCATCAATCCATTGCCCTTTAGAATAAATAAAAATTCCTCCGCAGAAAGAGGCTCTAACGTTTCTTGATTTGGCAGTGCTTTAACAACTTCTTGTTGGAGATCTAAAATCCGTTGTAAATCCTCTACCGTTAATCTTCTGACATAATAGGGAATATCCCCTAAAACACCTTGTTCTAACACTTCAGACATGTCTTCCACCTTTATTCAATAATGCAAGAATCTGTTGTTAATTGAGATAAAACCTCTTCATCAATTTTTACACCTAAACCTGCTTTTTCATTCAACTCAATAAATGGAATTTTATAACTTTCCTTTAAATCCCCAATATCCGTTTTAAATTTAAGTGGCCCCGTTAATTCCACACTCGTAATAATTTTTTTCGAAAAGGCTACATGAAAACCAGCAGCCGATCCAATGGATGACTCCACCATCGAACCAATTTGACATTCAATTCCGGCCATTTCCGCCATTGTCGCTAGTTTCACCGCAGGATAAATTCCTCCGCATTTCATTAGCTTAATGTTCACTTTATCTGCAGCTTTTTTTGCAATAATTTCCCTCATATCACGAACATTGCAAAGGCCTTCATCAATCATAAGAGGTATGTTGGATTTTGATTTAATTTCAACCATTGCCTCAATATCATCTGCAACCACTGGCTGTTCAATCCAATCGATGCCCATGGATTCCAAATATCGCAATGCTTTTAAAGTATTTGCGCTATTCACCCATCCTTGGTTTACATCAATGCGAATGGCAATTTGTTCTCCAACCCGTTGTCTTACAGCTTTAATTCTTTCTACATCACTTTCTACATCTCTGCCAACTTTCATCTTAAAAGATCGATAGCCTTCTTTTACTTTCTCTTCTGCCTCATCTGCCATTTTATCAGGCTCATCAATGCTTAATACGTGAGTAATTGGAAATTTTTTATGAAATCTTCCTCCAATGAGTTGATAGATAGGTACTCCAAGTTTTCTTCCCACAACGTCAAAACATGCAATATCGATTGCCGCCTTTGCACTCGGTGCGCCTTTTAATATGCGATTCATTTTGTCATGAATTTTTTCAAAATGAAAAGGCGTTTCATTAATCATCGCAGGTGCTAACGAATGTTTTAACACATGAAACGTGGATTCAAACGTCTCACCTGTTACGTGTTCATCCGGTACACTTTCTCCCCATCCAACGAATCCCTCATCCGTTGTAAGTTTTACGATAATCGATGGCATCGTTGGATACGTACCGTAACTAACAATAAAGGGTTTTATCAGTGGGAATTCCACTGCAAAAATTTCTATGCTCTTAATATTCATCAAAGTCAACTTCCTTCTAACAACATTTATTTATATTGTGTTGCATTAAACAAAGTTTTAGCCAACACTTTTGCTCCGATAATTAACGCATCTTTATTGAAAGTCATGTGCGGATGATGAAGGCCTGGCTGTAAATCTGCACCGATACCAATCATTGTCGCTTTCAACTCCGGTTTCGACACAGTGTAAAAATGAAAATCGTCACTACCTGGCGTGTGCACCGGCTCTGCTAAGAAGCCCTCTCCAACAGTATCCATAATCGCTTTTTCCGCAATTTTCTTCGCTTCTTCGGATACTTCAGCACCAGGCGTTTTATCATACCAATCCCAAACAATTTCTGTATCAAACATTTTGCTAATATTTCGAAGTCCGTTTTCTACATGTAATTGCAATGCATCTAACACTCTATTTTTTTGAGCTCGAATATCGATAGAGAAGGTAGCGTTCCCTGGAATGATATTAACGCTTCCACCATCAGCCACCACTTTCGTTAACTTCACACTATGCACTTCAAAAGGGTTTAAATAAATATTTTTCAACATTTGTTGAATCGCTACAATGATATCGATAGCATTTTTCCCTTGATATGGCCTTGCACCGTGTGCATCCACACCTCTGATCTCACCTTGTAAAAATAGTGCGGCACCATGGTGAATCGCAGGAGATACTTTACCAAAAGGCAACTCATCGATAGGTCTTAAATGAATACCAAATAGATAGGATACATCATCGATTATTCCCCTCTTCACCATTTCAATCGCTCCACCGCCTACTTCTTCAGCTGGTTGGAAAATAAACCGCACTCGCTTCTTTAAAGGAAGGTCTTTAATTCTTAGCAATGCACCTAATACCATTGATATATTCGCATCATGTCCACAAGAATGATTGGCTTTCATGACACCATCTACTTCTTGCCAAAGGGCGTCAATATCAGCTCTTACTGCGATTACTTCATCCCCTTGACCAATTTCAGCAACAAGTCCAGTCATATCGTTAAACCGTTTATATGGTACCTTTAATTCATCCAAAATTGATGCGATTTTATTAGTAGTTTGATACTCTTTCCAACTGACTTCTGGACAGTTATGAAAAAGCTCAAACCAACTAAAGACGACTTCTTCATATGTTTTCACTTGACCCATATTTTCGCACCTCTATTTTATTGCTTACTCTATTATACATAATGTAGTAATATTTATTAATTGCTTTTGCCTACACAAAAACAATTACTTCCATCATAAAATAATCATTAGAGTTTTTCGTGCGAAAATTATTCCATGTATCCCATGAATTCGGTTCAATCTATCATTTTCTATTAATAGATTAGATTTTTTACAAAAAAATATCCGTCTCTTATCGAGACGGATTAAAATCATTAGTTGATCGATGCATCTAATTTAGTGTTATTACCTTTATTTTTTGTGAATAGTTGAATCGCAAACATGATGCCGAATACGATTAATCCAATTAAATCTGACATAGATTCTGGATAAATCATCGCAAGACCCGCTAAAATCACAATGATTCGTTCTATCCAATTAATCTTACGATACCAATATCCAATTACTCCTGCACCAATTGCTATCATACCCATCATAGCTGTGAATACAACCCAAATAACCTCTAAAAATGTTACATCAATCATTAATAATGCTGGAGAGAAAACAATCATATACGGAATAATAAAGGCTGCAATAGCTAGTTTTGCCGAATTCACACCCGTTTTAATTGGGTCTCCACCCGATATACCCGATGCCGCAAATGCTGCTAGAGCAACCGGAGGCGTAATATCCGCAATAATACCGAAGTAGAATACGAAGAAGTGTGCAGATAACATCACAACAAGAGGTACTGCAGCTTGTGGAACGTCTGGTGCAAGTAATGCTACAATCGCTGGTGCCGCAATCGTTGAAGTAATAACGTAGTTGGCTGTTGTAGGGGCACCCATACCTAAAATTAATGAAGCAATCATAACAAAGAACAATGTTAATAAAATGCTTCCACCAGCTAGTTTTACTAAGCTGTTTGCTAAACTTAAACCAAGACCCGTTTTTACAACGACTCCTACAATAATACCCGCACAAGCAGTTGCCGCAACTACGGCTAATGCTGTTCTAGCTCCATCAACAAGCGCTTCAATAATATCTTTCACACCAAATTCAACTTCTTTGTTAATAAACCCAATAATAATACAAGATAGAATACCGTATAACGCTGCATGAATTACAGGAATTCCAGTCATCATTAATACGATAATTAATAGAATCGGAATTAATAAATATAGTTTTTTGAAAATTTCTTTTCGATTAGGAATTTCTTCATCCGTCAACCCACGAAGCCCCATTTTTTTCGCCTCAAAGTGAGTCATAATCCAAATTCCTGAGAAGTATAAAATGGCTGGAATAATGGCCGCTTTCGCAATTTCCCAGTAAGTGATACCGCGTCCAATAAATTCAACCATTAAGAATGCTGCTGCCCCCATAATCGGCGGCATTAATTGACCACCTGTTGAGGCTGCTGCCTCTACCGCACCTGCAAATTCCTTTTTATATCCCAATTTTTTCATCAATGGTATTGTATATGAACCTGATGTTACAACATTGGCAACGGAACTTCCTGAAATTGTTCCTTGTAATGCAGAGGAGAAGACAGCTACTTTTGCAGGTCCACCAATCAATTTCCCTGCAATTGTAATAGCTAAATCGTTGAAGTAAGATCCAACTCCTGTTTTTACTAAAAAAGCACCAAATAATAGAAAGGCAAAAATATAAGTGGCAGATACACTAATAGGAGTACCTAAAATACCGTCTGTTGAGAAATACATTAAGTTTACGATTTGTTCAAGCGATTGACCACGGTGAGCCAAGAAGTCTGGCATGTAAGGGCCAAAGAACGCATATACCAAGAATAGTGACGCTATAATTGTAATCGGTAAACCAACCGCTCTTCTCGCAGCCTCTAGCACTAATAGAATAACTATCGTACCAACGATAAAATCCATTTGGTCGATTTTCCCTAAGCTTGTTACAAGTCGTTGATAGTTAAGCGTCCAATACATCCCTGAAATTGCTGCAATGATCGCTAATAAATAGTCGTAAAATGGAATTTTCGTTTTAGATGCCTTTTTTCGTGCAGGGAATAAAAGAAAAATAACTGTTAACCCGAATCCTAAGTGAATGCTACGTTGTATATAAGCTGTAAATTGACCAAATATAGCCGTATACAATTGGAATAATGAAAAGGCAAGTAGTAGACCAAACACAATCCATTTCATTACTCCACCTAAACGTCGAACATTAGATTCGGTGTCATACTTCTCTAAAATTTCTTGTTGCTGTTCTTCTGTTAGAACTTCTAGTTGTTTATCAGTAGCCATGAGCTATTCGCACTCCTTTCATCTTGTCATAAAGAGAGATTTTTTTCACTTCAACGATATAGGAACTTCCCCGCTGAAGAAATTTTTTTAAATCATATTCCTTATCCTCGTAATAAAAAAATAAATCCCTATTGACATCTCCGACATAAAGGACAAAGTTTTCTATAAAATTATTTGAATAAAGTTTATACTTCCCATCTTCATATATTAATGTTTGCCCTTCTTCTGCAGAAGCTGGCATACCAATTGCCACATCTTCATACTCCATCAGTATCATTTTGATTTTATTGTCTATTATTTCATATGTTTCTAGTACATCCGTAAGGTGAATGGAATGGGTAAAACGAATTTGAAATAATGTATCTTTACCTACATCTATGTAATACATTTGCGGTTCATTCGTTTTTGTTTCCGTGAAGGAAATAACAGAAAAAAAAGGAAGGAAAAAAAGAACTGCGAAAATTGCGATGATGACGATTATGATAATTGCAAATTTTTTCATATTATCTCTCCATATACAAAGGGCCTGAAGAAGCACTAGCCTTCAAGCCCTTCACTTTGCAACGATCAATAATTATTCGTCAAAGTATTTTTGAGCACCTGGGTGCACTTCAATTCCAATACCATTTAGAGCAGTTTCTTTCTTAATGAATGCACCTTTAGCATGTCCAATTTTATCAGTATTGCCATAGATTGCTTTTGCAATTCCGTACGCTACATTTTCTGGTAAATCTTTCTTCACAGCAAGCATTGCAAGTACAGATACAGTAGGAACATCTTCAGCTAAACCATAATTTCCTGCTGGGATTACATCTTCTGTGTAATATGGATATTTTTCAATTAATGCTTTTGCTTTTTCAGAATCTACTGGAACAACCACTACGTCAGCTTGTGCACTTAAAGCTTCTACAGCAGCTGTTGGATATCCAGCAGTAATGAACGCTGCATCAATTTGGCCTGTTTGTAAACCATCAGTTGATTCACCAAAGTCTAAGTTTTGCGCTTGGATGTCTTTCATTGTTAAACCATGAATTTCTAATAATTGTTCAGCGTTTGCGTAAGTACCAGAACCTGGAGCACCGACAGAAACTTTTTTACCTTTTAAATCTTCAAAAGATTTAATACCTGATTTCGCTGTTGTTACTAGGTGAACAGTTTCAGGATATAGAGCACCGATAGCTACTAAATCTTCCATTGGCTCGCCTTCAAACATTAATAGACCATTTTTAGCATAATATGCAATATCTGTTTGTACGAAAGCGATTTCAGCATCGCCTGCTTTTAAAGCATTTACGTTTGCAGCAGATGCTTGTGAAACTTCAGCAGTTGTTTTAATACCCGTTTCATTTGAGATTAATTCAGCAAATGTACCACCTAAAGCATAGTAAGTACCTTGTGTACCACCCGTTACCATGCTTAAGAATTTAATATCAGATGTTGTTTCTTTGTTATCCCCTTTTGTTGAACCTTCATTTGTGTTAGAAGTGTCTTCTTTGCCACCACATGCAGCCAACAACATGAGTAACATGATGCTAATTACTGATAAAAATAGAAACTTTTTGTTTTTCAAATCAGTTCCCTCCTCTTTGTATTACATAATAGGTGTTTTAACACAGTACAATTGTAACTATTGAAAATTACTTATGTCAAATATTTTTATAGAATAATAGCGTATTAAGCAGATAATTATTTTATTATAATAGAATTTTTTATATCAAAAAAATGGGTTTGACACCACAAAAGTGTTATAATACAAGCCTTTTTTTCAAATTTTTTAATATCTGATTTATTATATTTAACAAAATAAATATAATAATAAAAAAATTTAGGATGTCGCTTAAAAATGAGCAAACATCCTGATTTTTTGGTTAATTTGACTCTACTACACCACAAGCAATTCGCGAACCAGAATTTCCGGATGGATCCGTTTTATAATCGTCAGGAGCTTCATGTAAAATAACAGAGCTTCCGTCTTCATCAAATAAGGAATTTTCCTTTCCTTTTTCTAAGGTAATATTTTTTGCAATAAATTCTATATCAACAGAGCCATTTTCATCTGGTGATATGTTCGGTAAATCTCCTGCATGGAAGCCCTTCGGATTGTCAAAACCATGTTCTTTTCCTTTAGGATTGAAATGCGCTCCTGCAGATTCAAAAGTCGGTTTTTCACACTTTCCTACTTCATGAATGTGGAAACCATGCTCTCCTTCCGGTACATTTTCCAATTTTACATGGATTCTCACACCTTCTGATGATTCGGTCAATTCAACAACCCCCATTTCATTACCCTCTGTATCAATCATGGTTGCTGTTGCAGCTAAAGCTTCTCTTGCATTCGTGGGGATTGTTTCGTTATTCTCTTCATTCGCAGCTCCAAAAAAACTGCAACCGCCTAAAAGTAATATGCTAAGTGGTAAACTGTTTAATAAGATGTTTTTCATGCTCATCCCTCCCTCGAAAAAAGTTTCGACAAAGGAGTGGATAAATATTCAAAAAAGATGGGAATGGCGAAAAACTTTCCGATATTAATGGAAAGGAGGGATTTCCGTGGATATCAATTCAATTATATCTAGTCAACTAGCCTCACTCCAACATACTCTACAATTAAGCATTCTAGACAAATCCTTAAATTTAGGATCATCCGGTGTCATTGAGATGTTGGAAAAATCAAATCAAGCACAGCATCAAATAAACCATCCGTATAAAGGAAATGTTATTGACGTGTCAATATAATGGAAAAGCAGGCGCCTGATAAGTCATTTAAGGCGACAATTTTCTATTAACGATGACACTTTCATCTCAAATAAATTGCGGCGAAGAGGCGTGTTTGATGTGACTATTTAGGAGCAAATAAAATTATTTATCATAAGTATTTGAGCCTGACCAAAAAGTTTGCACTTTGGTCAGGCCCTTCGTATTTTATTTACAAACACCTTGGAATCTTTAAAAAAACAAAAAGTAGCATTTCGAACCATTTATCATATGAATAATATTACAACCTTTCTAACAACATAAGATGACTCACCATAGCATTGGTTTATCAACCATCAACCATAACATAATCAGCAATAATATGATATATTTCCATGTTGCTTTTCGTAATTTCTCGATAAATTCTTCTTTCTTATAATGACTCGTCCCAAAGGTTTTTAATGTGGGCTTGAAAGCACTTGCTAAGAAAACAATGGATATTAACATTATGGCTATCGTTAAAACAATCCATGAATCAGTCCATTTCCATCCACTAACGATAATAAGAATCGCACCAGAAAGTACAAGAACATGACCAGCATGCTTGACAACAGTAATGGCTATTCGAAAAGACTGTACAAATCCAATCATTTCTATCTCATCCGCAGCTTCCATTTTCTTTGTTAAAGGAATCAATGTAACTAACGGACCTATTGAAATGATTGCGCTTAAAATATGAATGAATAAAAAAATAGTATGCATCAATTTCTTTCACATCCATTCTATATTACCTACATCTACTATAACATGTATTTCAAATACTTAATTTATAAATTCAATGACAAATCATTTTGGCATTTTATTAAACTATTTTACTTTTATGTTAAATGTTTAATAATCGCCTCTTATTGGATAAACTTTGATGTATGATTAACACACAGGTTTTTCATAATCATGGTTGTTAGGAGTGTTTACAATCGGTATCCATAAATTTTTTACTAGTTTAAATGATTTAGAACGTATTTTTCGAGCTCCAGGGCGCTTTAAATTTGAAGAACACAATGTTGCTGCCCATTCTTGGAAAGTAGCTCAATACGCATTGTTTTTCGGAACGCTTGAAGAAATGAATGGGGCAAAAGTCAATTGGAAATCCCTTTACGAAAAAACAATCAACCACGACTTTGCAGAAGTATTTATTGGTGACATTAAAACACCGGTAAAACATGCAAGCGAAGAGTTAAAACAAATGCTTGCTCACGTGGAAGAAAAAATGATGGAAAAATTCATCAAAGAAGAGATTCCACCTGAATTTCAAGAAGTTTTCTTCGAGCGAATGAAAGAGGGAAAAGATGGTACGTTAGAAGGCAGACTTCTTGAATTTGCGGATAAGCTTGATCAATTTTATGAATCATTCGCTGAACTGAAGCGAGGTAATACGGATAAAGAATTTATTATTATGTATCAACAAGCATTAACAAATCTTCTTCAAATGCCTTTAAAAGTAAGTGTCAATTATTTCCGAAATGAAATTTTAAAGGATGTCATGAAAGAAGATACGCAAATTAATATCGCCGATTTAACAAATGAAATATTGAACAAAATAAAGCCTCAAGAGTAAGGATTCTGCTATAGTGAGGCTTTTATTTTGTATCCAATTCTATCTCTAATATCCGTTACTTTTTTATATTAAATATTTGACTTTTTTATTAAAAGATACTTACTTGCACGAGGCTACATATTCAATTACTATTACATTAAAGCTGCGTTGTACGTTGAATATTAAGTTTTAACCTTTGAACTGAAAAAGGGAGTTTTAGATCGAAGGTGGAATGGCGAGCGTCACACTACGGTGAATGACGATATACAGGAAATCTTCTGCGAACACCCACTTGGTGGAGTCGTGGTTTTAAAACTTTCTATAATATTACGGCAAGGCGGCTTGCACTAAAAACATTACCTTAACAATGTTTGTAAAAGAGCTCTCCGATCAGGAGGGCTTTTTAATTTATTGAAAAAAATAAGCGGAGAACCTTCCCCGCTTTCTTCTATAATAATATATTTTGATACCACTTCTACTTCGCTCATAGTTAACAGGTGTCCGTGTTTTTCCCAATGACAAGCAACTTTCAGCACTTTTATGCTCCCACATATCGATGATAAATTCTTTTAGCCTTTTCTTCTTCTCTCGTTCCATGAATTAATGCCCGGCCATCTTGAAAGAGAACGATTTGAACATCTTCTGCTTGGAACGAAATTAAGTAAGGATTCGCTTTTAAATTTTGAACAAGCGGTTGGAGTCTTTTTGAGATATGATCCAATGAAATTTGTTGTTTTTGGTGCGGTCTGATTTGCACCGTATTTCTGCCACACAACACTGCTGTTTTCAAACCTGTTTCTAATGTTAAGTAAGGATGTGTGGGATTATTCCCACATGAAGGACAATCCTCTCTTTTTAAAGAAGAAACGTCAATAATTGAATGCTCCCTTTTCCAAACATCAAAGGAAACCAGTTGTTTAGACACCTCTCCACTCACTAAGTATTTCAGGCTTTCCGCTGTTTGATAAGATGCAACGATTTGCACCGCTGGACTAATGACTCCAACGGTATCACAAGTCATACCATCGGATGGAATCACTTGAAGCAAACAATTATAACACGGTGTTTGTTTTGGCACGATCGAAACGCTCATACCATAACTTCTTACAACCGCACCGTGAATCCATGGTATGCCGTGTTTCATGGCAACATCATTGATGAAAAATCTCGTTTCAAAATTATCTGTTCCATCAATGATGAGGTCCACATCTTTTACCATCTCTTCTAATTCAATTGAAAAATCCCCAACAATCCCTTCAATTTGAATGGTTGAATTGATTGTTTGTAGATGTTTTTGTGCAGCAACAGCTTTCGGAATTTTATTTTTTGCATCTTCTTCCGTATAAAGTTGTTGACGACCGAGATTCGTCAAGTCGACGTAATCCCGGTCAATGATAGTGATTTTACCGATGCCAGCTCGAGCTAACATCTCAGCATTCGCGCAACCTAGTGCCCCTGCACCAACAATGAGTACATGGCCTTTCAGTAATTTTTTCTGTCCCTCCTCACCAATCGGAGAAAACAAAATTTGTCGCGAATATCGCTCCATTATGAAAGAATCCCTTCTGTTGGACTGGAGGCAACAGCATAGCGCTTTTTCGGAATTCTTCCTGCTTCATATCCAAGTCTTCCAGCTTCAATAGCGAGTTTCATTGCTTTTGCCATTTTAACTGGATCTTTTGCACCTGACACCGCTGAATTTAATAAAATGCCATCTGCACCTAACTCCATTGCAATCGCACAATCTGCTGGGGAACCAATTCCTGCATCGACAATGACAGGAATATTTGCCTGTTCAATGATTAATGAAAGATTTAATGGATTGATAATACCCTGTCCAGAACCAATAGGAGAAGCTCCTGGCATGATAGCATGAACTCCCAATTCCTCCAGCTTCTTCGCTAACACTACATCATCAGAAGTGTAAGGAAGGACAATAAATCCTTCTTCTAATAACATTTCTGATGCTCTTAATGTTTCAATAGGATCAGGGAGAAGAGTTTTATCATCCCCAATGACTTCGACTTTCACCATGTCACATAACCCTGAAGCTTTTGCGAGTTTCGCAATTCTCACTGCTTCTTCCGCTGTTTTGGCTCCTGCCGTATTCGGTAAAAGCGTGTATTTGGAAAGATCCAACATTTCTAAAAAGTTCGGTTGGGATGGTTCATAAATATTCATTCTTCTGACCGCAAAAGTTAAAATCTCTGCTCCAGATGCTTCTACCGCTTCCTTTTGAATCTCAAAATTCGGAAATTTCCCTGTACCTAACAACAATCTTGATTGAAAAACTTTATCTGCAATTTTTAACATGTTTATCCCCCTCCAACAAAATGGACAATTTCAATTTTGTCGCCATCATTCACTAGCTGCTTGCTGTACTGTTCTTTCAATACAATTTCGCCATTCTGTTCAACCACGACTATGCGATCTTGTAATTTATAAAACTTCAACAAATCTTCAACACTTTGAATACTACTTTGCACTTCTGTTTTTCGGCCATTAATGTAAAGATGCAACTTCATCCCCCTTTTTGAACAATATTTTTTAAATGGATTGCGGCTTCCTTTGGTTGACTCGATGAGAAAATGGTAGACATCACCGCAATGCCATGCACTTTTTTCTCCAGCACTTGTTCAACGTTGTCTGGCGTAATTCCACCAATCGCTATCACGGGAATCTGCAATTGTTCAACGATTTTACCTAGGGCATTCGTTCCTCTACCTGCCAATCCTTTTTTGCTGTCCGTTTCAAATACATGACCGAAAAGACAATAATCTGCCCTCGCTTCTTCAGCAGTTTTTGCTTCCTCAACGGAATGCACACTAACCCCAACTCTCATATATGGGTACGCCGTTTTTACTTTTGCTGCCGGAAGACTGTTTGCTGGAAGATGTACGTTCCGTATACCCGTAAGTAGGGCTATATCAAGCCTGTCGTTAATAACAAGCCTTTCTTTCTCCACCCCTGCATAAATAAGTTCTTCTACTAGCGCAACGATTTCTGCGGGCACTTTACTTTTCTCGCGTATATGAATGTAATCAACAACATCGGCAATGGATGTAATAATCTCTTTCAGCTCTTTAATTGATTTTTTTCCATCAGTTATGGCATGCAGTTCCAATACATTGACTTCCTTTCATGCATTGACTTTTTCATCAGTCGGCCACATTTGCCTGTTGTATGCCATGTCCCAAAACATGTATTCAAATCGTGTTGTATTTAAGAAGATTTCTTCTAGTCGTAAAAGTTCAGATTCCGGTTTTCCTTCTGCCAATTGATTAAGCAAATCGAGATTCCATTGCGCTGATTGGCCAAACTCTTCGGAACTGTACATTTTTACCCAGTCTCCATATAATCCGTGTTCTTTAGCACCCTCGATTTCAGCAAGTTCACATCCAATTTCCCAGTAGCTCCATGCACAAGCTAAATGAGCAGCTGCAAGTTCAGCGATAGAACCATTTTGTGCAACAGCTAACATATAGTGCGTATATGCAAGCGTTACCGGAGACGGTTTTGCCTCTTCCAGCTCTTTTTCCGTTATGCCAAAACGACTCGCATATTTTCTGTGCAACGCCATTTCTCCATTCATTGTGTAATAAAGCAGGTTGGCAAACACCGTCATCACTTCAAGATTTGGCGCTTTCACCGCACCTAAAGCAAACAATTTGGAATAATCGATTAAGTATAAATAGTCTTGAATCATATAAAAACGGAATTTGTCAGGGTCCAATGTGCCTGCACCTAACTCTTTCACAAACGGATGTTCATGGTTTTTTCTCCAAGTTGACCAATACTTTTCAAAGAGTCGGTCAGTAAATTTCATCATTTCTCCCTCCCTTTCAATTCACCATTAAAAAAAGCCACTTCAAATTGAAGTGGCTTAAAACTCGAAATGAATGCAAAAAGATATAAAAATAGATAATACGAGTCCCAACAACCACTTCCCTTCGCTAGCATTACCTAGTGCAGGTTCAAAGGGTTGAGGCAATGCCTCTCTCAGCTAAAATGAATTAGCACCCCTAGTGATTTATAATGCTTTATTAAATTACAATCATTGTTACATGAACTCATAAAATTTTCAATAAGTTAAAATGAATATAAATTTTGGTATTTTATTCCAACTATATATAACTTTCTACTTCCCAGTGTCTCATTGAAAAGCATAATCTTTTTTAGCAGACTGGATATTCTTCAAATACTTTTAGCTAAAAATGTTTGCGGCTTCTACCATAAAATAAAGTTGCTCTAGCGATTTTTCGCTAAAGCAACTCTTGTTATTTTTGTCCCTTCTTTGTTTGTTTTTCCCATTGCAAAAGATGTGGATATGGGTCAAATGCCCATTCTGTACGGCCATTAAATTTATACATTCCGTAATGTAAATGTGGAGGGAATTTTCCACTCGTTCCTTCTTTACCATATCCAGAACTTCCTACGGCGCCAAGAATTGTTCCCGGTTCTACAATATCTCCAACTTTCAAATCTTTATTGAAATATGCTAAATGTGCGTAATAATGATACGTATTATGATTATCCCGAATGCCAACTCGCCAACCGCCAAATTGATTCCATCCCATCACTTCTACAACACCATAAGAAGTTGACAGAACAGGCGTGCCATAGCCTGCAAAAATATCCGTTCCTTCATGTATACGTCTTCCGCCCCATCCCCTGCTAGCACCCCAAGTTCCTTTATAGCTGTAATTATAGCCTCGAACTGGGAGGGGAAAAATATGCTTGTCTAACTCAATAGAATTGAAATGTTTATAAAGTATTTGAATGGTTATAATTTGATTGATAATTTTTTCATCTTTGTAATACTCCCATAAGGCAGTTTTAAAATCCTCTTCTGACGGGCCAAATTCGCTTAAATACGTTGCCATTGTATAAAGAATATCTTGGTCATGATTTCGATCTGCCTTGCCATCTCCGTTTCCATCAAGACCTTTCCCCCCAAAATATCCAATTGAAAAAGGTGAAGTATCTTCCTCATTTGGATTCAATTCTCCAACCCAAAATTCAGGAGAAAACTGAATCGCGATGATACTCTCACGCTTCGGAATATCCTTCCGTACTTCTTGGATATTTCTTTCATATTGATCGACCGCCGCCAAACGATACCATGGGACAAATGGCGTTTCGTAGCTTTTGTACAAATTCATTCTTTCCTGATAAACATTTTCCTTCGTTTCTTTTGCATTTACGTAAGTCGGAAATATATAAAAGCATACAATCGCCAAACATAAGGGGAGAAATATTTTTCGAACCAAAACGAATCCTCCTTTCTTCATTAGAATATCCCGAATTTTTTAAACCATGAGTGATTTTCCTATGACAATAAAGTCCATTATTTTACATACCAATTTCCTTTATGTAGGAGAGTTTTATGCAAATAAAAAAGTGCTTAACAACACATGTTAAGCACGAAAGAATCAAGCATGTATCAACTTTGTAACTATTAATTTTCTAGCATTTGGAGTTGTAAGTATTATTTCTTCATCACTATTTGAAAATTTTACAACTGTACCATCTAAGTTTTCGTAAATTTTTTCTATTTTTAATCCCTTTTCTAAATACTTTTCAATAATTTCTTTTTCTTTAAGAAACTCCTTATATTCTTCAGACATCAAATCACCTCATTCTATGTTTTTCGATGGGATGACTTGCTCGGTTGCCTCCACCTCTAGCTCTCCAAAGATCACTTCTACATCCGTCTCTGTACCATCAATCATCCAGTCCCTACCAGCTGTAATTCCTAAATATTTGGAATCATCTGGATCTACTATTTCAGCTTGAGGATATTTTTTAAACCACCAATATTTTGCAAGAATATAATAAATAACCGCACCTGCTACCAATCCTACAATTGAAGAATAGGTCGGTAATAAATTGGCAATAATTCCCCCAATAATCCATGCAAGCATTCCTGCCCAGTTAATTCCGTTAGCATAACGATATTGACCATCTACTTCATATAAATCCTTAACATTCACTCTTCTTTTACGAAGGATATAGTAATCTGCAAACAACACACCGACAATCGATGTTAAAATACCACCAATGATGAGTAATGCCTGAGTAAGAATATCAAACAGATTCCATGGTTGAGCTAATATACCGATGATGCCGGCAATAATTACCCCAACCCAGAAAGGCACTTTTGGTCCACCAATATTTGAAAATATCGTTGCTGCTGGAATAACATTTGCTGACGTATTCGTTGACCATTGGGCGAGAATAATCATTAGTAGCAAGATGACTAAGATGAATCCACTTGCTGCTTCTTGTAACGCCACAATTGGATCGCCAGTACCAACCGATGCATAACAAACTGCACCAATCATAATCATCAACGTATTAAAAATCGGCATCACAATGATTGAACCTACTAATTGCGTTTTATTACGCTTAAACCAATTTCGCTCATTTTTTGGCGCTTTAAAGAATCTGGATAATGAGGGCATATCTGCTGCGAGCGTTGCCCAGAATCCCATATTGGCCATTACAATAACCATGAAGGCAGTAAAAGCAGCAACACCTGTTGCAGGTGATTCAACCCACGTCCAAATATCTTTTCCTTGCACGCTTGCTTTATCGGCTAAGGAAATATACATCCAAATGGAAATGAGTATGATGATTGGTGCTGCAAAATCCGCAAAGCGTTCAATGGATTTAATTCCTAACGACACATTGATTAATTGGAATGTTGCAAATAGGATAAAGCAAATAAACCATTGATCAAATCCAAATAATATGTTTAAAATCCCGTTTATTGCCGAAGCACCAAAGTATGTGTTAATTCCAAACCAACATGAAGCGGTAATCCCACGAACTGCTGAAGGGATATGAGTACCAATTGTTCCAAAAGGAGCCCGCATATAAACGGGGAAAGAAAGCCCATGTTCAACGCCAATATCCCCAATAATCGTCATTAAAATTCCGATCGCAACAGAACCAATAATCGTTGCGAGAATGACCATTGGAAGCGGCAAATTAACAATCCCTGCCGCTCCAATGGCAAATGCCGCAAGTACAATGGCCATACCTACCCAAATAACAGCGAATCCGAACGGACTAATGTTCCTCTTTGCATGCGTTATCGGAAGCAAATCAGGAGACTTTAAGTAATTACTCTTTTTATGCAAAATTTCCTCTCCCTGTTTTCAGAATGAATTATTCACTAGATACATTGGCCATAGAGTATTTTGCAATTGCCGCTTGACGCTCGTTCCAAGTCATCTTCGGTAATCGGTCTTTCACTTCAACCATTTCAATTGCGCCATCCACCGGACAAACAATCGAACATAAATTACATCCTACACAATCTTCTTCTCGTACTTTTAAAATCGGATTACCATTCTCATCATTCAATCTTTCAATACATTGATGAGAAGTGTCTTCACAAGCGATGTAACACTTGTTACAGTTAATGCACACATCGTTGTTAATTTTTGCAACTACTTTATAGTTAAGATCCAAATCTCCCCAATTGGAATATTTCGGAACTGCTTTTCCGACAATATCCATCACAGAAGAAATTCCTTTTTCATCGAGATAGTTATTAAGACCATCAATCATATCTTCTACGATACTAAATCCATGATGCATCGCCGCTGTACATACTTGAACACCTGTAGCCCCCATCAGCATAAACTCCACTGCATCACGCCAATTGGAAATGCCTCCAATACCAGAAATCGGAACATTGATATAAGGGCTTCTTGCACATTCTGCCACCATATTGAGCGCTATTGGTTTGACAGCTGGACCACAATATCCTCCATGCGTTCCTTTTCCTGCAACATGAGGTATCGTGTTCCATGTATCTAAATCAACACCCATTAAACTATTAATTGTGTTGATCATACTAATTGCATCTGCACCGCCTCTAGTCGCAGCTTCTGCTGTTGCTGTAATATCTGTAATGTTTGGCGTCAGCTTTACAATAACAGGTGTTTTTGCAACTTCTTTAACCCAATAAGTTTGTTTTTCAACAAGCTCTGGAACTTGACCAGAGGCGCTTCCCATTCCTCGCTCTGCCATACCGTGTGGACATCCGAAATTCAACTCTAGCCCGTCTACGCCCACATCTTCAACACGTTTCACAATCTCATGCCATTTCTCTCGTTTTGGTTCCATCATTAAGGATGCAATAACAGCATGATTAGGAAACTTCTTTTTCGTTTCATAGATTTCTTTCAAATTCACTTCGATAGGCCGATCTGTAATGAGCTCAATATTATTAAATCCTGCCACTCTTTGACCGTTATATGATAATGCAGAGAATCGTGAAGAGACATTTAAAATAGGCTCACCAAGGGTTTTCCATACCGCTCCACCCCAACCTGCTTCAAAAGCTCTTTGAACTTGATAGCCAGAGTTTGTCGGTGGTGCTGAAGCAAGCCAAAATGGATTGGGTGATTTAATTCCCGCTAAATTTATGCTTAAATCCGCCATGTTTCAATCCCCCCTAGGCTTTTTCCTTTTGTAATTCAAACGATTCGTGTATAGCTTTTGCTACTTCTTTCCCTTGTTGTGTAGCCGTTACAACCATTGCCTCTCCTTGACCTTTCCCAAAGATAACATCTCCACATGCATAGACATTCTTCTCAGACGTTTCTAAACACTCATTGACTTGAACAACTCCGCCTGAATGTTTCACACCAAAGGCTTCTAATAGATCGATGTGACGCGTTTGCCCAATGGCTTTAATTACTGCATCTACATTTAATACAAAATTAGAACCTTCTACTGGTACCGGCTTTTGTCTACCGTCTTCACCCGGTTCGCCAAGTTCCATTTTGATGCACTCAATGCCTACGACTTTATTGTCTTTTCCAATAATCTTCACAGGCGTTGTTAACCATCTAAATTCAACGCCGTCCATTTTTGCAAAATCATATTCAAACTCATAAGCTGTCATTTCATTTTTAGTTCTTCTATATAAAATTTGAACGTTTTCTGCACCTAAACGAATTGCGCATGTTGCAGCATCAATCGCTGTATTTCCTGCACCAATGACAACAACTTTTTTCCCTCTGAAAGATTCTGTAATAGATCCTAATTTTGTATTTTTTACAAATTGAATTGCATCATAAACGCCTTCTAATTCTTCCCCTTCAATTCCTAAATTCGGAACATCACCCATTCCGATTGCCAACACAACTCGATCATAATTGTTTTTTATTTCATCAACGGAAACATCTACACCAACACGAGTATTCGTTTTTATTTCAACACCTAATTGCTCAACTTGTTGTACTTCCCATTCCACAACATCTTTCGGTAAGCGGAAAGGAACAATTCCGAAATAATTTAACCCCCCTGCTTCCTTTTCCGCTTCGAAAATCGTTACTTCGTAGCCTAAACGAGCTAAATCTCTTGCTGCAGATAATCCTGCCGGACCGCTTCCGATAATGGCTACCGTTTTGCCGTTAGATGGTTTTGCTTCAAATAAAGGTTTTTCTTGTTCTCTTGCCCAATCTGTTGCATATCGTTGCAAGTTGCCTATTTGTATCGGTTTTGAAACAGAACCTAAAACACAAGCGCCTTCACATAACTCCTCAGTTGGACAAACTCTTGCACAGCTGGCTCCAATAGGATTTGCCTCAAGTATCAATTTTGCTGACCCTTTTAAATTACCGGATGCAATTTTCTTAATAAAATTAGGAATTGGAATCGCCGTTGGACAAGCTTTAATACAAGGTGCATCATAACAATACAAACAACGATTCGCTTCTTCGATAGCTTCGCTTGGTGTCATTCCTTTATAAATTTCTTCAAAATTTTCAGTCAAATTAGATGAAATGCGACCCCCCAAAAGGCTTGTCATACATCCCCCTCCTAAACTATCAATTGATGATTTGAGTTTCTTTTTTTGGTTCCTTAGCTAAGCTGCGATGAATATATTTACCGCCTCCGATTTTACCTACGAATTCTTTGTCTTTAATAATGAACTCTCCGCGCAACAACACACTTACCGGTTCACCTGTCACTTCCATTCCTTCGAACGGATTATAATCGACATTCATGTGATGTGTTTCAGCGGAAATAGTCCGTTTTACAGTCGGGTCAAAGATGACAATATCTGCATCACTGCCAACCGCAATTGTTCCTTTTTGCGGATATAAATTAAAGATTTTTGCCGCGCTCGTTGCAATCATGTCAACAAAGTCTGTAATGGAAATGCGCCCTTTTGCAACACCTTCTGAGAATAATACACTGAAGCGGTCTTCAATAAATGGTCCGCCATTTGGAATTTTAGAGAAATCATTTAACCCTAAACGCTTCTTACCGTTGTAGTTAAATGAGCACATGTCCGAACCAATCGTTTGTAATTGTTTTGCCTTTAATGCGTTCCACAATGGCTCTTGATGAGATTTCGGTCTTAAAGGAGGCGACCAGACATATTTTGCTCCTTCGAATCCTGGTTTCTCTAGGGCTGTTTGGTCTAGCACCAAATAGGGTGGACAAGTCTCTCCGTAAACTTCGTATCCTTTTTCTCGGGCTCTAATAATTTCTTCAACTGCTTCTTTACATGTCACGTGAACAACATAAAGCTTTGCTCCCGCAATATGAGCGAGTTCAATTGCTCGCTTCGTCGCTTCTCCTTCCACTTCTGGCGGTCTCGTCAAAGCGTGATAAATTGGTGCTGTATGGCCTTTTCTTCGTGCTTCTTCCACCAGTTCATCGATTACGGAACCGTTTTCACAATGAACCATCACAACGACACCAGTTTCTTTTCCTATCTTGAAAGCTTTAAACAATGTTCGATCAGATGCTTGGAATTCCTTCGCATAAGCCATAAATACCTTAATGGATGAAATTCCTTCTTTTTCTAATAAAATAGGCAATTCTTTTTCCGTTTCATCATTTAAGTCATGAATCATTAAGTGGAACCCATAATCAACAACTGCTTTTCCTTCCGCCTTTTTGTGCCATTTCTCCACAGCATTTGCTAGCTTCGATTCCCCCGCAGTTAATGCAAAGTCGATTATTGTTGTTGTTCCACCAAAGGCTGCAGCAATTGTCCCTGTTTCCCAATCATCATCAGTCACCGTATTATTGAAAGGCATATCTAGATGCGTATGCGGATCGATTCCCCCTGGAAACACGTACTTTCCACTTGCGTCGATGATTTCAGCATCCGGATCAACAATGTTTCCACCGATTTGAACAATTTTCTCTCCTTCAATTAAAATGTCACCTTGGAAAAAATCTGAGGCAGTTGCAATCCAGCCGCCTTTAATGATTTTTTTTGACATATAAGCACCTTTCCTCCTTTAATTAGTTTGCTTTTCTTGCACTTTTAGTGAAAATTTTGTTTGAAGATTCAGCACTGTTTCCAGCAATACATCTGCACCTTTTGCACAATCTTCGTAAGGGGTTTCTTCTTCTTCGCAATGACTTTTTCCATTGATGCTTGGCACAAATATCATCGCTGTCGGAATGTAGCTTGCAATAAATTGTGCATCGTGGCCTGCACCGCTATATAGCCTTTTTGATGAATAACCAAAGCTTTTACAAGCCTCTTCGATTTGATTGCAAATTGTTTCGTCAAAAACGACTGTATCACGATTCCAAAGCCTTTCAATTTCCACTTTGCATCCTGCTTCTTCTTCTGGTAAGGAATGGATTACTTCTTCTACTTGTTTAATTTTTGCTGGATCTTTATGACGTGACTCTAACGTGAAGACAACTTTGTTAGGAATGACTGTGTGAATATTTGGAGAGACATTCATTCGACCGATTGTATAAACTAATTCTTCATCGATTTGACCTAGTTTTTCTATGAGGAGTGATATATATTTGTTAGCTAAAAATAAAGGATCTTTACGCATTTTCATCGGTGTTGTGCCGGCATGGTTTGATTCACCTGTAATGCGAATTTCATAGCAAACCATTCCCACTACACCTTCAACAATACCTATTTCAACATTTTCCGCTTCTAGTACAGGACCTTGTTCAATGTGCAATTCAATAAAAGCACTGGCTTCTTTTAGCCGATTTTCTTCGCTTCCTTGATAATTGCTTTCTTTCAATGCTTGTTCAAACGTGATGCAACTTACGTCTGTTGATTTTAACACTCGTTCTTTATCGAATTTTCCAGAAAGTACCCCGGAACTCATCATTGACGGTTCAAAACGAGCACCTTCTTCATTGGTAAAATTCACAATCGTTAACGGAATCTCTAATTCTAGTCCATTTTCTTTGATTGTTCTTACCGCCTCTAGCGCAGTTAATACGCCAAGCACTCCATCAAACCGACCGCCTCGCACGACGGAATCAAGATGCGACCCCATCACGATTGGTGGTAAATTCCTTTTTCCCGGCAAAGTCGCATAAATATTGGCCATATCATCTGTTTTTATTTCCATCCCTAGTTGTTCACAACATTGAACGAAATAGTCCCTTGCTTGAAGATCTTCTTTTGATAAGGCGAGCCTTGTAACACCGCCGTTACTTGTAGCACCGAATTGACTAAACTGAATGATGGATTCTTTCAGCCTCGCCTCATTGCACTTATACATTAACTCCCCCCCCTTTATACCAACTAAACTGTGACTTATTACGATAATTTTATTAGAAACTTAATCCTCAATTAATGGTCATTCTGACGAAAATTATTGTGCAGTTGCACAGTTCTATTTGATAATTTTTTTTCATATAAGCCAATAGGGGATTTACGCGTATCAATTTATTTTGGGGGGATTCTATGGTAAAAATTTCGGAGCTATTATCTGATCCAAATTTCCAACATCTGCAGTTAATTGGTGGACAGGCTGGAATCCATAAAAGTTTTTCTGGAATTAATGTAATCGAATCGGCTGACTTAGTTCCATTTTGTCGACCAAATGAATTAATTGTAACGACTGGTATTCAAATGAATAATGATGAAAGGCAACTGGAAAGATTAATTAAGTCCTCACATGCAAAAAAAATAGCAGGTTTTATTATCAATATCGGACCCTACATTCCTCGTGTCCCCAATGCAATCATTCAATTTGCGAATGAAAAGCAATTACCTCTTTTCCAGTTTGAATGGAAATATCGAATCGCGGATTTATTAAAAATGACTTTTGAGTTTATTTCGAAAAAACAAAATATGCACTATCAACAAAACAATGAAAAAAGAATTTTGCAGCAATTACTGTTTGATATCGATTCCCCTCTCGAAGAATTAAAAGAATTATTGAAGCAACGTGGTATTTCAAAAGAAGAATCTTTTTGCGTGATTACTTGTTTATTGGATCAACCAAATAATAAATATTTTCAATACCGAAAATTGATTGATTATGAGTTTCAACAATATTTCAAACACTTCTTTTGTTTGGAACATAATAATCAATTGATATATGTCATCTTTTCCTATGATGAACACGCTAAGAAAATTCCAATAGAATCCATCTTTCAAAACATTTATAAAAAGGAATACGAAGAACTGGGGACAAGACAATTAACCATTGGTATGGGAAATAAATATCACTCAATCCAACAAGTGAAAAAAAGTTATAACGAATCGCTCACTGTGATCCATTTAACCCAATTGCAACAAAAATCTTCTTTTTTTAAATATAAAGATATCGGTGCATATCGTATTCTTTTGGCATTATACGACGATCCTGTCATCAAATCCTTTCATCAAGAAATGCTAGGCCCCCTATATGTATACGACCAAATGAATGGATCGGACTATGTGCAATTTTTGAAAATTTTTTTAGAAGAAAACGGAAGTGTAAATCGGATTAGCAAAAAACTTTTCCTTCATCGAAATACCGTCAATTATAAAATTCGAAAACTCGAATCTTTGTTAGATGTTGATTTAAACGATAATTTTACAAAAACCAATTTAAGCATCGCTCTGATGATAGAAGATGTATTAAATAAAACATAGTGGTTTAGTTTGTTTTGGTTTAAATAATATGGTATGATACCTTTTAACTTACAATACATTCACTTGGAGGAGAAACAATGCAATCACTACAATCCATTGAACAGTTTCATGAACTAAAAAACGACGAACGTGTAATCTTTGTGTTTTCAGCAGATTGGTGCAAAGACTGCATATTCATTAAACCATTCCTTCCGGCAATCGAAGAAAAATATGCTCAATATACGTTTGTATTAGTAGATCGTGACGACTTTCTAGATTTGTGCGGCGAACTTGATGTTTTTGGAATTCCAAGTTTTATCGCTTACAACAATGGAAAAGAGATTGGACGTTTCGTTAGCCGCGACCGCAAAACACAAGAAGAAATTGAAAACTTTATTGATAGCTTAAACATTTAACATAATATTAAATAGATTGGATAATCTTCTCATTGTGCCCTTTAAGGTAATATAAAAACTTTTTTAACATAAAGGACCCCGCATTAGATAGGGGTCTTTTATTCTATTTTCCAACTTGTGAACTAAGGAATAAATTAAACATATGCTTCTATTCGAGTTAATTACTGTTGCGAATAAGGTACCGAAAGAATCAGATGCGACTCCAATAGCCTAATATTCACTAACGAATATGCAAAACTCTCATAAATTTTTCCACCAACAATCTTCCAATTAGGCAAACCCACTAATTTACATTTCGCCATGTGTTTTTACAGCATAGTTAGACATCATTACCATCAATCAGCTTCAAATTTGACTTTAATGGTCTGTCATCATACGTTCTATCTGTCCCACTATTAGAAACATAAGATGATGCTGATGAATAGGATAGATATGAAAGTATGACAAAGGAAGTGAAAAATTGCCTAAAACGAAAGTAAACCCGAAAGATCCTGCTTCAATACCAAAGTTTGTAACGCCTTTACAAAAACCCCCTGTAGTGAAACCGAAACCCAACCCTAACTATCCAACCAATTCATATTTTGAAATTACGATGAAAGAAGCGTTTCATCGATTTCACCGAGACTTTCCATTAACAAAAGTGTGGGGATATGATGGAATTTATCCGGGGCCAACAATTGAGGCAAGAAAAGACAAAAAAATTTATGTGAAATATTTAAACAAACTTCCAAAAAAGCATTTCTTACCTATCGATCGCACATTGCACGGTGTAGGTGACTCACCAGAAGTTCGTTCAGTTGTTCATGTACACGGTGCTAATGTATTTTGGGAAAGCGATGGTCATCCAGAAGCTTGGTATACACAAAACTATGAATATACGGGACCAAAATTTAAACGAAAGGTTCATGAATACACAAATCATCAGCCAGCAGCGACCCTTTGGTATCATGATCACACAATGGCGATGACAAGATTAAATGTTTATGCAGGTCTGACAGGTTTTTATATCATCCGAGATGCATTAGAAGATCGATTAAATTTGCCAAAAGGAGATTATGAATATCCTCTTCTCCTCCAAGATAAGTCATTTAACGAAGATGGATCATTATTTTATCCAGATCGTCCACCGGAAGATGCACCATTCCCAATTCCAGCACCATTTATTCCTACCATTGTTCCATTTTTCAACGGAGATGTGATGGTTGTTAACGGAAAAGCTTGGCCGTATTTAGAGGTAGAACCAAGAAAATATCGATTCCGCATTTTAAATGGTGCGAACAGCTCTACTTACAATATCCAACTTGAAAATGGGGAACCATTTTATCTCATTGGTACGGATGGCGGTTTTTTAACTGCACCTGTTAAAGTTACTTCTATACAGCTTATGCCAGCGGAACGAGTAGATGTAATCGTCGACTTCTCCTCGTTCAAAGGGCAAAAAATCAAATTAATTAATACGTTATTTGATGAAGATGAGCCCAAAAGGGACATTATGGAGTTTCGTGTAACTCGCCCGTTAAAAGGAAAAGATACAAGTGAGATTCCAACTAAACTTGCTGAATCAATGGATTTACATGAACACCACGCTCATGTCATTCGTAAGCTACCTTTATCTGTCGGAGAAGATCAATACGGTAGAATTATGATGATGCTAGATAATAAAATGTATCACGATCCATGCTCAGAAAAACCTTCTTTAGATAGTGTTGAAATTTGGGAATTTATCAATGCCACACCAATTGCCCATCCTATGCATATTCATTTAGTACAATTCAAAATTCTTGATCGAAGACCGTTTGATCTTGAATTATACCAAAATTCCAACGGGGAAATTCTTGAGTTTATAGGTGATCCAGAACCGCCTCTCGACTACGAAAGAGGATGGAAAGATACGGTGAGCGCTCCTAGCGGAATGGTCACAAGAGTCATCATGCATTGGAAAGAACATACGGGGAACTATATTTGGCATTGTCACTTGCTCGAACATGAAGATCACGATATGATGCGCCCTATCAGAGTCATTGATGACGCCCATCCTGTCGTACAACATGATTAAAGATAATTATTTTACAAATATCGCCAATTTCCTATCACTTGAAATAGTTCAATAAATTTCACTATTATCCCGCCTTTTAACAGGCGTTTTTTTTTTTGCAATATGTATCACTAGCGTCGCATTAAAATAATTTAACACCTTCAAATAAACCGAAATTTTCTGAAATATAATCTAAACACAAAAAAATCCTTTATAATGGTTGGGTGGTAGTAAACCATCCAAATCCAATACAAAGGACAAAACCATGGATAAGTTTACACGAAAAACATCATTTGAACAATGGTTTTCACCGATTAATCGTCCATTATTTGACGACCTAGTGAAAACACATCAATTAAATCACTATACCAAGAAGCTTTATATGGCTTCATTTATGAAACTGCTTTTGTATGCCCAACTCCATGAAACCGAGAGTTTACGGGCGTTGAGTGACGCTGTCTTTT
>NZ_JAAXPW010000035.1 GCF_012396605.1 Ureibacillus thermosphaericus
AGCGTACTATGTACGTGAGCACCGGACTGCCGAAGCTGACACAGAAATTCGCTGGTCAACGTGCTTCGGAGTTAGCGCCGATGGTAGTTAAGGGGTCCCCTTGTGAGAGATAGACGAGCGCTTCGCAAAAAGGCACCACAATAGTGGTGCTTTTTTATTGCAGAAATTGAAGCCCCTTACTACCAAGGACTGAAAGTCCGAACGGCGCGATAGAGAAGTGGCATTTAAAACGAAAGCAAAACAATTATTTGGAGGAGACGAGAAGCACGGGGACCAAGAAGTTCAAGGAAGCGAGGCAGCTCGGAGCGGAGCGTACTATGTACGTGAGCATCGGACCGCTGAAGCTGACGCAGAGATTCGCCGGTCAACGTGCTTCGGAGTCAGCACCGATGGTAGTTGAGGGGTCTTAGGATGTTGAGAAAAAATATCGCTTGAGACAGTTAATACTTAAAATTTAATATGCATGAAACAATAAAAAACTAAGTTATAATGGAATATATTAGTTATTAATAAAATCTTTTATTGGTATCCGATTGAAAATTTTTAGTTTATCCACAGTGATAAATAATTTAGAATAATAAGGTGATTAACATGAAAAAAACACTTTATCCTGCAATTTTTGCGGCTATTACTGTGTTTTTAGTTAATGTGAACATTGTATATATTAATAATGATTTATCATTAAAAATCAAAATAATAGTAAATATGTTAGCAGCAACAATCGGAGCAATTTTAGGTGCAGTTGTTGTAAAAAGAGAAACAAGAATAGATAAATCAAAATGAATCCTTTCCATGAAACCTTTTGTATAATTAATTTGAACATTATGCAAAAATGACTAGTATGTATGAAGAAATTTTACTGAAAATCATGGAATCAAGGTAAAAATAAAATGAAATTTAAAATAGGAGAGAGAGCATGATTTCACTAATTGTAGCACATGACAATAATCGAGTAATTGGATATAAAAATCAAATGCCTTGGCATTTACCTGGGGACTTAAAATATTTTAAAGAAAAAACAATGGGAAAACCAATTATTATGGGGAGAAAAACATTTGAATCTATCGGACGGCCTTTGCCTGGGAGAAGAAATATTGTGATAACTAGAAACAAAGAATATACTCATGAAGGGATTGAAGTGGTTTCAAGTTTCGATGAAGCATTGAAACTTGCGGGTGATGCTCAGGAGATCATGGTTATCGGCGGAGAACAAATCTTTAAACTTGCATTGCCGATTGCAGATCGATTGTATATTACACTTATTAATCATGAATTTAAAGGTGATACATACTTTCCGGCATACGGTGAAGAATGGAAAATCGTTTCATCAAGTGAAGTTTTTAAAGCCGATGAAGGATATACGTTTCAATATTTAGTTTATGAAAAAAAATAACCAGATGATTAAAGGAGCGTCTAAGAATTTGGCGCTCTTTTTGTAATTATGAAATTGTCAATTATCAAAATGGAACTTCAAAAAATCTACTTCTGAATAATATTTAATAATAGTATCTGTTAGTTTTCTAATATACTTTTCGTTTTACGATGTACTTTAACAAGTACATACTCTTTCCTCCACATTTGAGTAATAGCAATGAAACGTTCTCAACTTTTTGAACATAATGTTTTCATCTGCTTATTTCATTTCCTCATTTTCAGGTGTAGTAATATACCAAATAGAAACACCTACAACTTCAATTTTTCCCATTTTTCTATTGCTCCTTTTGGAGTGATATTGTCGATTGAAAAGAGTGGATAAGAAATTTATTGAACAAAATGATTGAAAGAAATATAATAAAAACAATTGAAAACAATCTTAATTTTTTCAAAATTTTCTCCTTCGTGTTTTAATTTTCTTCTTTAGGGTATTAAGGAATTTGATTCATCCATGACGGTGATGGTATGATTTTCACTATTTCATCATACATCATCATTAGTTTTGGAATGGAAACGTTTTTCAGAATATTAATATAATAATTTATTTTTCTAATAAAAATTTAGTATAAAACTATTCTATTACACATATTTTTAAAATATAGATATATTTAGTTGCTAAAAAGATAAAGGAGGACTCACAACATGTCAAAAGTTTTTACATCTTTTGATGAAGCCATCCAAGACTTGAAAGATGGGGATACCATTATCGTTGGTGGATTTGGATTATGTGGCATCCCTGAAAAAGCGATTGAAGCCATTTTAAGAAAGGGAACAAAAAATTTAACGGTTGTCAGCAATAACTGTGGAGTAGATGATTGGGGACTTGGATTGCTGCTTGCTAATAAGCAAATCTCTAAAATCATCGCTTCCTATGTAGGGGAAAATAAAACCTTTGAACAACAATTTTTAAATGGGGAAATTGAAGTTGAATTAACACCTCAAGGTACACTAGCAGAAAGAATTCGTGCTGGAGGTGCCGGTATTCCAGCATTCTATACAGCAACAGGAGTTGGGACACCTATTGCAGAAGGAAAGCCAACAAAAGTATTTGATGGAAAAACGTATATCGAAGAAAGAGCAATCGTGGGTGATTTTGCATTTGTAAAAGCATGGAAAGGCGATAAATTAGGAAACTTAGTTTACCGGAAAACAGCAAGAAACTTTAATCCTTTAGCTGCAATGGCTGGAAAAATTACGATTGCAGAGGTAGAAGAACTGGTTGAAGTAGGGGAATTAGATCCTGATCAAATTCATACGCCTAGCGTCTACGTTCAACGTATTTTAGTTGGCGACCACTACGAAAAACGGATTGAAAGAAAGACAACGCGAAAAAAAGAGGAGGTTTATTAAGATGACTCTCACAACTAGAGAGAAAATTGTGAAACGCGCTGTGAAAGAAATAAAAGATGGCATGAATGTTAATCTTGGTATCGGTATGCCGACGCTTGTCGCCAATGAAATTCCAAGCGATTATCAAGTTTTATTACAATCTGAAAATGGTTTACTTGGTATTGGTCCATATCCGACAGAGGATGAAGTGGATCCGGATTTAATAAATGCAGGTAAAGAAACGGTAACTGCTGTAAAAGGCGCAGCATTTTTTGATAGTGCTGAATCCTTTGCCATGATTCGCGGTGGACATATTGATTTAGCGATTTTAGGTGGAATGGAAGTGTCTGAAAAGGGTGATTTGGCTAACTGGATGATTCCAGGAAAAATGGTAAAAGGAATGGGCGGTGCGATGGATTTAGTGCAAGGGGCGAAACGCGTCGTTGTAATCATGGAGCACTTGTCCAAAAAAGGAGAGCCAAAAGTACGAAAAGAATGTACTTTGCCGCTTACAGGTCAAGGTGTAGTGGACCGTTTAATTACGGAATTAGCTGTATTTGATTTCACGGAAGAAGGAATGGTTTTAATAGAAAAATTAAAGGACATTTCCTTGGAAGAATTAAAGAGCAAAACAGAAGCTGAATATAGCATTTCACCAAATCTTATAGAGTGGTAAAAAATTTTTTGTTGAAATTTATATGTTTTATGTCATAAAATTCTAAGAAAATAAATATATTTCTATTAGCGCTTGGTTCAAACGTGAAACCGAAAGGCGGAAAAAAATGAAAAAATCAGTTAAAGAACGAATTTTAGAAACTTCATTGCACTTATTTCAGGAACATGGTTATCACGGAGTCACGGTAGATAAAATCGTCTTAGAAGCGGGAACATCGAAAGGCGGATTTTATCACAATTATAAGTCAAAAGATGAGTTGCTATATGAAATCCATGATGTATTTATTTCCTATGTGATAGAAAAAGCGGAACTTTCCTACACGGAGAATAAAACGCCGATTTCTAGATTATCCGCCATACTGAATTCATTCATTAAAGTTTTTGACATGTATAAACCGTACATTACAGTTTTTTACGAAGAAAGCGCTTATCTAAATCATGAATTTAAACAAGTTATCAATGAAAAACGAGATCGCTATCGAAAGTTGCTTGAAAAGGTGATTGTTGAAGGCCAAGAAAGTGGAGATTTTCGAAATGAATTGCCAGCCAATATTGTAACAATGGCGATAATCGGCATGATCAATTGGACTTACAAATGGTTTAAGCAAGATGGACCAATGACTATGGAAGAAATTACAGCCATTTTCAAAGATTTAATCCTCCGCTCAATTGTCACAGAGCAAGGATTGGTTGAAGCTAAACAATTAAATCAATTAATAGAATAACCATAGGTCAAAAACAAACCGACTAGTCGGTTTTAAAAATAGGGGGAAATGTTCATGAATTTCGAATTAACAAAAGAACAATTAATGATTCAAGAAATGGTAAGAGATTTTGCAGAAAAAGAAATTAAACCGTATGCAAGAGAACATGATGAAAATTCCACATTCCCAATTGAAACATTTAAGAAAATGGGTGAACTTGGACTACTAGGTATTCCGTTCCCGGAAGAATACGGCGGTTCAGGAGGAGACACGATTTCTTACGCGATTGCGGTTGAAGAAATCGGAAAAGCTTGTGGCGGTACAGGACTAAGTTACGCTGCTGCCATCAGTTTGGGTGCATCTCCTATTTATTATTTCGGAACAGAAGAGCAAAAGCAAAAATGGCTTGTTCCAATGGCGAAAGGAGAAACACTTGGTTCCTTTGGTTTAACAGAACCAAATGCTGGATCTGACGCAGGTGGTACTCAAACGAAAGCTGAACTAGTTGGTGATGAATATATCATCAACGGTGAAAAGCAATGGATTACGAATGCTGGATACGCTAGACAAGTAATTGTAACAGCTGTAACAGGTAAAAGAGAAGATGGAAAGAAAATCATCACATCTCTTATTGTTCCTACTGATGCTCCTGGCGTAAAAATTCGTTGCGATTATGACAAAATGGGTGTTCGTGCATCTAACACTTGTGAGATTGTATTAGAAAATGTTCGTGTACCAAAAGAAAACGTGTTAGGTGATCCGAAACGAGGATTTAGCCAATTCTTACAAACATTAGATGGTGGACGAATTTCCATTGCAGCTCTTTCTGTAGGGATTGCTCAAGCCGCTTATGAAAAAGCGTTGAAATATGCAAAAGAAAGATATCAATTTGGCCAACCGATTTCTAAATTCCAAGCCATTCAGTTTAAATTAGCTGACATGGCAATGGAAATAGAATTAGCTCGCAACATGGTATATAAGGCAGCATGGTTGAAAGACAACAATAAACCATTTGGAAAGGAGGCAGCAATGGCAAAACTTTTCGCATCGGAAATGGGCTTTAGAGTATGTAACCAAGCGATTCAAATTCACGGTGGCTATGGTTACATGAAAGAATACGATGTGGAAAGACATTTACGTGACATTAAATTAATGGAAATTGGTGAAGGAACTTCTGAAGTTCAAAGATTAGTAATATCTAGATTAATAGGTTGCTAAAAAAATTTGAAGGAGGAACTGAATGGCTGATCTTGTTTATAAAACTATTGGTCAATTGTTGGAGGAGCAAGCGGAGAAATATCCAAATAAGGAGGCAGTTGTCTATTCAGACCGAGACTTACGATTAACGTATAAAGAATTTGATGCTTGGTCTGATCAAGTAGCGAAAGCACTCATGGCCCTTGGAATTGAAAAGGGTGATCATATCGCCGTTTGGACAACAAACGTACCAGAGTGGGTAGCATTACAATTTGCTACTGGCAAAATGGGTGCTCCGCTCGTAACGGTCAATACAAATTATCGAACTGCAGAACTTGAATATTTATTAAAGCAATCCGATTCCAAAACGCTCATTTTAATTGAGCAATTTAAAGACCATCGCTTCATTGATACAGTTTACGAAATTTGCCCTGAATTAAAAACTTGTAAACCTGGGGAACTGAAATCAAAACGCTTACCGATGTTGAAAAATGTTATCATCATAAGCGAAAACCAATTCGACGGAGTATACAACTGGAGTGACGTCATTAAACTGGCAGATCAAGTGTCGGATGAAGAATTAGAACAAAGAAAAGCTTCTCTTCACTATGATGATGTCATTAATTTACAGTATACTTCCGGAACAACAGGATTCCCGAAAGGTGTTATGTTAACACATTACAATATCGTAAACAATGCCATTAATATTGCAGAAAGTATGAAGCTGACTAATGAAGATCGCCTATGTATTCCAGTTCCGTTCTTCCACTGTTTCGGATGCGTCATTGGAACATTGGCCATTGTAAGCGTTGGCGGTACGATGGTGCCGATTCAAGAATATAATCCAGTGGAAGTTTTAAAAACGGTGGAGAAAGAAAAATGTACTGCCTTACATGGTGTACCAACGATGTTTATTAGTGAATTGAATTTACCTAATTTTGATGAATTTGATTTATCATCACTACGTACAGGTGTAATGGCTGGTTCCAACTGTCCTGAAGAAGTAATGAAAGCTGTTATTCAAAAAATGAATATGAAAGATATTACGATTTGCTATGGACAGACTGAATCTTCACCAGTAATTACACAAACACGCACAGACGATCCATTTGATTTAAAAGTGGGTACAGTAGGGCGAGCTTTACCGAATGTGGAAGTAAAAATCATTGATCCAACAACTGGTAAAGAAGTGCCGCCTAATACGCAAGGTGAACTTTGTACGCGTGGCTATCACGTGATGAAAGGTTACTATAATAATCCAGATGCCACAAAAGAAGCCATTGATGAAGATAACTGGCTTCACACAGGGGACCTTGCTACAATGGATGAAAACGGCTATGTGCGAATTACAGGCCGTTTGAAAGATATGATTATTCGCGGTGGAGAAAATATTTATCCTCGTGAAATTGAAGAGTTTTTATATAAAAATCCAAAAATTTATGACGTACAAATCGTTGGTGTGCCAGATGAAAAGTATGGAGAAGAAGTGGCTGCATTTATCATCTTAAAGAAAGGTGAAACAGCAACGGAAGATGAAATTCGCGAGTTTTGCAATGGAAAAATTTCTAAACATAAAATTCCTAGATATATCTTCTTCGTAGACCAATATCCAATGACAGCATCAGGAAAAATTCAAAAATATAAGTTGAGAGAACAATTTACTGCAAAACTTGTACACTAGTAGGAAGGAGAAGTATGCCGATGTTTAAGAAAATATTAATTGCAAACCGCGGAGAAATTGCTAGAAGAATTATTCGTACCTGCAAAAAATTGAATATTCGTACAGTAGCGGTCTATTCGGAGGCAGATCGTGAATCCCTATTCGTTCGAGAAGCCGACGAAGCGTATGAAATTGGTAAACCCCCTGTTTCTTTAAGTTATTTAAATATTGAAAAAATAATAGAAGTTGCTAAAAATGCAAATGTCGATGCGATTCATCCCGGTTATGGCTTACTTTCTGAAAATCCCAATTTTGCAAAACGATGTGAAGAAGAAGGCATTGTTTTTATCGGACCGAAACATGACGTAATCGCTGCAATGGGAAGTAAGTTAGAAGCAAGGATTAAAATGAAAGAAGCAGGGGTACCAATTATCGAAGGGGTAGACGTTGCTATTGAAAACGTAGAAGAAGCAGTCAAAATAGCAGATCAAATTGGCTATCCGTTAATGTTAAAAGCTTCTAGCGGCGGCGGTGGCATCGGCATGCAACGAATTAATAATAGCGATGAACTTTCAAAAGCCTTTGAAGGCAATAAAAAGCGAGCACAGTCTTATTTTGGTGACGGCACGATGTATATTGAAAAATACATTGAAAATCCTCACCACGTAGAAGTGCAAATTATCGCCGATGTACATGGAAATGTAGTACCGCTTTTTGAACGAGAATGTTCAATCCAACGTCGAAATCAAAAAGTGATTGAGGAAGCACCATCTCCAACAATTTCAGATGCAACGCGAGAAAAAATGTTAGAAGCAGCTGTTCAGGCAGCGAAGTATATTGGCTATACTAATGCTGGAACTTTTGAGTTTTTAGTAGATGACAAAGAAAATTTCTATTTCTTAGAAATGAATACTCGATTGCAAGTGGAACATCCTGTAACGGAAGAAATTACGGGAATTGACCTTGTAGAACAACAAATTCGGGTTGCAGAAGGGTTGCCGTTGGAGATTTCGAGAGATTCAATCAAGATGAAAGGACATGCGATTGAAGCGCGAATTTATGCCGAAGATCCAGTAACGTTTTATCCTTCACCGGGGACAATTACTTTACTGGAATTGCCTGAAGGGGAAGGAATTCGAAACGATTGTGCTGTTGAATCAGGATCAGCGGTTACGCCATTCTATGACCCGATGATTGGCAAATTGATTTGTTTCGGTGAGACGCGCGAAAAAGCATGTGAACGTTTAGTTGAAGCATTGAAACAATACAAACTAGAAGGAATTAAGACAAATATTCCAATGCTTATTAAAATTGCAAGTCACGAAGAATTTAGAAAAGGTAATATTACTACAAGTTTTGTAGATGAATATTATCTACCTGAATTTCAGGTTAAGTAAGTAAATTTAAGCTGTTCAATGATAATAGCTTTTCTTTCCATCATTGAACAGCTATTCAATATTTTTCATTTAGTTAGTAATAATATTTGGAGGGATTATGATGACAGTAGTAAAAGCAAATATGGCAGGAACAGTTTGGAAAATTGTTGTATCTGAAGGGGAACAAGTACAAGAAGGACAAGATGTTGTAATTTTAGAATCAATGAAAATGGAAATTCCGATTGCTTCTGAAGCAGCAGGAGTTGTGAAAAAAATCTTTGTTCAAGAAGGCGATTTTATTAACGTAGATGATGACATTTTAGAAATCGAATAGGGTGAAAAGGATGCATCTTCCAACGAAAGTGACAATTAAAGAAGTTGGTCCAAGAGATGGATTGCAAAATGAATCCAAGTTCATTGAGACACAAGACAAAGTGGATTGGATCAACTTATTAAGTAAAACAGGATTAGACTATATTGAAGTATCCTCCTTCGTTCATCCGAAGTGGATTCCACAATTAGCTGACAGTGAGCAAGTATTAAAGTCAATCAATCGAGAAAAGGGAGTAACGTATGCTGCCTTAGTTCCGAATATTCGCGGGCTTGAGAGGGCTTTAACTTGCAACGTAAATGAAGTCAGTGTGTTTATGTCCGCTAGTGAAGGCCATAATAAAAGCAATATTAATAAAACGATTGATGAGACGTTTCCTGTATTAAAAGAAGTTGTGGATGAAGCGTTAAAAGCAAATGTAAAAGTGCGCGGATACGTTTCAACGGTGATTGCTTGTCCTTATGATGGACCTGTTTCACCAGAACAGGTGTTAAAAGTAGTGGACCGATTAGCGGAAATGGGAGTTTATGAAATTTCATTAGGAGATACAATTGGCGTCGGGGTTCCAACGCAAGTGGAAAGTTTACTTTCTACATTATTAAAACACTTCCCATCAAATCTATTTGCCATGCATTTCCATGATACGAGAGGTACGGCTCTCGCAAATGTAGTGAAATCTTTAGAAATGGGTATTACGACATTCGATAGTTCAACTGGTGGGCTTGGTGGATGTCCATATGCAAAAGGAGCATCAGGAAATGTTTCCACTGAGGATTTATTATACATGCTTTCTGCCATGAACATCGAAACTGGCGTTAATCAAGAAGCACTGATCGAATCAGCATTTTTCATTGAAGAAAAAATTGGTAAGAAATTAGTTTCAAAGCAAATGGAAATTGCAAGAAATGAAAGGAGCGCTAACGTTGACAACGCTCGTACAGTTTAACGAAATCGAAAAGGGCATTGGTCTCATTACGTTAAATAGGCCAGAAGCAGCAAACGCGATGTCCATTCAATTATTGACGGACCTCAATGAATGTTTGGATGAGGTTGCTAAAAATCGAGAAATTCGTGTTGTATTAATTACCGGCAGTGGTGATAAAGCCTTTTGCGCTGGGGCAGACTTAAAAGAGCGCAAAAATATGAACGAACAACAAGTTCGTGAAACAGTAAGACTCATTGGCAGTACGGTCAATCGAGTAGAAGCTCTGCCACAACCAGTCATCGCTGTTTTAAACGGCGTTGCTTTCGGCGGCGGATTGGAATTAGCTCTAGCGTGCGATCTTCGCATTGCCAGCAGTGAGGCAAAAATGGGCTTAACGGAAGTTTCCTTAGGCATTATTCCAGGTGCTGGTGGTACGCAGCGTTTACCTCGTTTAATTGGTCTTGGAAAGGCGAAAGAATTAATTTATACAGCAAGAAGAATTACAGCAAGCGAAGCCCTTGAAATCAATCTCATCAACGAAGTCGTTGAAAAAGAAGATTTACTAAAAAGAGCGACAGAACTGGCTAGAGAAATTGCCAAAAATGCACCGTTATCACTTATTCAAGCAAAGATTGCCATTAATAAAGGGATTGAAGTCGATTTAACAACGGGATTAAAAATCGAAGAACTTGCATATAACGAGTTGCTATACACTGAAGACCGTATGGAAGGTTTAGTAGCATTCCAAGAAAAAAGACAACCTCAATATGTAGGAAGATAACTTAATTTACGCTTTCAGAGCCAAAGGAGGATTCATTCATGGGTGATACGGTAACAAAAAAATCCCACGCAGATTTAATAGAAGAAATTAAAAAAGGTGGACATGAGAAATACCATCAAAAAAATAAAGAGCAAGGGAAATTATTTGTACGCGATCGACTTAAATTGCTTTTTGATGAGGATGTATTAATTGAAGATGGCATATTTGCAAACGTAATGGCGGGAGATTTGCCGGCAGATGGAGTTGTAACTGGGATAGGCAAAATCCATGGACAAACAGTTTGTTTTATGGCCAATGATTCAACGGTAAAAGCAGGATCATGGGGTAAAAGAACAGTTGAAAAAATCTTGCGCATTCAAGAAACTGCTGAGAAACTAGCTTGTCCAATCATTTATTTAGTTGACTCTGCAGGAGCTCGTATTACTGACCAAGTGGAAATGTTCCCAGGAAGAAGAGGAGCGGGGCGCATTTTTTATAACCAAGTAAAGCTATCGGGTAAAGTACCTCAAGTATGTTTATTATTTGGTCCATCTGCAGCAGGTGGCGCCTACATTCCGGCATTCTGTGATGTGGTCATCATGGTGGATGGTAATGCATCCATGTATTTAGGTTCTCCTCGAATGGCTGAAATGGTAATTGGTGAGAAAGTAGATTTAGAAACAATGGGCGGAGCAAAAATGCATTGCTCTGTATCTGGTTGTGGAGACGTTCTTGCAAAGACGGAAGAAGAAGCGATTGAATACGCAAGAAAATATTTAAGCTACTTCCCAAATAATTATCGCGAAAAACCTCCAGTACAAGCACCAAAATTGCCAGCTCAATTCGAAAAAACAATTGAGGAGATCATTCCAAAAAATCAAAACGTACCTTTCAATATGTATGATTTAATTGATCGAATCATTGATGAAGGTTCGTTCTGTGAAGTGAAAAAGCTGTTTGCAGCAGAACTCATTACTGGTTTTGCGCGGATTGATGGACAAGCGGTTGGAATTGTAGCGAACCAACCGAGAGTCAAAGGCGGAGTATTATTCCACGATTCTGCTGATAAAGCGGCTAAATTCATCAACCTATGTGATGCTTTCCATATTCCATTAATCTTCTTGGCGGACGTACCAGGATTTATGATTGGTACTCAAGTGGAAAGACAAGGAATCATTCGCCATGGAGCAAAAATGATTTTTGCGATGAGTGAAGCGACAGTTCCAAAAATTACAATCATTGTGAGAAAAGCATACGGTGCTGGATTATATGCAATGGCAGGTCCTGCTTTTGAACCTGATTGTGTGATTGCATTAACAACAGCGCAAATTGCAGTTATGGGACCTGAAGCGGCAGTGAATGCGGTTTATGCGAATAAGATAGCTCAACTGCCAAAAGAAGAACAACAAGCATTTATTGAAGAAAAACGAAATGAATATCGTGAAGAAATCGATATTTATAAGTTAGCTTCAGAATTAATCGTGGACGATGTCATCGAGCCAAATGAATTGCGTCAAGTATTGACTGCAAGACTTCATGCTTATTCTTCAAAATATCTCGTATTCTCAGAGCGTAAACATGGAGTAAGTCCAGTATGATAATGGAAAAAAGTGCGACTATTTCGCACTTTTTTCTTTTTGATGAATGGCCATTATTTTATTCGAGTTGACTATTTTCCATTTAAGTTTGGATGTATATGCTTAATGCATTTTCTTTAAGTTGAATGGCAATTAAAAGGATTCATTTGGCCAATATTCAATTTGAATTGACTATTATCGGAGCGGCTGTGACTATTATCCGCTTCATAACCATCTCATTTTATTGGTTGGCTATTAAATGGGTCTATTTGGCTAATATCTGATTTAAAATGACTATTATCGAGGCGACTTTGACTATTATCCGTTTCATAACCATCTCATTTTTAATGGTTGGCTATTAAATAGATTTATTTGGCTAATATCTGATTTAAAATGACTATTATCGAGACGACTTTGACTATTATCATAGCGGATTTGGTTAATATCCGCTTCATTGCAGTCTCATTTTAGTTAATTTGCTATTAGATGAATTCATTTGGCCAATATCTGATTTAAAATGACTATTATCGGAGCGGCTTTAACTATTATCCCCCTCATCATCTTTTTGTTACAAATAAACCGCCACACAAACCACCATACACGTACATCCTGCGATGACAAATAAATGCCAAATTGCGTGATTATAAGGAAGTTTTCTCCAAGCATAAAAAATGGAACCTATTGTGAAAAACAATCCTCCGGCAAGAAGTACAATAAAACCTTCTAACTGTAAAAATGCATAGAGCGGTTTAATAGCAAACATAATAAGCCATCCCATTGCCAAATATAATATTAAAGAAAAAGTTTCAAATTGGTGAATAAACAAGCATTTAAACACAATTCCAAACAAGGCAATGGACCAAATAATACATAATAGTACAAGTCCAAGTGTCCCGTTTACAGCAATCAACAAAAACGGAGTATACGTTCCTGCAATTAATACATAGATCGAGGAATGATCGAGAATGGAGAAAAACTTTTTATATTTTTCCGGCATGCTATGTAATAAAGTGGACATACAAAATAACACAATTAACGATGCACCAAAGACGGAGTAGGAAATAATTTGTACGACGCTTTCATTATGCACAGCCAATAATATTAACAAAACACAAGCAGGAATACTTAAAAGTAATCCAATTCCGTGAGTGATGGCATTCCAAAATTCTTCTTTCCAATTTTTGTAATCAATTTGATGGATATTGTTCATCTTATCACTCTCCTAATAATGAATAGGTTACATGAATACATTTCAATACAACACTATCATTTGTCACATATTTCAAATACCCATGAAAGTTATGACAGTTGTCATCTTTACAACCGGGATCATCACTTTATATAATAATTCAAATTAGCTAGAGGAAGTGTGCAAGTGGGAAAGATTCATATTGTGACGGATTCATCAAGTGATATTTCAAAAGAAGAGGCGTTAGAAAAAGATATCCATATTGTTCCTCTGACGGTGCACATTGATGGAAAAACATACGTTGATGGGGTGGAGATTCATCCTGAACCATTTTTAGACATGATGGATCAAGCAAAGGAATTACCGAAAAGTTCACAGCCAGCGCCAGGCCAATTTGCAGAGATTTATGAAAAATTAGGAAAAGATGGCGATGAAATCATTTCAATACACGTTGCTGGCAATTTAAGCGGCACATTAAGCTCAGCTCAACAAGGAGCACAAATCGCCAATGCAAAGGTAATCATATTTGATTCACAATTCATCGCCTCTGCATTAGCAATCCAAGTGCGGGAAGCGGTGCGGATGAGAGAAGTTGGAGCTTCTGTCCATGACATCATCGAAAGGTTGAAAGAAGTTCGCGTTAATACTAAAATGTATATTTATTTAGATACGCTAACGAATCTTGTCAAAGGTGGCCGAATAGGGAAGGGAAAAGCACTATTAGGCTCATTATTGAACATTAAACCTATTGCTATATTAGAACAAGGTGAGTATCTACCTGTTGCCAAAGTAAGAAGTTATAGTCAAGTGGTAAAATATATGTTTAAAGAGTATATAAAACATACTACAGGGAAACAGGTCAAATCGATCTGCATCTCTCATGCAGGTGGGATGGAAAATGTAGGAGCACCGTTAAAAGAACTGATTGAACAATCGGGCTTTTGCGATATTGAAGTAACGGTTACTTCCCCAATCGTTAGTACTCACGCCGGTCGAGGAGCCATTGCATTAGTGTTTTTTGCAGAATAACTAAATATTGGAATCGAAGTGTCAACAACCTGTTCGAAGGGAGTAGACACTTTTTTTATGTTTATAAGCGTATTCTTTTATTAAATTTTCCAATCAACTTATAATAAATATTACAAATGCATGTATATTTAATAGAGTTTGATGCATACTAAAAGATTAGTGCTGATAGAACCATTTGTAAGATTGAATAGGAGTGTCAGATGAATGAATGTTTGGAAAGTCGCCTTTTTTATATTATCAGGTTCCATTGTATTATTATTGGCATTCGTAATTTACTGGGCGACTTCATCTGTGGAAACAGCAATCCCTTCTCCTAAAGAAACATCTCTTAAACCTTCAGATAGTGTCCTATATGTTGAAACGACAGCGGAAGATTTTGAAAAAATGGCCATTAAATATTTAGCGCAAGAATTAAAAAATTCGTCATTACCGGTGGATATAGAGATAAATGATGCCATTCAGATTTCCAGTGAGATTATTGCATTTGGGATTACTGTACCTGTTTCCATGAAATTCGAACCAGTTGTCAATGAACATGGCAATATTCATTTAGTTCAATCAGAAGTGAATGTAGGGAGTTTAAATCTCCCTTCTTCAATGGTATTGAAGTTAATGAATGAAGCCATTGATTTTCCTGAGTGGATGATTATACGACCTGATGCACAAGAAATATTTGTGGATTTATCAAACTTATCGCTTTCTTCTGGTGCAAGGGTGAAAGCAAAAGAAATTGATTTGAAAAATAATCGAATACTATTAGAAATCGTGATTCCAAATGAATAGGAGTGAACAAAATGCCAACGGAACTAGCCACATTTGCTGGAGGATGCTTTTGGTGTTTAGTCAAGCCGTTTGATCAACTAGAAGGGATTGAAAAAGTCGTTTCCGGATATACAGGGGGACATGTGGTAAATCCCACATACCAACAAGTTTGTTCCGGGACAACGGGTCATGTAGAAGCAGTACAAATTACCTTTGATCCAGCAGTTTTTCCATATGAAAAATTAGTGGAGATTTATTGGACATTAATTGATCCGACTGATCCGGGAGGACAATTTTTTGATCGAGGGGAGTCTTATACTACGGCTATTTTTTATCATAATGAAGAGCAGCGAAAAATTGCAGAACAATCTAAAAAGCGTCTAGAAGAGTCGGGAAAGTTTGATAAACCGATTGTCGTAAAAATTCTTCCAGCAAAACCATTTTATCCAGCTGAAGAATATCATCAAGATTATTACAAGAAAAACCCGCAACATTATGAACGGTATTTTATCGGTTCTGGTAGAGCTCAATTTATTAAACAACATTGGGGGGATATGAATGAATAAAGAAGAACGATTGAAACAGTTAACACCAATGCAATATTATGTGACGCAACAAAATGGGACTGAACCGCCTTATCAAAATGAGTATGACCAACATTTTGAAGAGGGGATATATGTTGATATCGTTTCCGGCAAACCGCTATTTAGCTCAAAAGATAAATTTGATGCAGGGTGTGGTTGGCCAAGTTTTGCAAAGCCAATCGACGGGGATGAAATCGTTGAAAAGCTGGATTTATCCCATGGTATGCGCCGGATTGAAGTACGAAGCAAAACGGCAGATTCTCATTTAGGTCATGTATTTCCTGATGGGCCGAGAGCGTTAGGTGGGCTTCGTTATTGCATCAACTCAGCAGCTCTCCGATTCATACCAAAGGAGAAATTAGAAGAGGAAGGTTACGGAGAGTATTTGAAGTTATTTGAAGATTGATCATGCTTTCGTAAAAAATGATGATCCGATAAACTAGTACGGATCATCATTTTGTTTACTTTGAAAAGTGAAGGGTTAATTGTTATGTTCTGTGTCTAGCGAGTTCTTGTAAATGGTTCTTCCAGCTTTTAATTTTTTAACCTTTACATTGACTTCTTTAATTGAATCTTCCGTTAAAGGAATGACACCATTTTTCTCAAGTTCATTCCATAATTTAACATTTTTTCTGTAAAGGATTTCAGAAAGGCGGTACACATCTAGATTTTTTTCTAATCCTATCTTATACGTTTGAAGTACTTCATTTTTGATTGCCTGTTCAACAGATTCTCTTAATTCTTTCTCCGTAGTATTTACATTAAAGCTGTTCATGATTGAATTCACTGAAATATCGATTTGAAATTTTACGTTATTCCCGTTTACTATTGGCGTAATTTTTACTTTATGATTTCGATTCGTAAATGTGATGTTGCTTCCTTTCAGATTGGTTGTAATATTACTTGCGATGGTTTCCTTTGATATCCATTGCAATCCATTTGCTTCTTCTTTTATTAAATAGCCGTGAAATTCACTAGGAGTAACAAGTGCTACTCCTTCAATTTGGAAAGAAGAATCATTTCCTTGTTCTGTAATCCAAGATTCCCCAATAGTGATATACGGAATTTTCGCTAAGTAATTGGGTTCATTTAATTGAATAATCAATTTACGGACATTTAATGGTTCGATATAGGAATCTTGTTCATATGAGTTTAGCGGATTGGCTAGTTTCGTCAGTGTAATTGATTTTTTCAACAGGGGTGTTTCGAGAAAAAATTGTTCGATTGGCTGGTCCGTTGCATAAATCCAAGTTTGATAGCGAGTATTCAAATATCTTGTAAATGAATTGAGCACCTCATTTAATTTTCCGTGTATCAACATATCTTCACTAAAAATCATGAAGGTTAAATGACCAAAAAATAATTTTTCATCAACGCTTTTATAGAGATTGGCAAAAGCTTCATTCACCGTTTTTCCTGTACTAAATCCCACTTCTGATTGCATGACGTCTTGATCGATTTGTTCGGATCTTGCCACATTGGCAAAGCTAATGATTTGAATATACACTTGATATTCTTGATTTTTATAATCAATACCCACTCCATGCACATAGAGTATTCGTTCATTTTCCTCCGAATCCCAACAACCTGAAAGTAAGATAAGACTTGCTATCACGAATAAATATTTGAGATATCTCATTTTTTTCCCTCATTACTAGTTCTAGAGTTATCGGTAGTTCTTAACATTTGAGGTCTTTGTTTATAGTGGTTTTTGGATAATCGAATTAAAGATTTTCCTAGGGATGCCCAACTTAAATCAGCAGCAAAATTTAAATAAGGAACACCAAAAACGCGGATGTTTGCTAAATATAATATGAGCAAATAAATACATAGGAAAAATCCGAACAGACCAAAGAAAGAAGTGATGATAATAAAAATAAATCGAATAATTGAAATAATCGTTAATAACGATTGATTGGCAATGGTAAATGTAGCTACAAAAGATAATGCAATTATAACGAGCATTGCAGGACTTGTAATACCAGCACGGATGGCGGCATCTCCTATAATTAAGCCACCTACAACGCTAATGGTACTACCAATTGCCGTTGGAAACCTCATACCAGCTTCTCGAAACATTTCAAACATTAACAGTAATATGATCATTTCCAAGGCTGCAGGGAAGGGTAATCCTCGATTCGATACGACGACTGTTGCCAGAAGTTGTAAGGGTAATTGATTAGGATGAAAAGTCGTAAGTGCAAGCCAAAAGGCAGGGAGTGAAATACCCATAAAAACCCCAATTAACCGCATTATTCTTTCAAAAGCACCAAATAAAACTGGATATTCAAAATCTTCACCGGTTTTTAATAGAAAAGGAAAGTTTACGGGTGTAATGATGGCATAACTAACGCCATCCACCAGAATGACAAATCGCCCTCTTACTAAAGATTGAATAGCAAAATCAGCTCGTCCTGTATCATTTGTCCATGGCATTAACCATCTTTTACCTTTAAAATGTTCCATTAATGAATCGCCATTTAAAATGATATCGGTGTTAATATTATTAATTTGTTTTTTGATTTCTTTGAGGATTTCCTTATTGGCAATATCATCGATATATAAAATGGCGACCGTTGTTTTCGATCTTTCACCAACAATCGTTTTTTCAACACATAGAGATTTTGTAGGGAGACGTTTTCGAATTAATGCGATATTCGTTGCAATATTTTCGATGAAATTATCGCGTGGACCTTTTACGAGTACTTCCATTTTTGTTTCTTCAGGTTTGCGATTCGGCTTTTTTGCAATATTGCATGAAAGCAATAATTGGTAATCATTTATAAAAAGTATTAACTTTCCTGTAAAGACTTCTGAAGCAATGTCATCGATTTTTTCAATTTTTTTTAAATCAGGTAAGGTCAATGTTAACCATTTGATTTCATTGGAATTGTTTGCTTTTTCTATATGCTTTTCCAATGTTGGTAAAATAAATGAAAATATTAGTTGTTGATCAATCATCTCTTCACAAAAAATGAACGTCAATTTTATCTTTTGAATTTCAAAATGATGAAAGATGACATCTTCAGTTTTTTTAAATAGCTCCTTTAGTGTTAGAAGATTTAGGGAAGAACCATCAAAGTCCACTTGAGATCCCTACTTTCATTTTAAATTTTGTTGTTGGGGGGAAGTGCGGGCCGTTTTTCGATTCGATAACATGCCGACTAGAATTAGTAGAATCGATAATAGAAAAATGAAAACAAATGTAAAGTAGAGAAAATAATAATTATTGATTCTCAAAAATGTTTCATCTTGGATTAGGAATAATGCAAAAGTTAGGATAACAAATGGAGGCATCATGTATAACCAAATTTTCTTATATTGTCCTGTGAAATTTAGTATGTCACAAACGATAAATAATATGATGCCGATACGAATGAATGTTCCTGAGAGCCATTGATAGACAGATAAAAAATCCATATGTTCAATAAATCGACCAAGTGTCACTAATGCCCATTCTTCATAAGCAGGGTAATGTTGTCTAGCAGCTTCTTCAGGTCCAAATTCAACGATGGCACCAATTAATGGTCCAAGGGTTAAACCGGTGAAACAAAAAATAATGATTGCAATGTGATACCATTTCATTGGGTTTTTATAATAATGTTGAATGAAAATGAGCAAAAATAACTCAATAAATCCTGATGCAGCAAAAATCATGGAATGTATGACGGGAGCAATACCATGTTCTAATATAGGAAATAATAATTCATAATTTTTTACTTGAAGATTCGTAAATGATGCGTAAAAGCCAAAGATAATCACAAAAAATAAAATAATTGTATTGACACTCACAATCGTTTGAATATTAGTAGAAATTAATAAGAAACATACAATGATATATAAAAGTATTAATAATGGAATGGGTGTGTTTTCTAAAAAGGTTGAGGACATCCAAAGAATCGTTTCTCTTAAAGTAAATGCAGCAAGGGAATATAAGAAAATAATGAAAATATACAGTATGATTTTCGATGTTTTTTGACCTAATTTTTCAGCAAGCCATACTTTTATGGGTTTTAGTTGTGATTTCTTTTGTATATATAGAATCCATAGTAACCATGGAAATAACGTAATACTCGTAAGAATGACAGATATCCATCCATCGCGTTTAGCGGTTTCTAAAATTGGCGAAAGAATCGTTACATGATTTTTTAAGCCGATAGAGGTTAAACATATAAAAATAACGTGCAAAATACTGATTTTAAATGTATTGTTCACATCTTCATCTCCTACATGATTTCTATCTATGAAAAGTCTAACCAAAAATAAAAAAAAATTCGCTATCTACATGGTAAATAGCGAATTTTTTTATTTTTGTTAAAAGTCCATTTTATATTTTGAACTCGCTAACTAGATTTCTTAAATCATCAGCCTGTTTTGCAAGCTCTACCGCGCTAGCATTGATTTCTTCCATCGCAGCAGACCCTTGCATGGCTGCTTGGGCTGATTTTTCCGTTGCAATACTTGTGTTTTGACTGAGAGCATTGACTTCTTGGAAAGATGTTGTCAAGTCATTGACAATTTTTAAAGTAGAACTAATCTTTTCAACCATCGAAATAATAATATTTGTTGTCTTATTTGTTTGAGATAGGATGCCATTTAATACTTCATTTGTTTCATTCGTTACTTCCACACCGCGAGAAATGGATTCTACGCCTTTTGCATTTTGCATGACAATCGTATTAATTTCATCTTGAATAGAATGAACAATTTTTGCCACTTCTTTTGCTGCTTCTTGCGATTGGATGGCGAGTTTCTTCACTTCATTACTTACTACTGCAAAACCTTTTCCATGTTCTCCAGCACGAGCAGCTTCAATTGCTGCATTTAAAGCAAGCAAATCTGTTTGTTCTGCAATAGCTGTTATCGTTGAGATGATGGATGTGATATCTTTTGATTTTTGTCCTAGGGCTTCAACTGTTGAAGTAGTGTTTTTCATCGTGTCTTCAATGAAATGAATGACATTTGTCGAATCTTTTACTGATTGGCTGCCGTTTTGAGCAGCTGATTGCATTTCTTTTGCTGCTTTTTGAACTTCATATGCTTCATCATTTAATTCAACCATTGACTGTTCAAGTGCTTTCATTTTTAATGCAGCTTCATTCATTCGTTCGATTGTCGAGCTGGAATCATTTGCAATATCATGGGTAGAACTTGCAATTTCATCAATTGATTTTGCATTTTCTTCTGCTAATGCCATTAATTCTTGAGAACTAGATGAAACATGCTCAGCTAAGCTGGCCACTTTTTTTACTAATTTTGAAATTGATTCGATTAACAAGTTTGTGGAGTGGGCAATTTCAGCAAATTCATCTTTTGTCGCTACTTTCACCCGTCTCGTTAAATCTCCTCCAGCATGGGCGATATCAAGAATGGAATGATTAATTTTCGCTGTATTGATTCGAATAGAACGGAATAACAGATAACTAAAGAAAACAGCGATAAACAATGAAAATGATGATAGACAGATGAAGGCGATGCGCGAGAATTTTGCAAATTTTTCGATTTCTTTGATCGTTTTTTCGTTTTTGTCTTCTAATAAATGCAACAACTCATCAGCATGTTTTTCGATATTATTTTTAATGGCAGGTCCTTCACTTCTTTCCATTAAACGAACGGCTTGTTCATAACTGTAATATTGTCTTGTTTCAATAATTCCTGTAGATGCGTACAAATATGAGCGAAAAAATTGTTGAATGTAACTGACAAGCTGGAATTCTTCCGGGCGATGTTCAAAGTTTTTGCTAAGTTCGTTGAGTTGATTTTCAATTAATTGCTTTGTTGTATTATATTTATTTAAGTTTCCTTCATCCCCGTAAATGAGAAACGCTTGTTCAAAAATCGTCAAATTCGCAATGTCATTTGCTAATTGATTGATTTCCCTTTGTTCCTTTAAGTTTACTTCTGCAAAATGATTTAAGTTTTGTTGTAGTCTAGTTATGTTAATATAGGATAGAATAAGCATGATAACGATAATTGTAATGAGTATTGCATAGGTCAGTACAATTCGACCACGAATTGTGTGATAGAAACGGCCTTTCGTAGGACTTTTCGTTTGGTGTTTTTTCCCTTTTGCTTGAACTTTTTTTGTGGATTGATTATTCATTTTCTGTACTTTTACGGTCATTTTTGTAAACATCCCCTTTAAAAAATGCTGTTTCCATGTATTGCTATCTTCAAATCTATTCTACTATAAAATGTTAAAAAGTCCTACATAAATTTAACTAGATAGGCGGGAGGTACTGAATGAGTCAAAGTTTTTATCAATTTGTCCTTTCTTATCGTGGAGGAGATCTATCGGATCCAAAAACTCGGTTTGCTGAGAAAATGTTTCAAGATCACAGTTTTCCCAAAATTAGCCGTTCTTTTGAAGAGCTGTCCAGTTACATTGAAACATTAGCAGATGATGATTTATCCACGAATGCTTTTGACGAACTATGGGAAATTTATCGCATGAAAAATGATGGTGAATGAGTAACAAATTATTCATTGCATAATTTTTGAAAAATAAGTATATTTTAGTTTGAAATCATTGAAATGAGGGGAAGCCATTGAGTATTCATATTAATGCGAAACCTGGAGAAATTGCAGATATTGTCTTACTTCCTGGAGATCCGTTACGAGCAAAATATATTGCAGAAAAATTTTTAGAAAACGCGACATGCTATAATGAAGTGCGCAACATGTTTGGATTTACAGGAACGTATAAAGGTCACAGAATTTCTGTGCAAGGAACGGGAATGGGGGTTCCGTCCATTTCTATTTATATTACGGAATTAATGCAAGATTATGGAGTAAAAAAATTAATTCGCGTTGGTACTTGTGGCGCTCTGCAAAAAGATGTAAAAGTGCGGGATGTGATTTTAGCCCAATCCGCTTCCACAGATTCCAAAATGAATGAAATTATTTTTAATGGAATTGACTTTGCGCCTACAGCTAATTTTGATTTGCTATTAAAAGCTTATAACGCTGGATTGAAAGCTGGTTTGAATTTGAAAGTTGGTAATGTTTTTACAGCTGATATGTTTTATTCAGATGAAAATCAAAATGAAAAGTTAGCGCGTTATGGGGTTTTAGCAGTGGAAATGGAGACAGCAGCCCTTTACACATTAGCTGCTAAGTACGGAAGACAAGCCCTTTCCGTATTGACAGTTTCAGATCATATTTTGACAGGCGAAATTACGACTGCAGAAGAAAGGCAAACAACGTTTAATGATATGATTCAAGTGGCGTTAGAAGCTGCAATAGAAAATGAATCAGCCATCTAAAAAATATTTATTAACATTTTGATATAGAATTTAAATATTGGATATTGCTGTCACATATAAATTCAATGAAACTAAAAATATGTTGACTGTCATTAAATATTGACAGTCTTTTTCTTTTCGGAAAAGCTTGAAACTGTTAATATGGAAATATCGTAAAAGAAAGTGTATATGAGAGTGGTGAAACTATGGAAGAACAAAATCAACAAGAGAAAGAAATACAACAAGAACAAGTCAAACCAGCTACGAGATTTATTCGGTTAAAACCATTTACTTTTATTATGATGATGTTTTTAACAATTCTTTTCACATCAGTATTAACGATATTTGCATTAACTTTTGGAGATGAAAAAGTTGTAGAAGTAGCGGTTCCAGTTGAAAGAGAAGAATTTTCACAGCTATACGATGCCTATGATGAACTAAAAGAAAAATATTATACGGAAATAGATGATGAAAAAATTATTCACGGTGCCATTAATGGTATGTTTGACGCACTAGACGATCCATATTCTGATTACATGGAAAAAGAAGAAGCAGAACAATTTAATTCTGATCTTTCATCGAGTTTTCAAGGAATCGGTGCAGAAATTCAAGAACGAAATGGAAATATTGTTGTTGTTTCGCCCATAAAAAATTCACCAGCTGAAAAAGCAGGGCTATTACCTGAAGATATTATATTATCTGTAGATGGACAAAGTTTACAAGGAATGAGTGCTACTGAAGCAGTGCTCTTAATTCGCGGCCAAAAAGGAACTCCTGTCAACTTAACAATCAAGCGGGGAGAATCCGATGAATTAATTGAAATGACAATTATTCGCGATGAAATACCGATTGAAACGGTATATGGTGAAATGGGAGAGGACAAAATAGCTCATATTCAAATTACTTCTTTCAGTGATAAGACTTATGAAGAATTACTGAAGATTCTTGAACAATTTGAAGCAGAAGGTATGAAGAGCATCATATTAGATGTAAGACAAAATCCTGGTGGATATTTAAACGCTGCGATTGAAATTTCAAACTTATTTATTGAAGAAGGTAAACCGATTGTCCAATTACAAGGGCGCAAAGGTGAGCCAGAAGTTGTGTTAAGTGAAGGCGGAAAAAAATATAAATTTCCAATTGTGGTGTTAATAGATAACGGAAGTGCTTCTGCTTCTGAGATACTAGCAGGAGCTTTAAAAGAATCAGCTAATGCTAAAATTGTTGGTTTGAATTCTTTTGGAAAAGGGACTGTTCAAACGGTGACTGAAATGCCAGATGGTTCAAATTTAAAATATACGACGGGCAAATGGTTAACGCCAAAAGGGAACTGGATTCATGAAAAAGGAATCAAACCAGATGTAGAAGTGCCTTATCCTGAATATATGAGTATTGCTTATGTCGATCCTAAAAATGAATTACAAAAAGGCGTTGTATCGAATTATGTAAAAGCGGCGGAACAAATGCTTGATGCCCTTGGATATAGCGTTGGAACTATCGACACTACTTTTGATGCTGCAACAGAAGCGGCAGTACTTCAGTTCCAAAAGGACAAAGGGCTAGAACGTACAGGTAAAATTTCAGGAGATACAACGTACGAATTAATGGATGCATTACGTGAAAAAATTGAAAAAGAAGATCCACACATTTTAAAAGCAAAAGAATTGCTACAAGTTCAATAATGGTTACAATGAAAAGAGCTGCATTCTTAACATTGAATGACAGCTCTTCTCTTATGAATGGAGGAATATCACGTGAAAGACGTATATTTATTTAGCGGATTTTTAGGAAGCGGTAAAACTTCCATGTTGGTGGACGTTTTACGCCAATTGAAAGAAGAAGGCTATAAACCAGCCGTTATTATGAATGAACTTGGGGAAATCCCTTTTGATTCTCAAGCAGTGGATGATGAAGTTCCGTTAAAGGAAATACTTGACAGTTGTATTTGTTGTACTGGTGGAGAGAAAACGGAAGCTCAAATTCAAACATTGCTTTACGAAGCAGATTTTGATGTGCTGATTATTGAGACAACGGGAGCTGCACATCCTGTAGAAGCGTTGGATGCCGTATATTCTCCGTTATTTGCTGAACTGTTAAATATTAAGGGGATTGTCACGGTAGCAGACAGTAAACGATGGTTAGAGCGTGAACAGCTCACTCCACAAGCAAGAAGCCTCTTTTTGGAACAAATTCGCCATGCTCATTTGATTCTTGCCAATAAGAGCGATTTATTAACAGAAGCGGAAAAAGCAAACGTTGTGTTTGAATTGCAAGGACTTAATCCCAATGCGTTTATATTGCAAACAACAAATGGACGAGTTCCTTTGAAATTACTGAAAAACCTGCAAGCTACAGCATTAAAAAAAGAAATAGAACCGGCTCAAATCGGCAGACATTTGCATTTAAGTTCTCGAGTGATTGGATTTCACAAAGGCTTTACTCAAGAAGAATTTGAAGAATGGGTAAGGGGACTTCCGCCGACAGTTTATCGTATAAAAGGTTATGTACCCATTGAAGGAATGCAATATCCGATGTTATTCCAATATGCATATGGTTTAGTTCAATGGATGCCAGAATATATGAATATGCCACCAAAAATTGTGATGATTGGCGAAGATGTACAATCTATATCAGTGATTGGTGAAAAGAAAGAATAGTTAAAGATGTAAAATTCGTAATAAAAATGACTTATTTCTATCATTCTTTCTATTTGTCAATAGATTTTTGTTAGAAATATATTTTATTGCTGTAAAATGCTGTATATTTATTTTTCTGAAAACTCTTTATATCTTTGATTCGAAAATTATTTGGTTTTTCTACCAACAAATGGACCATTTTTTTCAAATTTTCTCCTTTATGATAGAGGACAGAAAGGGGAGAACGATAATGAAAAAATGGTTCATTACTTTTTGCGCATTATTTTTATTTGCAACGGTTATACCTCAAGTAAGTGCAGCTGATTTAGGAGACGGAAAATCTGGACATGTATTCCGAAACGTTCAAGTAATTAAATTTGAAAATAAAAATGGCATCATTGTTAAAACAATTGAAGAATTAGCGTTCACAGAAGTGCCATTAAAAAATGTGCCAGAAACAATTCAACTGGCGAAAAATACAGCAGAAAAAATTATTTCACAGTTGCATAAAGCAACGAAACAACCTAATCAATCTGAAAAACAAGAAAAGCCGGTAGTAAATGAAACAAAACCAACAGTGCCTACACAAAATGAAGGTGTAAATCCTCCAAGTCAAAAGGAACAACATAATCCTTCAACTCCAGTAGAGGAAAATGTAGAAACACCTTCAAATAAAGGGTTAAATAACGAACAGTTAAAACAAATATTGGATCAATATCTAAAAGAATATCAATCAAACTTTAATGGTGAAAAAACTGTCACACCAGCGCCAACAACTCCTAGTCAACCGGTTCAAACACCAGAGGTAAAAGAAGAACCAACAATCTCTCAACCTACTAACCAAGTATCTGAATTTGAACGTCAAGTAGTGGAGTTAACGAATGCCGAACGGGCAAAAGCAGGTTTAAAACCGCTTACGATGTATGCGCCATTGATGGCAGTAGCCAAGGCAAAATCTCAAGATATGGCGAATTTAGGGTATTTCTCTCACACAAGCCCAACATACGGTAGCCCATTTGATCAAATGCGCGCGGCAGGCATTCAATATCGTGCTGCAGGTGAAAATATTGCTCAAGGTCAAAGAACTCCTGAACAGGTAGTTAATGCTTGGATGAATTCTCCAGGCCATAGAGCAAACATTTTAAATGCCAATTACACACATATTGGTGTAGGTTTCGTTGAAAATGGATACTACTGGACACAACAATTTATCCAAATGTAACGAAAACGAGTGAAAATCATCCATCTAATTGATGGATGATTTTTTGAGCTTTTTTCGTATGGAAAAGTTTTAAGAAATAAGTACAGGAGAATTTATCGCATGGGTGAAAGCTTCATTTATGTGGATTGGCTAATAAATGTGAGGGATTGGTCAATATATTGTCGGAATTGGCCAATATGTACCCAAGAATGACCAATATCACATAGAGTAACGCTTCATTTATTGGGATTAGCTAATAAACTACTGAAAGTGCCTAACTCTCCATAACAGAAGCATCATTTTATCCAAATGTGAAATTCCGTTGTTTCTATCGTGTTTTATGATAAAATCAGTGTTGGTGGCTTCATGTACTGCTTTAATGAAGCATAATGTAAACAAGAAGTTTGAACATAACGTAGTTTCATGAGAATAGGAGAATTTTTGTGAGCGAAAAAACAATCGTTTTAACTGGTGGGGGAACTGCTGGTCACGTCTCGTTAAATGAGGCAATCATTCCTTCTCTTCAAGCGGAGGGATACACAGTTCATTACATCGGTTCACATCATGGTATTGAAAAGGAATTAATTACTGATAGTTTTCCTGAAGTTCCTTACCATAGCATTTCAAGTGGTAAATTAAGAAGATATTTTTCATTAAAAAACTTCACAGATCCTTTTAAAGTTTTAGCGGGAATCGGTCAAGCGTTTTCGATTATAAAAAAAGTGAAACCTTCCATTGTTTTTTCTAAAGGTGGATTCGTTTCCGTACCAGTTGTGATTGCAGCAAAATTGTTGAATATTCCAGTAGTCATTCATGAATCGGATGTGACGCCAGGTCTTGCAAATAAATTAGCTCAACCTTTTGCTTCTCATATTTTTACGGTTTTTAAGGAAACATTAAAATATATACCTGCGAATAAAGCAACATGTACCGGTTCTGTTGTTCGGGAACAGCTGTTTAAAGGAAGCAAAATGAGGGGATTAAAACTTTGTCAATTTGAAAGCAAAAAGCCGGTGTTGCTTGTTATGGGTGGTAGTTTAGGTTCCGTCGTGTTAAATGACGCAATCCGAAGCAATCTACCAGAGCTTTTAAAGGACTACAACGTCATTCACCTTTGTGGTAAAGGGAATGTTGATTCATCCTTATTAGAATTAAAAGGATATAAGCAGTTCGAATACGTGACATCGGAATTACCAGATTTAATTAACGCGGCAGATTTCGTTGTATCGCGTGCAGGTTCAAATTCCATCTTTGAATTTTTAGCACTGAAAAAACCAATGTTACTTATTCCGTTATCATCCGCAAAAAGCCGAGGCGATCAAATTTTAAATGCAAAATTATTTAAAAATCAAGGTTTTGCGGAAGTATTGGAAGAAGAAAATTTAACGAAGCAAACATTTTTGGAATCCCTTCAAACATTAATTCAAAATAAAGAATCCATTTTAGAAGCGATGGCGAAAGCGGAAAGACCGAAAACTCCGAAAGAAATGGTAAATTTAATTTTAAAATATGAAAAATAAAATCGAGTAGGAGGGAGCGATTAACTCCCGTCCTCTCACACCACCGTACGTACGGTTCCGTATACGGCGGTTCAATTAAGATGATTGACGCAAGTCTTTATAACTTCCGTGAATAGCTGTTCTCT
>NZ_JAAXPW010000036.1 GCF_012396605.1 Ureibacillus thermosphaericus
GCACAAGTCATAGGTTATAGTAAAAAAATGGATGTTTACTACCCTCGCTTAGGTGTTTTCGTTTTTTCTCTAAAGTCCAGAAAAAATAAAACTGAAAATTCAGACATCATTTATGCGACGGTAGTGATATTTTTCAGTTTTAATATTATTAGTATCAAACATTCCAATGGTTAATGCTCAGGAAAATAATAACTTAGAAAAGGAATCTTTCATAGTAAACGAAAAAGAGTTCTTAGTTGAAACGGATAACTCAGTACAGCCTGCTGCTTTACCATTACTTGTAGTACCAGCAATTGCTATCTCTGATTATGTTTGGGCAGCAGCAGGATTAACTGTAGCAGCTGGAGTTTATCAATTATGGTTGAAAGAACCAACTTTAGTTGAAAATATTAATATAGCATACAAAGCAATTCCAAAAAAACTATTAAATAATGATGGTTATGTAGATTTGGGTAAATTTACCGATAAAGTAAATGGGAAAACTGCCTATAAAGATCCAAAAACGGGATGGCAAATAGATAAAGATACAGCAGGACATGGAGGTAGAAAATGGAAACTAAAAGATAATAAAGGAAATACTGTTGCTTCATTAGATGAAAAAGGAAAAATATTGAATAGATATTAAGATAGAAAAGTGGTGTTTATTATAAATTGAAAGAGAACTATAATAATATGACATATAAAGAAATAATTGCTTCATTTAATCTTTCAATTCCATTTGATAGTGATGGATTTATTAATGAAGAAGAGCTTTTCAATTTATATCCAGAAAATTTTGTATTGATAGATCGTTTTCCAATGATAATTAATAAAACTATGGAATGGTTTTCTCCACTAGATGTTTTTTTTACTCGAAAAGAGCAAACAGTAAATGAATATTTTGAAGTTGAAAGAAAATATATCAATACTTTAACAATATTGTCCTGCTATAGTCCGTTATGGGTACAAAGCTCTTTTTACTTCTCAAAAAGATTACCAGATTACCTCTCTGAGGAAGAAAGAAATTACCTTATAAAAATTAAGGATTATCTATTCATTCAAGTTAATACCCCCATAGAATTAGCATGTCTCTTAAAACTGAGCCTTAGAGGGTATGAACAAACTATAATCTATTTACCAGAATTAAAGGTGATTGCTTGGGTAAATGAATTAATAGTTTCTCTATATTATCAAGATGAAAAATCTAGAAAGCTTATTGAGATGATTACTACAACTGAAGGATTATATTTAAGAAAAAAATAAGTATTATTTATTATTTGAACTATTTTTTAAATGCCATCTAACCTATTTTCATATATAATTGCAGAGGCAGCTGCCCAGAAAGTGAAATGGTCCCTATTAAATAAATAGATAAAAAATCATCTCTCATTAATAGATGGCTTTTTATTATGACTCTTCAATATGTGGTGTTGGTGAGAAAAACCAGCACCAATTTTTTGTAAAAAGGAAGGGACTGTCCAGAAAGTCAATCACTTTCTGAACAGCCTTACTTCTTATAGTAATATTCTCTTAAAAACTTTGCTCCTGCGGTGGTTACAAAACGCGCCTCCCCGTCGCAATTTATCTGCGGCAAAAACTCTAGCGACAGCCGCAATTTATCTGCGGCGAAAGCATGTGCGACAGCCGCAATTTATCTGCGGCGAAAGCATAATGCGACAGCCGCAATTTATCTGCGGCGAAAGCATATGCGACAGCCGCAATTTATCTGCGGCGAAAGCATAATGCGACAGCCGCAATTTATCTGCGGCGAAAGCATATGCGACAGCCGCAATTTATCTGCGGCGAAAGCATATGCGACAGCCGCAATTTATCTGCGGCGAAAGCATATGCGACAGCCGCAAAGGGGGCGTCTCAAAATGACTTTTCAGACGCCCCCTTTAATTGATTAAAATCAATGATGCGATCGCTAATTCTTTCCAGCAAGGAAATGTGGTGACTGATGGCCAATACTCCGATATTCCGCTCTTTTACAAGCCGAATGAGAGCATGCCATATTTGCGCCTGTGTAATGGCGTCGAACATGCTGGTAATTTCATCGGCAATAATATACCGGGTATCGGGATGAAAGGCGCGGGCAATGCAAAACCTTTGCAGCTCGCCGCCAGAAAGTTCGTGAGCTCTGCGATTGAGCCACTCCTCTTTAATGCCAAGGATAGAGGGGATATCTTGATCCAATTCTTTTGCTTCTTCAAATATTTTGGAAAGCTTCCATTTAGGATTGATAGCCTGTTCAGGATGCTGCCAAATCAACTGCACTGGGTACACTTCTGAATGATTGCTCTTTTCACCATCCACTAGAACTTCCCCTTCCGTAGGAGAAAGATAGTTTGCCATGATTTTTGCAAGGGTCGTTTTCCCAGATCCGCTTTTTCCGTATATGCCGATAATTTCTCCCCGTTCAATGGATAAATGGATGTTTCGAAACAGCCAATTTGAACGATTGTAATAAAAACCTATATTTTTACATTCCAGCATAAAAGCACCTAACCATTTCGTCATGACTAATCTCTTTTAATAACGGCTTTTCTATTTTGCATTTTTTCGTTGCTTTCGGACATTGCTTTGCAAAGGAACAACCAGTCAATTTTTCAGTAGCGGAAGGTTGGGTGCTATCAATGGCGATAAACCCGTTTTGCGGCAATGCATTCCACAATGCTCTGGAATAGGGGTGACGGAATTTCCCGCCTTTTTTCAAATGTTTTTTGTCAACCACTTCAACGGTTTCCCCCGCATAGAACACGGCTATTTTATCGGCTACTTTCATTGCCGCTTCTAAATCATGGGTAATCATGATTACTCCCTTGTTGTCCTTTTCCAACATTTTTATTTGGAATAACATTTCATCTATTGATTCATAATCCAGTCCATTCGTTGGTTCATCTGCAATGATTAACTTCGCTTCACTCGCCAACGCCATGGCAATAAAAATTTTTCGAATCATCCCTCCTGAACATGCGGAAGGAATTTGATCATAAACATCTGGGTCCAGCCCTACCTTTTGGAAAATTTGCTTCACCGCTTTTTGATGATTGTTTTGTTTCATTAATGTTTTTACTTGTTTTCCAACTTTCATTAAAGGGTCTAAGGCATTGGTCATTTGTGGAATCAACAGAATATCATTGCCCCGAAGCCGTTTTCTTCGTTTCTCCGTCAACAGTTCGTTTTCGTATTTTATCATCCCATCAACAATTGAATTCTTCGGATGAATTCCTAAAATGGCGTCCGCTAACAAACTTTTGCCTGACCCACTGGCACCTACAATTGCCACTACTTCTCCATGATGAATCTTTAAATGAAAGTCTCGAATAACATATAAACGTTCCCTTGTCCATCCTTTGCCAAATCGTTCAATGGTGAGGGATAAATTTTTTACTTCCAGCAAAAGATTGTTTTGTATTTTTTCTAGTTCTTCCTGTGTTTCATGATTCAATTCATAAACATGCATGAATGAAATCCTTTCTTAATTTGGATTCAACAGTTTTCTCAAGTTATTGCCCAACGCATCAAATATCACGACCATCCCAAACAATGAAAGACCAGGAAAAACAACAAGCCACCACATGCCCATTGTTAAATATTTCATCGCCTCTGATAATATTATGCCGATAGCGGGCTGTTCCGGCGATAATCCAAACCCTAAGAAAGTAATGGCGGATTCATGCAATATGGCATGCGGAAACAACAAGATAAAGCCAACAAACAATTGGGGCGCTAGCTGCGGCAAGTAGTGATGCCGGATAATCCACATGCGGGATTTTCCCAATTTCTTAGATATATGTACATATTCCGATGATTTGATTTGCAAGATTTCCGCCCGTAACACCCTCGTCAGCGAAGGCCAATGGGTAAATGCAATCCCAATCACAATGCCTTTTACTCCCCCTCCTAGCACGAAAGCAATTAAAATTAAAGCGACGAGGTGGGGAATGCTTAAAAACAAATCGATAAGCATCGTGACAAGCGAATCAAAAAATTTATTGATCGATGAAAGCAAGCTTAATGTCAATGCAATCACTGTACTTATAACAGCTGCGAATAATCCTACCTTCCAACTTAAATGAAGCCCCAAAAGCGTTCGAAAAAACATATCGCGACCTAGCCAATCTGTCCCAAAAGGATGATCCAAGGAAGGGCTAAGATGCTTTTCACCCATATTTGCTTCGATCTGTTCTTCCCCAATCCAAAAACCACTAAGGGCAACTAGCAAAAAGAGGCATACAAGTCCGATGATTTTCCATAAGATTCGTCTTTTATAATTGGTACTGTCAAAATCAATAGAAAGATACTGATTTTTCATATCGTTTCACCATTTTTCATCCGTACATCGATGAGGTAATACAACAAATCGGCCAATAAATTGCCGATAAACACAAACAACGTACTAAATACAACGATTCCCAGCAACAGGGGAACATCACTATTCATTCCTGCTTGAACGATGGCTTGTCCCAAACCCGGATAAGAAAATACTTGTTCAGCTAAAATGGCCCCTCCAAACAATTCTCCAAATGAGGCAAAGTGCACAGAAATGGCAGGGAATAACGTATTTCGCAAACCATGTCTGGCAAAAAGCCGGAAACCTTCTTCCCCCTTTGACCGGGCAAATCGGATAAATTCACTCTCGAGAACGTCCATCACTTTTTGCCTTGTATGAAGGGTGATATTGGAAACGCCAATAATACTTAATGTCAAAGCAGGGAGAATGATATGTTTTAACCAATCCCATACCGTTACTTCTTCAGCCAACATTCCAATAGGCAGGCTTAAACCAATAGGAAACCAACCGAGCCACAAGGAAAAGACAATTAATAATAATATGCCTATCCAAAAGGCAGGTGTTGAAGCGAGGATGAAACAAAAGGATTTAATGGCTTTATCTATCATCGTTCCTTTATTCATCCCTGCAATGACTCCTAATGCATAACCAAAAATTCCAGAGATTATCCATGAAATTGCCATTAATACAAAAGAGGCCAGAAATCTTTCTTGTATTACAGCGATTACCTCTTGCCTGTATAAGAGGGAAGTGCCCAAATCCCCATGCAAAAACATATTCAACCAATTAAGAAATTGCTGTGTTTTTGATTCATCGACACCAAAATATTCAGCAAGTCGTTCCTTTTGCTCTTCGCTGACCACCATCATCTCCGCCCCGAGATAGGATTGGATGGGATCGACAGGCGAGAAGCTGACGAGTATGAAAGAGAACAAGACAACGGCAAATAGCAATATGGCAAATTTCAATGTGCGCAATAGAATAAATTTTCCTATATTCAAGAGTTGCAATGCCCTCTACCTTCTTTCCATACTCACTCTTCCCATGTCCAATCTGCAATAAATTCCGTTATCGGCCATCCGTGTCCATGGGGTTGTATCTTCTGTTCGCCTATATTCAAATGTTCATTCACAAAATATAAGTGCTGAAGATTCACCAACCAAACCCATGGAGCATCGCCCAAAGCAGAAAAGCCCGTTTCTCCATCCCATTGGGCTTTTTTCCAATATTCATTAGCTTCCTCCGGCGTTATAGCATGAATAGCCTGGTCCATATATTGGTCGACTTTTTTGTTCGAATAATAGTTAGCATTGGAATAGCCTTGGCCACGGTATTTGCTATGGTACAGGTGGTAAATTTCAATCGGGTCATGGCTTCCCCATCCCATAACGACTGGCGTTGAATGCATAACTTCCTCGATTTCGCTCCAGCTTTTGCCTTCCGTGTTGACCTCAATGCCGATTTCTTTGGCCATTTGTTTAAATGCAATGGCCAACGATTGGCGCGTTTGGTCACTGGCGGGATATACCAATGTAAAACTTGCCTTCTCTCCGTCTTTTTCAAAAATTCCATCCGCGTTTTTCCGCCATCCGGCATCCATTAAAATTTGTTCTGCCGCTTCTATATCCCCATCTTCAAAAACGGTCTCTTCATTCCACCATGGCAGTTTGTCCGCTACCGAAAAAGCAGGAGTGCCGAATCCTTCAAGAACATCTTCCACTAGCTTGTCCCTGTCAATGCAGATATTCAGCGCTTTTCGAATGGCCAGATCCGATGTAACCTCATGCCCAATTTCAATTCCTTTTTCAGCATCGTATCCCGGTTTTACGAAAGGCAGCATAATCCCCCGGTTATCTACACTATCCAAGGCGATTAACTTCATTCCAGAAATGGATTCTTTCGCTAAGTTTGGCGGAACGGATACAATATCCACCTGTCCCGCTTTTGCCGCTAAAAATGCGGCATCCTGGGATAAAAAGAGGAATGTTAATTTCTTAAAAGGAGATTTTTTTCCGTAATAATAAGGATTCTCCTCGACAATCAGCTGCTGCCCTTTATCCCATTGCACTAACTTATATGGTCCAGAGCCAATTGGATTTTCCCGATAGTTTTCAGAATAGGCATGTTTCGGCACAATTCCTAGCATTGTTAATGTGTATAAAAAGGTCGATTGGGGTCTTTCTAAAACAAATTTCACTGTTTGGGCATCAAGTTTTTCAATCTTTTTTAAGTTTTGTAAGTCCACCACTGATTGGCTGTTTTTGGCCGTTTCAAAGGTAAATATCACATCCTCGATTGTCAGCGGCTCACCGTCGGAAAACTTCACATCATCGCGAATTTTTACAGTCCACTCCAATCCATCTTCACTCACGCTATAGTCCACGGCCAAATCCGGCTGCACATTGAAATTTCGGTCCAGTGTAAGCAAGGTGCTTTGAAACAATGGGGAACCGTACCGCCCCCATCCAGTCGTTGGATCAAATCCATCGGTCGGTTCTGAGCCGATTGCCAATACTAAACTATCTTTTTTCTTGTCTGTTTCTGAGTCAGAAGCTTGGGATGCGCATGCAACCAGCAGGAAACATGCGAAAATCAGCACTGATAAAAGTAGGAATCGATTATTAACCTTCATAGTGCTCACCTTTTATTCAATGATTGTTGCTGAAAGAATGGCTGCTTGTCCCAAACTGATGCAGTTATCGCCCAATGGAACTTCATCATCATATAAAATTTCAATCTTTGAACCTTCCAATAAATCGAAAATGTCGGAAACCAGCAGACTATTATGGAACACCCCGCCGGACAATACGGCGTAATTCGTATCATATTCTTCACAAAGGAACTGAATCACATCCACAACCGCCTGGGCCAAACTGCGATGGAATCCCCTTGCAATCACTGATGGTGATTGGCCTTTCAGCTTTGATTGAATCATTTCTTCAAATAATGGGCGATAGTCTAATTCTTCACCCGTCCAAGGGAATGTGTAGACTTCTTCCACTTTGGATTGGCTGGCAAAATACTCCAATGCTATAGCCGCTTCCCCTTCAAAGGAGTTGTCCAAATGGAAACCTAGTAATGCCGCCACCGCATCATATAACCTGCCTACAGACGTTGTCGGAAATGTCCGAATATTTTTTTCCTTAATTTTCAGCGCTTTCGGGAACGGATCCGGAAGATGCAGCCGATCAAACAAGTCTTTGTCAAAATCCCCAATAAATCCAGCTAATGCTTGAAGCGGATATGTTGCTGCGGCATCTCCGCCAATTAAAGATGCTTTTCTTAAATGGCCGCGCCGCGTAAATCCTTCCTGTACGCTTCCAACAAAGATTTCACCGCCCCAAATTTCTCCATCTTCACCAAATCCAGCACCGTCAAAAACAATGCCAACAACCCGTTCGGACAGTTTATTTTTCAATGCCAATATAGAGGCCAAATGGGCTTTATGATGTTGAACGGCGATATGTCGATAGCCTTCTAAATTTTGGGCAAATTTAGTCGTAAAGTATTCCGGATGCAAATCATAACCGATGATGGTTTCGCTCAAGTCCACCCCATGGATGGCCAAATAATCCTTCACTGTCCGTTCAAACTTCAACTGTGTGCCATATTTCGTCATGTCACCAAGATGGTGGCTCATAACGACTTTCTGGTCTTTTAACAGCGTAATGGTGCTCTTTAAATCTGCACCTACCGTTAAAATCGGGCGGGAAGAAGGCAACGTGATATCCAACAAATTGTTATAGCCCCGGGATCTTCTAAATAGAACTGCTCCAAATTTTGTCACTTTTAAAACCGTATCGTCAACGCTGCGCTCAATTTCACGTTCTCCTATTAATGTTGCACATTGAAAATCCTCTACTAATCTCGTTAATTGATCTTCTTTATGAATAGTAGGTTCTCCTGGATAATTGGCGCTTGTCATCACGATATAGCGGGGTGCTCCAAAATGGAAAAGCAAATGCTGCAATCCTGTATAAGGCACCATAAGGCCAATATCCGTATTATTTGGCGCCACGATGGAACTCAATTCTTCACTTTTTGATTTTGCAAGCAGAATAGGTCGCTTTTTCGATAACAAAATGGCTTCTTCTTTTTCGGATAAATGGACAATCTCCTTGGCCGCTTCTAAATCTTTGACCATAATGGCAAAGGATTTTCTTGGACGGCCTAATTTATCCCTCATTACCTGTACTGCATTTCTATTAAAGGCATCGCAAACTAAATGATAGCCTCCATTGTTTTTTACAAGAAGGATTTCCCCGGCATTCAATAGTTCAGCGACCCGACGAAACATCTCTTCGCCTTCATAGCGCTCTCCGTTTTCAGATAGGTAATAGTTTGGTCCGCATTGTGGGCAGCAATTTAATTCTGCGTGGTACCGGCGGTTTTGCGGATTTTCATATTCTTCTTTACAGGAAGGGCACATTTCCCAATCCGCCATGGTTGTATTTTGGCGTTCAAATGGAACATTTTTCATTAACGCATATCTTGGACCACAATTAGGGCAGCCGATATATGGATATAAATAACGTTTACTTTCCGGGTCAAACAATTCTTTTAAACAATCATCGCAAATAGCAGTATCAGGTAAAAAAGTATAGGTCATTGTACGATATGGCGTTGTCATTTTTATTCCTCTCTTTCTAGGAAAGATTGCTAACATATCCGTGGGAGCGGATCACCGACTAACATATCAATCGCACGCGTTCCTCCATAGGAAGAGCGGGAAAGGACAATATGGCGGTCGCTTTCAAACACTTCTCCAATGATGGCTGCCTGTTCTCCACCTGGAACTTGTTGAATGGCTTTTAATGCGGTATCGGCATATTCCTCACTAACAACAGCAATGAATTGTCCTTCGTTTGCTATATGCATAGGATCAAGACCTAGTATTTCACAAGCGCCGCGAACTTCTGGATTCACTAGGATGGCTTCTTCTTCAAGCATGATTGCCACTTTTGCATCTCTTGCTAGTTCATTTAAAGCCGTCGCCATTCCTCCACGGGTTGGATCTCGCATCCATTTTAATCCCGGTGCTGCAGCATCAATCAGTTTCGAAACAAAGGGCCAAACTGCACGGGTATCTGTTTTGATATTTGCCTCTAAGTCAAGTTCTCCCCGGGCAAAGAGAATGGTGATGCCATGATCTCCAATAGGCCCTGAGAGAATGATTTTGTCTCCTTGCTTCACCCTGCCTGCTGATAAATTGACTCTTGAATCCACCAAACCAATGCCTGCTGTTGTAATAAACAGCTTGTCCGCTTTTTGATGTTCGACCACTTTTGTATCGCCGCCTACAATGGCCACATTTGCTTTTTCCGCCGCTTCATGCATGGCTTTTATTTCAGCTTCCAATATTTCTGTTTCCAGACCTGCTTCGATGATGAAAGTTGTCACAATTGCCAGTGGTTTCGCACCGCCCATTGCAAGATCATTTACCGTTCCATTGATTGCTAGCTCACCAATGGAACCTCCTGGAAATCTCAATGGATTCACTACAAAACTATCTGCTGTAAAAGCAATTTGGGCTTGATCGATTTGGACATAGGCCGCATCATTTAATTCACTAACATTTAAATATGGCGCTAATAGTCCCTCAATTAACCTCCTGCTTGCCTTCCCGCCGGCTCCATGGGCTAGTTGAATGGTTGGTTCTCTAAATGCGATTTTCTCTTTCAGCATGGCAACGACTCCTTTTTCCTTGATAAAATGTTATAAGCTCATGGTTGAATAGAGATGATTGTAATAAGTTGCACACGCCCCTTCAGAAGAAACCATGAGAGCGCCGACAGGATTGTCTGGCGTGCATACTTTTCCAAACAATTTGCATTGATTTGGCTTGAGCATTCCTTTTAACACCTCGCCGCATTGGGCATCTTTATTTTCTTCAATCGTGATTTTTTCAACATTAAATTGCACTTCTGCGTCCCATTTAGAAAATTCTGGCTTTAGCTTCAATGCAGAATTTTGAATCGCTCCTAATCCGCGCCATTCGAATGCTGGACGGTCTTCAAACACTTGATTCATGATTTCGAGCGCAGAAACATTGCCTCCTTCCATCACAACCCGCTTATATTGAATTTCCACTTTGGATTCCCCGTTTTTCAATTGTTTGATTAACATTAAAATGGACTGTAATAAATCCAACGGTTCAAATCCAGAAATCACAACCGGCTTCTTATATTCTTTTGCAATAGTTTCATAAGGGTGGGCGCCAATGACGACTGATGCATGCCCCGGTCCTATAAAACCATCAATCCTCATATTAGGCTGATCTAAGATGGATTTTAAAACAGGTACGATTTTTACATGGTTGGAATAGACGAAAAAGTTGTCGATATCCAATTCTTTTGCCTTTAACACCGTAATGGCCGTAGAAGGCGCCGTCGTTTCAAAACCGATTGCGAATAATATTACTTTTTTATCTGGATTTTTCATGGCAATGTTTAATGCATCAAGAGGGGAATAAATCATCCGCACATCTGTACCCATCGCTTTGTAGTTTAAAGGCGAGCCTTTTTTTCCGGGCACTCGCATCACATCCCCAAAAGCTGTAAAAATCACATCCGAATTTTTGGATGCAATCTCCAATCCTTCATCCACACGACCTGGAGGAAGAACACAAACAGGACAACCTGGTCCATGTATAAACTCAATATTTTTCGGCAATAATTCTTGTAAACCGAAATGGAAAATGGAATAGGTATGCCCCCCGCATGCTTCCATAATACGGAAATGGTCATCCGGCTCGATGATTCGCTCAATTTCATCTAAAGTTTTTCGGATGAGTTCAGGATTGCGAAATTCATCCACAAATCGCATTTTCATGTTTATCCCCCAATCATATCCACTTATTCAAATTGATAGCCTTTCACTTCTGCTAATGCTTCCTGTTCTTCTCCAATTTCCGCTAACAGCTGTAATTGCTCTTTCGCTTGTTCTTCACTAATTTTATTCATTGCAAAACCGACGTGGATTAACACCCAGTCATCTACTTGCACATTTTCGTGTTTGATTAAACTGATGTTGACTTTACGTCTAACACCTGAAACATCAATCATCGCCAAATTGTCATCCAAAAGCTCAATGATTTTTCCTGGAATCGCTAAGCACATCTACAATCCCCCCATTCCCGGTTCTAATCCACACTTTTTGATTTTCTATTCGGACAGGAAACGGTTCTAATTGAATATATGGGACAGTTATACATTCCCCATTGGTTAAGTCAAAGCGAAACGTTTCGTCATGCCCGATTAAAAACATATTTCCTTCTTGCTCAACTGCCTCTTGTGTAAAAGGGGTTCCTTTATGAGGGCATCGATTTCGGTAAGCCATTACTTTGTTATCAATAATAATGAGCAACACATCTATGCCATCAATCGTGATGTAATAGGGTTTATTCTCTTGAAGCTCTTTGATATTTGGCCCTTCTCTCCAACCTGATTCTAATAAGCTCCTCTCGTCCACTTGTTGATGAAATGGCATAAAGCCCGGAGATAACTCGTTCACCATCTCAACTCTTTCAATTTCCGGAACCCGAGTTTTGATGACTTCTTCCACTCCACTTTTTAATGTCACCGCCGATAAGGAACACCCCGAACAAGCTCCTTGCATTCGTACATAGACCACATTGTCTTCTATTTTCTCTAATTCAATATTGCCGCCGTGGGAGTTTAAATAAGGCCGAATCTCTTCCATAACCGCTGCGACTTTTGTATATAAGTTTTGTTTAATAATTCCATGCAATAAAAGCATCGTATAGACAGAAGGGTCTTCAATCGCCTCCATCATCAACCTTTTTCCTTCATCCGTTGAGCGCACAATTTTGACTAGCTTTCTTAGGGCATCTTCATGAAAAGCTTCAATGGCTTTTTTTAACTCCATGATTTTTTTCAGTTGATAGTCCGTAAAATCCATGTCCCGTATCTCTCTTAAAATTTGATCGATCCGCCCTGTCAAATCCTCTACACTTCTCGATGGTGTTTTCAAAAGGTTCACCCCCCAAAAGCTACATGCTGTTCAAGCAATTCCTCTGCCTTTTGTTTTAACAGCTCCCCAAACACTTCTTTTGCCATCTTCTTGATAATTTCTTCCACCGTTAACGCTTGTTGAGGCAATAATTCTAAGTTATAACGCCTTTTTGATAATGCTTGCAAGATAAAACAAGAACCAGCAGTATTATCAAGTAAAAATTCCTCAAAAAAAGCATTGATGAATTTATCCAGCCATATCCCGTTGCCATAAGGGTCTGTACGCAGCAGGCGCAAAGCTTTTTCTGCACCTTCCGACCGTTGAACGGCCCGCTCTACCAATCGCTCTGTTGCTATTTGCAGCAATGTATTAAAATATTGTTTTTCATAATCGCTCACTAGCTTCCCCCCGCTACTGTTTGGAAAGTTCTTCTTGTTTCATCCTGATTTCCTGCAACATATCCTCCACAACTTTTGCAGATTCCTTATCACCAAGCTCTTTAAAAATTTGTTTTGCTTCGGTTAGTTTTGGAACCGCGCTGGAGAACGCGCCCAGATGAGAGAGGGCTGTACCTTGATTTGCGACAAGCCGTGCATAGCCATGAGGATCTGTTTCCTTCCTGCGCACTTTTAACACATCTTCATAAAGCGCCACAGCTTCCCATAAGTTATCTTCAATGTGGGAAGACTTAGCATATTGCAATGCATTGGCTAAATTAATTGTTGCACTGCACCATAAATCCCTATGGCTCTCTTTATCCAGATAACGCAATGCTTCCCGAAGAGACTGAATCGCCATTGCATTTTTTAATTGATAATTATGGGCATTGGGCGGCATCGCTATATAAGACAAAGCTAAATTCATATGAATCATGGCGTAGTTTTCAGGATATTGATCTTTCCTGAACGTTTTTAATGCTTTGTTATAGCATTTGATGGATTCCTGATAATAGGTTTTATTGCCATCTGCTAATTCCTGATAAGCTGTTCCTAGCTGAAAAGTCAATTCTGCACGCATATCTTCAAAAGGCGATTGTTCGATTAGTTTTAATGCTGTTTTATATAACTCAATTAACTGCTTGTCTACCATTCCTAATGATTGTTTCGTTGAAGCCGCTTCACTTAGCAGCCTTGCTGAAAAAATCGGTGAAATATCCTGGACAGCTTGAGCAGCTTCTTCTAATAGTTCAATTCCTTTTATCCAGTTGTTCTGTTGAAAAGCATCATACGCATGGGTTGCTAAAATGAAAGCGCGAATTTCGCCAACTGTTTTGTCATCATAGCAGGGAGGTTCTTGTTTCATATTGAAACGCCAGGCAACTGCATCTAAAAGCAAAAGCAAATCTTCTTCCAACATGGATTTTGCTTTTTCGTAATATTCTTTCTCTGGATATAAAATAAATCGATTAAAATGGCTTTCCGGTGTTTCAGGCAATAACTCCTCTACTCTCTCAACCGGTTCTCCTTCAATTGCAGCTAAAAAAAATTGCCATTCTTTCGGACAAGGTTTTGGCATAAAACCTTGCAGTAAAGAAGGCATAATGGTATCCGCATGATCAATGGGAGGCAATAAAAAGAATCCTGCTGTACCTGGAAATACACCAATTGGCTGACGTTTTAACATTTTGACACTCCCCTTCCATCCAATCCACTACAAAATTTCGCTTATCAATAAGTGGGGGGATCTCGGGTATTCCCGTTCCAATGACGGGAAATTGTCCGAGCATACCCTCAAAGATTTTCTATGCCAAAAAACATCGGGCAATCTTACGTTATATAAAGTGGTATCCGAAGCGCCAATGCTTCTTCATCCCACTGGACGTCACGCATACCATAGTCCACATCTTCCGGCAAAAGTTCGGAAAGCAATACAGAACGATCTCCTTTGGCATTGCGATATTTTAAAATTAACCCGCCAGCTCCTACATAATTCACTGGCATGATCAGCAGTTCTTTTCCTTTCAAAAGGGCGATCACTGCCCCAGTCGTAAAATACTGTTGTGCAATTTCTGCAGGGATATGTAAATAGCCACTCTCAGTTATTTGACACTTCAATTTCTTCACCTGATACTTTCCGAATGATTTTTTTGGCTAGTTTGTTTACACTTTCATCCACTGCTGGCGAAAGCCCCGTACCGTAAGATAAATCCTGAGCTTCAATTAAATAGACCGTTACTTTTTTTGGAAAGTCATTTTTCAAAAGCCATTTTCCCATGGCAATGGCATGATTCCAGCGAAAATCATGCAAGTTGATATTCTCTAACGGCGTTTCCTCCACTTCCTCACCGGGTATTTCAAACACCGTCCCCGGTTCAGCTCCTGTTGTGCAAGCATCAATAATGATCAATTCTTCAGCTTTTCCGATTTGGAATACGACATCCATTCCCGCCGTTCCTCCATCCGCTAAGCGCACATGCGAAGGAACGCCTAAATCCCATAATTTTCGTATTAAAATCGGACCAGCTCCATCGTCTTTTCGAATCAAATTACCGCAGCCTATAATTGTAATCATGCTGTCCCCCATTAATGATTACTTTTATGAATAAATTAGAGGGCTTATGAGAAAAGTGCCCTCTAATAGTTTTGTTTGCATTTAATGCATCTCTAACTTTTAAAAATTCGTTACACGATACTTTGCTAATTGTTTATTCGTTTTTGCATCATATGCATGGACTGTACATACAAGGCACGAGTCGTAGCCTTGTGCAATATGTGCCAGCTCGATTGGATCTTCCGGATTTTTAATTGGTGTGCCGATTAATGCCGTTTCGATTGGTCCTCTTTGGCCAAAGCGGTCACGTGGTCCAATATTCCATGCAGTCGGTGTAATAATTTGATACTTTTCAATTTTTCCGTCCTTCACTTGAATCCAATCGGCTAAAAATCCTCGCGCTGCTTCCGTTGCTCCAAAACCTCGTCCTTCAATTAATTCGCCTGGTTTTATATAGAATTTCTCATTCAAGTCAATTTGCTTTAACCAATTTTGTACATAACGAATATATTTTGGTGCTTCATGGAATCGAGCTAACACGCGAACCATCACGCTTGGTCCAATTTCTTTTACAATGTTGTAAATCAATGGATCATAATCTTGCCAATCTTCCGCGCCTTCCCGAGCAACCATCAATTGTCTTGCAAGCGGTCCAACTTCTAACGGCGTCTCTTCTCCGTTATCCAATAAATAGCGTGGAGCTTTTGCAAACGTATATTTTCCTTGTTTTAGCCCTTCTTCTGGATCAAGTGGATTTGTAAATCCTTCAAATGGATGGTATGAACCCGTTCCTTCATAGAAGGAATGTGTGTGATCTTCGCGAACTCGGGCTTGGTCAAAATCATAGAAATTCTCACCATCGTATACACCAGAACGGGCAATCAATGCACTATTTCTTGATTCAATTGTTGGATGCATAAATTTCTCAGGATGCGGGAAACTTCCAGCAGCCAAATATTTGCCTGGTCCAGCTCCATATTTATCTAATCCGATTTCTTGGCTGTAACGAATAAACAATCCTAAATCGGATTCATAATGCTCTTCTTTTTCTTCCAACCACTCAAGCACATCGGACCAAGTTTTGTTTTGGAGCCATCTTTCCATTGAACAGCCAAGTAAAACATCTTCCAGCCAATTTTTCCGGAAATATTCCAAAATGGAGATGGAACGTGTCACATCTGATAAAGTCGGAGCACACATAACCCCACCAGGAATCATAAAGCTGGAATGTGGCCATTGCCCTCCAAATATTGCATAAATTTCCACCGGCTTTGCTGAAAGAATGACTCCTTTTTCATAGTTCACTCCAACAAACGGTGCCCATCTTCTCGTTACCTCTTCATATAAGGAAGAAGATTGATAGTTTTTATGCGTTAACCCAATGGCAAACAATGCGTAGAACCATCGTGGAATACTTTGAAGTGTTTCCACCGCTTGTGCGATATTTCTTATCAAAGTGGCATTTGGTGGCACTTCAGTATGAAATGCCGTATCCAACGCATAGGCAGATTTTGTCAAGTGGCTTCCGCCGCAAATTCCGCAAATTCTTGGCGTCATGATGAGGCCAGCTTGAGGGTCTTTTCCAATTAATATTTTTTCGAATCCCCTAAACATTGTCGCTTCTGTCCAAGCATCTACCACCACACCATCTTCAATTTTTACTTTGACGTCTAAATCCCCTTCTACACGACCTAACGAAGGTACCTTAATTGTTTGCTGTGCCAAATTCTCCCCTCCTTAATTTTTACAACCCTTCCAATTATCACGGTACAAACATATCTTCTTTTGCCCATTTAGGCGCTACTGTGCGCGCGATGGCAGCATGCGTTGAATAGCTTAGTGAATCCATACCTGTAGGCACTTCTTTTGGAATTGTTCCCAAGATTTTTTGCGTTTTAAATACAGTTCCCGGCGCAAGATCAAAGAATGGGAATTGCGGCTCTGTACATCCGATGCACGGCATGCCTGCTCTTGTCTTAGAAGATTGTCGGTTCCATAAAATGCGGTTACAAGATGAACGAGTCATTGGACCGCGGCAGCCTTGTTCGTAAAAGAGGCAGCCTTTTCTCGTTCCTTGACCAAACTCTTCCACCGGTTCTTTATATTCATAATATTGAACGCGTGTACAGCCGGTTTGCGTAAAGGTTTTAAAGAATGTTTCAGGGCGGTGATATTCATCCAGTGTAATATCAGAAGTTCTGCCCGTTGCAATCGCTACAAGTATTTGCGTTACCCAGTCCGGATGGGCAGGGCAGCCTGGAATGTTGATTACCGGCAAACCTGCTTTGGAACGGAACTCTGATGTTAAAAAGCCGCCTGGTTTATCTTTAAAGAATTGCAATCCCGTTGATTCGGATGGATTCGGGCTTGTTGCTGGAATTCCACCCCAACATGCACAATCACCAATAGACACAACAAATTTGGCTTTATGGGCTAAATCATAAATCCAATCTTTTTTAGGGCGTTCAAATAACGTATCGAAGCGGCCTGTTCCATTCGGACCTTGAATGACGGTGCCTTCCACTACTAAAATGTCTAATTCCGTACGTTCTTCAATGATGTCGTCTAAAATTTCTTTCACCTGGTTTCCAAATTCCATTGAAACTGAATGATGATAAAGAATATTGATGCCAAAGTCCGTTACTAAATCAATCACGGTAGGTTCATCTGCATTTAAAAATGATTGTGTGTTTCCATTGCAGGCTCCTCCATGAATCCAAAAGACATTTACCATTACCTCTTCACACCTCCATTTTTTTAAAAGCTTTCATTTTTTCTTCTATTAAGAAATCAATCCATTGATCAATTCCCATATCTTTTTTTGCTGATACTTCAAAAACTTTCATATTCGGTCTAGATTGATAGATGGATTGATAAAATGATTCTTTATTAAAATCCACCGCTTCTAGCAAATCTATTTTTGTAAGAATGGCAATGTCGGCGCTGTTGACGATTGTCGGATATTTTTCGGGTTTATCTTCGCCTTCCGTTGTAGAGAATAAGACAACCCGTAAATTTTCACCTAAGTCATAACTGGAAGGGCAAACTAAATTTCCAACATTTTCAATAAATAAAAAATCCAGCTGATTTAGATCCCAATTTTTTATGGAATCTTCGATCATTTGGGCTTCCAGATGACAAACTGTTCCTGTTGTTATTTGTTTTACTTTTGCTCCGCTTTGTTCTAGGCGATGGGCATCATTCTCTGTTGCCAAATCTCCTACTAAAGCTGCCACATTAAATTTTTGGCTAAGCCGTGCCAATACTTCCGTCAGCAATGTTGTTTTTCCGGAACCAGGGCTTGAAACTATATTGACAACGTAAACTTGCTTTTCTTGGAAGCGCTTTCTTAATTCTCGAGCTAAAATATCATTTTTCTTCAACACATTCTCTCTTATTTTAACGATGCGAGGCTGCTCAATAGCTTGGCTCAATATTAACCACCTACTAGTTCATATAATTCGATTTCTTTTCCCTCTAAAATCTGATCCGTTCCAATGCTGCATTTCGGGCATTTGACTGGAACTGGCTTCTTTAGCACATACTCTTTTTCACATTGTGGACAATAGATTTTTAATGGAATTTCATCAATAATTAAGCGGGCTCCTTCAATGATGGTTCCTTCTGTTGCAATATCAAAAGAAAACTCCAATGCTTCTTTGACTACACCAGAAAATACCCCTAACTTTAAGCGAAGGGCTTCCACTTTTTTTAAATGATTTTGTTCTGCAGTCTCTACTGCTAATTGCACTAGACTATATGCAATAGACAGTTCATGCATTCTTAAGCTCCTTTGAAAATATTTTTGCGAAGTTCAAAACAAAATGGATAGCAGGTTGTATTTCTGGATTTGTCAGTTCTTTCAACAATACAAAAATGCCGGAGCTGCCTGAAACATTGTAATTTTCTTTGGAAGCAGCTTCTGATACAGAACTGCATAAATTGCTTACTAATTTAAGCGTTCTTTCATTCAGTAATGTTTCTTCAATTTTCTTGAATTCTTCAGTGTTAATTAGATTTTGAATACGCATTAAAGTATCGACGCTTTTTTTCAAATTACTAATGAAATTGTTTTTTGGTAATTCCTCTCGCAAAGCCAAAATTAACCTGTTAATAGAATCCGCCATCTCTGGACTGCGGGAAATAAATTGCTCAATGACGCTAAACAATTCGTTAAATTTTTCCAGATTATCAAGCAGGGTAATTAATTGGGCAATGGTCTCTGGCTCTGACAGCTTATTCATTAAAACAGCTTCACTATTCATTGTTACCACATTGTTTTGGCTGCTCAATTTTCCACCTCCTCTTTTGCTAGCTTATGAATCTATGAAAAAAATTTAATTGAACACACGTTTTTTTCAAAATAACCTTTTTGGAGAACCGAATTTATATTAATATAAAGAATTGAAGTAATCTTCTGAAAATTAAATTTAACTAATACATAACATAATCTCCTTATTTTTGTCAAATGCATTTTTTCCTAAAGTTTCCTAAAATATTTTGTTTTTTAAATATTATTTCTAATTTCAATATATATATCTAGAGGCTTATTCATGCATATAGAGGTTATAGAAAAACACTGTTTTCTTCTTTTAGCCAAGTTTTTGAACAAATAAAAAAACCTGCGAATTATACAAGTTGTACAATTCACAGGCTTCATCTTATTTGAACTTCTTTCTAAAACACACCAAATTTTTCTATCTCTTATTGTTTATCGGAAAGAATAGTTTTTGAGATGGTTTGGTCCAATTCTTCAAATTTATAGTAAGATATTGTCTCGTAAAGTTCACTGCGCAATTGCATATTGTTTAGAGCATCAATCTGTGTTCCCGTATTTTTTATCAATTTAAATACATTTTCATAGGCTTTTGCAGCAACTCTTAAAGATGTTACAGGATAAATAACCATACTATATCCCATATTTTTAAATTGTTCGGCTGTATAATATGGCGTCCTTCCAAATTCAGTCATGTTTGCTAATAACGGAACTTTAATAGTTTCTTTAAATTTTATAAAATCCTTTTTGTCTTCTAGCGCTTCTGGAAAAATTGCATCTGCACCTGCTTCTATATATAATTCAGCGCGTTTCACAGCTGAATCCAAGCCTTCTACAGCAAAAGCGTCCGTTCTCGCAACAATATACAATGATGGTGCCACTTTTTTAATTGTATGAATTTTTTGCGCCATTTCTTCAGCTGTAACTAGCTTTTTGCCATTTAAATGGCCGCATTTTTTTGGCAAGTCTTGATCTTCAATTTGAATTGCGGCTACGCCTGCTTCTACCATTTCAACAGCGGTTCTAGCTACGTTTAATATCCCGCCAAACCCTGTATCGATATCTACAAGTAAAGGCAATTGAGTAGCACGAATAATTTCTTTTGCGCGATTTACTACTTCATCTAATGTAACGATTCCTAAATCAGGCAATCCTTTTGAAGCAGTTAATGCGGCTCCGGAAAGATACAGAGCTTTAAAACCTACTTGTTTAGCAATTAGCCCTGCCATTGCATCATGTGCACCAGGAATTTGCAAAATACTTTCCTGAATCACTAATTCTTTAAAATTCTCGTAAAGTTGTTGTTGGGTTAAGGGCTGATCAATAATCCAAGGCATATTGTCCCCCCAATTAGATGAATAGTTCCACAAATTCAGGTACTGTCAAGTTCATTAATTTCTCTTTATTGATGCATTTCTCTTCAATTTCAGCAAGTTGTTTTGGGCTGAATCTAGTTGCCACGTTTTGCATGAATTTTTTGTCCACTAGCGGATATGCTTCATTTCTTCTAAATCTATGGCCAATTGGATATTCACATTCCATTTCGATATAAGTGCCATCTTTAAAGAATACTTTGACTGCATTTGCAATGGAACGTTTTTCAGGATCTAAATAATCCTTTGAATATTGCTCGTTTTCCACTGTATACATTTTTGCACGCAATGCATCAATACGAGGATCAGCTGCAGTCTCATCTTCATAATGATCGGCCGTGATATCACCATAAAGTAACCCGATTGCTGTAATGTATTGGATGCAGTGATCTCTGTCAGCAGGGTTGTTCAATGGCCCTTCCTTATCAATAATACGAATAGCTGATTCTTGGGTTGTAATTTGAATTTTCTCTATTTCATCTAAGCGGTTGATCACTTCTTTGTGTAATTTAACTGCACATTCAGCTGCTGTTTGTCCATGGAATTCTGCTGGATATAATTTAAATAGTACGTTTTCCATTACATATGAACCTAAAGGTTGGGCTAATTTTAATGGTTTTCCTTTAAGAACTACATCTTCAAATCCCCAAGTTTTTGTTGAAAGGGCTGTTCTGTAACCCATTTCTCCTTTTACAGCCATCATCGCAAGCCGAACAGCTCTGCTTGTTGCATCCCCTGCGGCCCAAGATTTTCGAGAACCTGTATTTGGTGCATGGCGATAAGTTCTTAAACTTGCTCCATCAATCCAAGCATTGGATAATGCATTGATGACTTCTTCTTTTGTCCCTCCAAGAGCTTTTGTTATGACAGCGGTTGAAGCTACTTTAACAAAATGAACATGGTCAATACCTACGCGGTTTAAACTGTTTTCAATCGCTAAAACCCCTTGAATTTCATGGGCTTTAATCATCATTTCCAAAACATCTTTTATCGTTAAAGGCGCTTTTCCTTTTGAAATGTTTACATTGCTTATATAATCCGCTACTGCTAAAATACCTCCCAAGTTGTCAGAAGGATGGCCCCATTCAGCTGCCAGCCATGTGTCATTGTAATCTAGCCATCTTATGATTGTTCCGATATTAAATGCAGCAGTAACCGGATCTAATACGTAAGGGGTACCTGGTACACGAGCTCCATTTGGAACAATTGTACCTGGCACGATTGGCCCCAACAATTTTGTACATTCCGGATATTGCAAAGCAAGAATGCCGCAGCCGATTGTATCAATTAAAATATAACTGGCCGTTTTGAAAGCCTCTTCACTTGTAATTTCATAATCCATGACATAATCTGCTATTTCTTCTAATAGACGATCTGTCCCCTTAATTTCGTTTGTTTTTACCATGCTCATTTCCCCATCCTTATTTATTATCCTTCATCGCTAATCACTACATTTTTACCGCGCATTTTTAATAGCAATGGTATAAAAATCCATAAAAGCGCAATAATTAAAAATGCTAATGAAAATGGTTCTTTTATGAAGACGCTATAATCCCCGTTTGAGATTGTAAGTGCTCTCCGCATATTGCTCTCCATGATTGGCCCTAAAATCAATGCCAAAACCAGCGGGGCAACTGGAAAATCATTTTTTGACAAAAGGTAGCCCAAAATCCCGCAAACAAGCAATAATATCAAATCAAAAGTTGTATACTGAACCGCATATACACCAAAAATTGAAATAGCAATGATAATAGGCAATAAATATTTCTTTGGTGTATCAATAATTTTGGCGAATACTTTTACTAACGGCAAATTTAAAATAAGAAGCATGACATTGCCAATAAACATACTGGCAATTAAGCCCCAAACCACATTTGGTTTTTCTTCAAATAATAGGGGGCCTGGCTGCACGTTATACATAATCAGCGCACCCATTAATATAGCTGTAGTACCGGATCCTGGAATGCCTAATGTTAATAGAGGAATCATTGCTCCACCAGAAGCTGCATTATTTGCTGACTCTGGCGCAGCCACTCCCGCAATATACCCTTTTCCTAATTTGTCTCGTTTTTTATTCACTTTCTTTTCCAGGGAATAGGCAAAAAACGAAGATAACGTTGCTCCTGCACCTGGAAGTACGCCTAATAAAAATCCTAAAATCGAACCCCGCGCAATAGGAGCTGCACTATCCTTCATTTCTTCTTTCGTCGGGATAATTCGATTGATTTTGGAAATTTCCTCTTGTTTATAATCTTTTTCCAAAATAGTTTTAAATACCTCACCTAATGCAAATAATCCTACTGCTACAGTTAAAAACTCTATTCCGCTGTATAGTACGGACTGGTTATATGTAAATCTTGCAACCCCAGTCACCACATCAATTCCGATAGTTCCTAAAAATAAACCTGCGCATGTCATAATTAACGCTTTCGTAATGGATTTCCCTGCTAAACCGCTTACAGCAGCCAATCCTAATACCATAAGAGAAAAATAGTCTGCTGGGCTAAAGTCTATGGCTAATTTAGATAATGGTTCTGCTAGTAAAATCAATCCAATTAACGCCACTATGCCGGCTATAAATGAACCAATTGCTGCTATAGCCAATGCACTTCCTGCCCGTCCTTGTTGTGCCATTTGGTATCCATCTAGCGTCGTCACAACTGAAGATGATTCACCAGGTGTATTCAGCAAAATGGAAGTAGTGGAGCCACCATACATTGCACCATAATATACACCCGCTAAAAGGATGATTGAACTTGTAGCAGCACTTTCTAGCGGCATCCCAGAAGTGAGCGTAGCTGTTACGGGGATGAGTAAGGCAACACCACTCATTGGGCCGATGCCAGGCAAAACCCCTACTAATGTACCGATGATGACTCCAAGAAGCGCAAACAAGATGTTGTACCATGATAGAGCTACAGTAAATCCGTCAATTAAATAATTTATTGTATCCATCTATATACCCCCCTTTTAAAATGGCAAGCCAGGGAGATTACCGCCCAAGATTTTAACAAAGCCTACGTAAATAGTTCCTGTAAATAATGCTGCTACAATAAACGAAGTAATCCATTTTGATCTTTCAAGGGTTTGAAATGCGACAAATAAAAACAGAAATGTTGTAATGACATAACCAATTTTTTCAAGCAACAAAATATATAAGAATGTAGAAATGATAATGATGAAAAAGACTTTTTTATTGGATTGGCTTTCCTCATCATTTGATTCCTTCTCGGTTTCTTTCTCAATGATTTTATAAGTCTTTTTAAATTTGATAGTTTCTATAAACAAAACAACACTAAGCACCATTAAGGCAATGCCTATCACCGCGGGAAAAACACCTGGTCCAATTGCAGTGTCCAAAGTACTTTGCGAAATTTTTCTCGACTCCAAAAATATAAATAAACCAAGGATGAAAAAGACTAAGCTGCTGATTTTATCGAATTTTAAATTCACTCAGGTACCTCCTGTATTATTATTTGTGCATACCTAAAGCTTTGAGTAAGTCGCTAATTACCACTTCTTGTTCTTCTAAGAATTTCTCAAAATCTTCTCCGCTTTTAAATTCTTGTTGCCAGCCATTGCGAGCTAAATCTTCTTTCCATTCCTCTGTTTCATTTAAAGCTGTAAGTTTTTCAATCCAATATTCTTTTGCTTCTTGAGACATTTCTTTTGGACCAAAAATTCCACGCCAAATTGTAAATTCAGTATCTAATCCTAATTCTTTTAAAGTCGGCACATCTTCCAAACCTTCAATTGAAACTCTTTCAGGAGCTGTTACAGCTAATACGCGAACTTGTCCGCTTTTCACATATTGTGAAATTGTAGAAACGTCTGTACCAATGGCATCTGCATTTCCACCTAATAAGGCTACGGATTCTCCACCGCCATCAAAAGAAACATACTTAACAGATTTTGGGTCGATTCCATATTTATAAACCGGCAAAATCGTAATCAGATGGTCCATAGAACCTGGAGATGAAGCACCAGCTAATGTAACGGATTTCGGATCTCGTTTAATGTCTTCTAATAAATCAAATAAAGTTTGGTATTTAGAATCAGCTTTTACAGCGATTGCGCCATAGTCTTTTGTTAACTGAGCTAATGGAGTTGTATCTCTGAATCCAAATTGACTATTACCTTCAGCTTTTAAGTTATTGATAATAATTGGTGGTGACTTAACCATTAACATGTAATCATTATTGGCTTCTTTTGTAGCAAATGTAGCCATAAAAGTGACACCGCCGCCACCAGGTTTGTTTTCAACAACGATTGGTTTTTCTACTAATTTTGTTTCAGATAAGTTTTTGGCAATTGCACGGGCTGTTAAATCCCATCCCCCACCAGCACTTGTTGGAGCAACAATGGTAATTGTGCTGTTTGGATAATTCCCTTTACCTGAACCGGAAGAACTTCCTTCGCTCTTCCCACATGCCGTTAATAAAACAGCTACTATGCTGATTATCAAAAACGTAACCCACTTCTTCATGAATTTTTCCTCCCCTTTTTTGAATCGTAAACGCTTTTGTAAACGCTTATATCGTTATTAAAATACACACCACATATTTTTTAAATATTTAGAAAATAAACTCTTTTTTATCTATAATTGCAATAAAAATCATATTGTTCACGGGAACATTATTTTCTTCTATCGATGGAATTGTCAGGGAGCGAAGGCATGGAAGGTGAACACTCGGAGAAATTGTTGATGAAACTTACCAATATGAGGATAAAGGGGACTATATATAAATCGCTAAGAGCGAAAAGTAAGTAGCTATTATAGGTGTTTTTTAAATATAATATCTATCAGAACATTTTTCAGAATTAGTAAAAAATTTAGTGAACAATGGGAATTTAATAGTCAATACATTAAAAATAGACTGTATGGGGAGTGATGTTATGTATGGTGAATCGATAAAGGACTATTTTATAAAATATAATTTTATATTCGCTTTAATCATCATTTTAATTATGCTTGTGTTTGGTTTTATCAATTTAAGTGAAGCCGTTAAAAATGAATTGGGCAAGCGCGCCCTAAGTTCAGCACAATTAGTCGCTGAACATCCCGTTGTTATCGAAGGATTGAAAAAATCGGAGCCCACGCCAGAACTGCAACAATTCACCACAGACATAAAGGAGCAGATAGGTGCTGAATATGTTGTCCTTGGGGATGAAAACGGCATCCGTTATACCCATCCGGATGTTAATAAAATAGGCAAAAAAATGGTGGGCAATGATAACTACCGCGCTTTAGTCAAAGGGGAATCCTATGTCTCCATCGCGGAAGGTTCACTGGGAAAAGCTTTACGGGGAAAAGCTCCCGTGAAAGATGAGAATGGTGACATTATTGGTGTTGTATCGGTTGGATTTTTGTATGACCAAATTTATGAAATGAATCTCAATTATTTCAAATATTTAGCCATTGGTTTAATCTTAATCTTTTTCGTTGTTATTTTGGTTTCAACTTTTTTAGCAACAGGCATTAAAAAAGAATTACTTGATTATGAACCTTCAGAAATTAGTTTATTGTTGAAGGAGAAAAATGCCATTTTAGAATCAATTCATGAAGGAATTATTATCTTAGATAGTAATAAATGTATTACATATGTCAATAAGCGCGCTTTAGAAATTTTAAATTTAGATAGTACCATCGTAAACAAAAATATCATGGAGGTTTTTGAAGATCGGAATATCGATCATATGATTTCCAGCGGCAAACCGGAATTGAATCGATCTATCCGTTATAAAGAGGAAAAAATCATATTTAATAGCGTGCCTTATAGAAATAATGAGGAACTGGAAGGAGTCATCATTAGCTTTAAATTATTTGATGATGTAGATTTAATTGCAAGGGAATTATCTCAGGTAAAGACATATATTGAATCATTGCGTGCCCAAACACATGAATTCAATAACTTTTTGTATACCCTTTCTGGACTAATCGAGTTGGAAGAATATGAGGAAGTGCAAAGGCTCATTAATAAAGAGCGTATTGGCAATAACACTTTACTGGCATTTATCACCAAACATATTAAAGACTCTTTTTTAATTGGTTTAATTATTGGTTTTTATAATCGTGCTAAAGAATTAAAAGTCAACTTAATCTTGGATGAGGACAGTTATTGTGGAAAGCTGACGACCATAAGCGATAAACATATTATTATCTCGATTTTAGGAAATTTAGTAATTAATGCTTTTGAAGCAGTGGAACATCTAGATGTTGAAAATCGCGTTGTTCGCATTTATATCCGTGAGCTAAAAAATGAACTGATTTTTGAAGTTGAAGATTCCGGGGATGGCATTGATTATTCAATGTTAAATACTTATACGCAAAAAAGAATTTCTACAAAAAATCCGGAAAACCGGGGCTATGGATTATCAATTGTTTTAGAAAGCATAGAAAAATTGAATGGAAATATTACATTAGAAAAAGGGGATCTAGGCGGAGCTTTATTTTACATTTGTATACCAAAAGGGGTGTGAACATTGAATATCGAAGTTTTAGTTGTAGATGACGATATTCGTATTGCCAATATTCACGAGAAATTCATCAATAAAATTGAGGGATTTACTACTGTGGGGATATCTAACGATGTGGAAGAAACTAAAATCTGGTTAGAAACGCTGAAACCTGATTTAGTTTTATTGGACATCTATTTTCCTGAAAAATTAGGTACAGAGTTAATTGAATACATTAAAAAGAAAAAATTGCCTGTTGATATCATTTTAATAACAGCAGCTTCTGAAGTAGACATTGTAAAGATGGCCTATAACAGCGGAGTAGTCGATTTTCTGCTGAAACCATTAACTTTTCAACAATTCAAAGAATGTTTAGAACGTTATCGGGCGAAAAAAATCCTTTTATCATCCAACACGAAATTAAGTAAAGAAGATATTAATAAGTTATGGAATAATACTTCAACTACAATAAAAGAATTGAATCCAAAAGGAATCGACGAAGTAACGAAAGAGAAGATTTTAAATTATTTAAAAACCACGAAAGAAGGTATTACCGCTGAGGGATTGGCGAAAAATCTTGGATTGAGCAGAAGCACTGCCAGAAGATATCTGGAATTTTTATATAATGAAGGCATTATCAAAGTGGAATACTTATATGGAAAAATTGGAAGACCTGAACGTTATTATACATTCATAGGTTAATAAAGCGACTATAATGATGTCGTCCGGTGAACTCCAAGAATCAAAAAATCTTGTCTGATCATCAAAAGTGCATCAAAAACATATTTCCTTATAAAAAGGCTCTATAATATTTGGTGTTGGTGAGTATAAACCAGCACCAATTTTTTTGAACAAAAAAAAATGAGACAGTGACAAAACTCTGGTAAAATGTAATCGACCAAAACCACATTTACTAGGAGTGAT
>NZ_JAAXPW010000037.1 GCF_012396605.1 Ureibacillus thermosphaericus
GAACAGCTATTCACGGAAGTTATAAAGACTTGCGTCAATCATCTTAATTGAACCGCCGTATACGGAACCGTACGTACGGTGGTGTGAGAGGACGGGAGTTAATCGCTCCCTCCTACTCGATTTTTTTCTATAGCTAAAGTGAATATTGTTTATTCAAAATATGTATTTCATTTATATGCTCTTTCCCCCTTATAATATTATTAAGGAGATTTTGGAATCTTCAAAATCATTGTTCGAATTATTGAGGGGGATGCGGTATTATGGCAAATTACGTTACAGTGGGGAATTTACAAGTAGAAAAAGTGTTATACGATTTTGTAAATGAGCAAGTTTTGCCTGATGCAGAAGTAAATAAAGATGAATTTTGGGCAGGATTTGATACATTAATTCATGACTTAACGCCGGAAAATAAAGAACTTCTTGAAAAGCGAAGAGAATTAGAAGAGGCAATTCATAACTGGCATAAAGAAAATAAAGATCACTTTCATTTCGATCAATATAAAAAATTCCTTGAAGATATCGGCTACATTGAACCGAAAGTAGAAGACTACCATATTACAACTGAAAACGTTGACGAAGAAATTTCGTTTCAAGCTGGTCCTCAATTAGTTGTACCAGTAAACAATGGACGTTATGCCCTAAACGCTGCCAATGCTCGTTGGGGAAGCCTTTACGATGCATTATACGGTACTGATGCCATTAGCGAGGAAGATGGAGCGGAGAAAGGAAACAGCTACAATCCAGTTCGTGGCCAGAAAGTAATTGAATATTCGAAGAAGTTTTTAGATCAAGCAGTTCCTTTAAAAGATGCAACTCATTTAGATGTTACAAAATATGCGATTGTAAACGGAAAGCTAGTTGCTACACTTTCAAATGGCAATGAAACAGGACTTGTGGATGAATCAAAAGCTGTGGGGTATAACGGGTCGCCAGAAGAACCTTCTGTTGTTCTATTAAAGAATAATGACCTGCACATTGAAATTGTAATCGATCGAAATCATCCTGTAGGAAAATCAGATCCGGCTGGTATTAAGGACATTATTTTAGAATCAGCTGTGACGACAATAATGGACTGTGAGGACTCTGTTGCTGCAGTTGATGCAGAAGATAAAGTAGAAGTATACAGCAACTGGTTAGGATTAATTAGAGGAGATTTATCAGCTACTTTTGAAAAAGGTTCGAAAATAATGACTCGTACGTTAAATCCTGACCGCACGTATAAAGGGGTTAACGGTGAAGACATTACATTACCAGGTCGCTCATTAATGTTTGTCCGCAATGTAGGCCACTTAATGACAACAAACGCCATTTTAGATAAAAATGGAGAAGAAATCCCAGAAGGAATTATGGATGGTGTCATTACGAGCTTAATTGCTAAACTTGATATATTAGGTAAAACAAAATACAAAAATTCGAAAAAAGGCTCTATTTATATTGTAAAACCAAAAATGCACGGTTCAAAAGAAGTAGCATTTACAAACAAATTATTTGGTAGAATTGAAGATTTAATTGGGCTTGAGCGTTACACATTAAAGGTTGGTGTAATGGATGAAGAACGTCGTACGTCTCTAAACTTAAAAAATTGCATTAAAGAAGTAAAAGAACGGATTGTCTTCATTAACACGGGATTCTTAGATAGAACAGGTGATGAAATTCATACATCAATGGAAGCAGGTCCAATGATTCGCAAAAATGAAATGAAATCTTCTGTTTGGTTAAATGCATATGAAAGATCAAATGTATTCGTAGGATTAAATTGCGGTTTACAAGGCCGTGCCCAAATTGGTAAAGGAATGTGGGCAATGCCTGACTTAATGGCTGCAATGCTAGAGCAAAAAATCGCTCATCCAAAAGCAGGAGCCAATACAGCTTGGGTACCATCACCAACAGCTGCAACGTTGCATGCCATCCACTATCATTTAGTAGATGTAAAAGAAGTTCAAAGAGGTATTACTGACTTTGAAGATTTACAAGATGATATTCTTCAAATTCCTGTAGAGAAAAATCCAAACTGGAGCCCAGAAGAAATTCAAGAAGAGTTGGACAACAACTGTCAAGGAATTTTAGGATACGTAATTCGCTGGGTAGAACAAGGAGTTGGATGTTCAAAAGTACCAGACATTAACGATATTGGATTAATGGAAGACCGTGCAACACTTCGTATTTCCAGCCAACATATCGCAAACTGGCTACATCATGGAATTGTGACAAAAGAACAAGTGTATGAAACGCTTAAACGTATGGCTGTAGTGGTGGATAAACAAAATGCTGATGATCCAAACTATCGCCCAATGGCTCCAAACTTCGAAGAGTCTGTTGGTTTCCAAGCAGCTTGCGACCTCATTTTCAAAGGATATGAGCAACCAAATGGTTATACTGAACCAATCCTTCATAAGCGACGCCTTGAAGCGAAACAAAAATATGGCGTTGTAAGTACAAACTAATTATAAAAAGACATCCCTTCCAAAATAGATAAGAATTTTGGAAGGATGTCTTTTTTATTTCGTAATAAATTGCTGGGCTAATTCAATAAATTCTCTTACAGCGAAAGATAAATATTTATTCTTTTTCCAAGTCAATCCTAACTCTAGAAAAAGATTTTCATGTTTGAAAGGAATTGAAACAATTTTTTCATTTTGAAGTTTTTCACATATTTTTTTTGGAAGTAACGCAATCCCTACTTTAGCAGCCACCATCTCAACGATTAAATCTTTCTGTGATGATTCACAAGCTATTGTAGGGTAGAACCCATTTTTTGAACATTCTTCTATAATGCGATCGTACAATGTAAAATCTTTGCGATATATAATAAAATCTTCTTTCTCTAACCGGGACATTTCAACGGATGACAATGTAGCAAGTGGATGGTCTTTATGAACAATTAACATTAACGGATCTTTTAATATACTAATAGATTCTAATTGATCGTTTGGAGCACATAAATTACAAATGAGTCCTATATCCAATTCTCCTTCTTCTACCCCTTGCCGAATTTTTTTCGTCCCAACTTCCGTTAGTTTAATTTCAATATAAGGATACTTTTCTTTATATAAACTAATTAATTTTGAAAAAAACTCCACACCTACAATCGGTGGAATTCCAATACGAATTTCTCCTTTTTTCAACTCCATTAAATCCGTTAATTCTGAACGTAAATTTTTAAAGGCGGCTAATACATGTTGTGCATTTGCTAATACCGCCTTTCCTGCATCCGTCAACTCCAATTGTTTTGAAGAACGGTAAAATAAAGGTACACCGAGTTCGGCTTCTAAATTTTGAATGGCTTTACTAATGGATGGTTGTGATACGTGTAAAGTGGAAGCAGCTTTCGTGAAACTCAAATGTTTGGCTACTTCTGTAAAATACTCGATTTGGCGGATGTCCACTACAAACATCTCCTTTTTACGCACTATTTGTTCTTTGTTCCATTATACTAATTTACATACATATTTCTCATAAAAAGAGAATAAAATTGATTTTCTTAAACAAAGTGCAAAATATATTACAATATAATATAAAAATTTTATGTATGTGAAAGGATGAAAGGATGAAAATATTTTTAATAGAGGACGATCAATCCATTTTCAATTCAATAAGGGAACGTTTTAACCAATGGTCGATGGAAGTAGTAGGACCAAAAGATTTTCAACAAGTGCTAGATGATTTTTTAAACGTGCAGCCACATCTAGTCATCATTGATATTCAACTCCCCGCATTTGATGGTTTTCATTGGTGCCGTGAAATTCGTGCCATCTCAAAAGTGCCAATTATATTTTTATCATCTAGAGACCATCCAATGGATATGGTAATGGCTATGCAAATGGGGGCGGATGATTTTGTGCAAAAACCTTTTCATATGGAAGTATTGCTAGCAAAAGTACAGGCGATATTAAGAAGAACTTATGATTATGGGGAGAATATGCAACATGTTGTGAGATGGAATGGTGCAATTATTGATTATGACAGAGGAACCATTCAATACGGTGAGAAAGTGATAGAATTGACGAAAAACGAATTGTTTATTTTGAAGACATTATTAGCTTCTGTTGACAAAATTGTTTCTCGTGATGAGCTAATGCGTAAATTATGGGATGACGAGCGATTTGTGAATGATAATACGTTAACGGTCAATGTCAATCGATTGCGACAGCGATTAGATGAAATTGGTTTATCGGAAACCATTGTAACGAAAAAAGGACTTGGCTACATGGCGGTGACAAAATGATTGGACTATTTTTAAAAGAAAGAAGATCGTGGATTTTATTCTTCCTGTTTATGCAAATATGGCTGAATGGATTGTTTTTCATCGATAGCGGCATATCAAATATATCCATCATATATGTAAACATCATGAATCTTTTATTCTTTCTTCTTTTCTTAATTTGGCGTTATGGAAGAGAAACAAAGCAGCTAAAAGCTATCTATGAGCAACCAATCAATAAAGAGCTGCTTTCTCCTTTCCAGCAAATGTACATGGAACATTTCCAACAACAATATGAAGAAATAGATTATAGACTTCATCAAATAAAAATGGAAATGCTTGAACAGCAAGATCAGATGCTGGCGTGGGTGCATGAAATGAAATCGCCGATGACTGCCATGAAATTAATCGTGGAACAAGTAGAACCTTATGCGTTAAGAGAGAAGATTGAAAAAGAATGGGTTCGCATATTTTTGTTGCTTGATCAAAAAATCCATGAAACAAGGCTTTCAACGATTGAAAAAGATAACCGGCTGGAAAAGGTTTGTTTGGAAACAGTCGTTCATCAACAAATTAAAGATTTTCGTTCATGGTGTATTGAAAAAGGGATTGGTGTTGAAACGAAGAATTTGCAAAAGACCGTGACAACAGATGCCAAATGGCTTGGGTTCATTATTCGCCAAATTTTTTCTAATGCTGTGAAGTACAGCCATGAAAATAGTGAAATTCACATATTTACAACTCGGAATCAAGAGGGGCATCTATTATTACATATACAAGACTTCGGAGTTGGGATTCGAGCTGAAGACTTGCCCCGTATTTTCCAACGGTCCTATACAGGAACGATCGGAAGGGAAACAATCGCTGCGACAGGGATGGGTCTATACTTGGCAAAGGAAGCGGCTGAAAAACTTGGGCTTACGCTGAAGGTAGATTCACAAGTGGGTGCCGGCACAACTTTTACAATCCAATTTCCTCTTGAAAATCAATACATTCAATCTTATGGTATGTGACAAAATTGTCATTTACCATTTTTTATTTGTCACGAAAATCGAACGATTGTAAGGTACTGAAAGGGTACAATTTAGTAAGGAATCAATACAAGGGGTTGACGAAATGGCTGTTTTAGTGGCAAGAAAAATAAGAAAAACCTATGGAAAACGTACGTTACAACAAGAAGTGTTAAAAGGGATTGACCTGGAAGTACATGAAGGAGAATTCGTTGGTATCATGGGGCCATCCGGTTCGGGTAAAACAACTTTATTAAATGTCCTTTGTTCCATAGATTATCCAACAGAAGGAATTGTTGAAATCAACGGGAAACCGTTACAAAAGATGAAAGAACGGGATTTGGCAAAATTTCGCCGGGAACATTTAGGGTTCATCTTTCAAGATTATAATTTGCTTGATACGTTAACGGTAAAAGAGAATATTCTGCTGCCGTTATCTGTTGGCAAAGTATCAAAAAACGCGGCAGAGAAGCGTTTAGCAATGCTCGTCGAATATTTAGGAATCAAAGACATTTTAAGTAAATATCCGAATGAAATATCCGGCGGACAAAAGCAGAGAACATCTGCTGCAAGAGCTCTTATTACTGAACCATCTATCGTTTTTGCCGATGAGCCGACAGGGGCGCTTGATTCTAAAGCGGCGACGGCATTACTGACAAATTTGGAAAACATCAATAAGGAAAGAGGAGCAACCATCATGATGGTGACCCACGATGCAGTGGCAGCAAGCTTCTGTAGTCGAGTGTTGTTCTTGAAAGACGGTCAAATTTATACGGAGCTCTATAAAGGGGATAAAACGAGACAGGCGTTTTTCCAAGATATTTTGAATACCCAAAGAGTGCTTGGCGGTGATGGATATGACGTTAACTAATTTAGTTTTTAAAAGTATGAAGAAGAACATAAAGCATTATTACTTATACTTCTTTGCATTAATTTTTAGTGTGACCCTTTGCTTTTCGTTCATCACCATACACTATAACCCTTCTGTTACCGCGGCGTTGGAAGCAAGCGGTACCGCAACGGCAGGTTTTGAATCCATTACGTATGTTTTATATTTTATTTTGATTTTTTTTATTCTTTACGCGAACCAATTATTTATGAAACGCCGCAGTAAAGAAATTGGCTTATATCAATTAATCGGAATGACTAAAGGTTTGATCTTTCGGTTATTATTGATTGAAAATGTAGTATTGTTCACGTTGGCTGTAGGAATCGGGATGGTTTGGGGATTTTTAACTTCTCGTTTTTTTGCGATGATTTTAATGAAGTTAATGTTAAACGACGCAATTGTCAGTTTATCTTTTTCCATGACTGCTTTTTCAAAATCGATCATTATTTTTGCTCTTCTATTAGTGGTGGTCTTGATTCAAATTTTTATTATGATTCGGAAAGCATCGCTGTTATCGCTATTTAATGCAGCAAAAAAAGCCGATGAACGAATTAAAAAGTTCAGCATTTTCCATATGATTATGGGAATCATAGGAATTGGTTTAATTGCATATGGGTATTACGATTCTACAAGATTGTTCAGCGTGGAGGGTGCCACAACAAACAACTTGTTGGTCAATATGTTGCTTATTCTAGGTTCAACAATTTTAGGCACCTATTTATTTTTCCGATATTCCGTGGCACTTATCATGAACTTAATCCGGAAAAGCAAAAAGGGACATTTAAAAATAACAGATGTTTTAGGTGTTACAACAATTATGCACCGCATGAAGGGAAATGCTAGTTCTCTTACATTGATTACTGTGTTGACAGGATTAGCCGTCGGGATTATGACGCTGTCTTATATTTCTTACTACTCTTCAGAATCCAATGCAAAACAATCTTCTCCATTTGATTATATCTTACTTAATAATAACGGAAATGATTTTTTAGAACAGCTAAAGGCAGAAGGAATTGAATATGAAAAAACAACTTTTCATATTTCTAACGTAAATATTAAAATGTCTGATTTATTTAATTTAGATGAAAAAAATGCTGAGTATATAAATGTCAATCAAGAGGTGGTAACAGCTGCCGTTCCTCTATCAGATTACAAAAAAATAAATCCGGATGTCCATTTGAAAGATGGGGAAATCATGATGACAAGCTACTCAAATGTATTATCTAAATTACTGCCGTTGGAAAGCAAAAAGAAAATTAATGTAAAAACAAGTGAGAAGAATTACTCTTTATTTATTAAAGAAGTAAGAGAGGATGAATTTTTTCTATCAGTGTTAGCAAGTGATAGTTCGCCTGTGTTGATTGTGAAAGATGAATTATTTCATGAATTAGAAAAAGCTCAAAACCCTGCTATTTCAACTCAAATTGGTATTAATTTAGCAAAAGAAAAAGACCGAGAAAGGGCAGAGATAATATTTAAGAACTTGAGGGAAAGTAATGTCATTCAATATGCAAATCTAAAAACTTATAAAGAATATTACGATGAGAATATAGCTATTAGTGGAATGAGTATTTTTGTAACAGGATTTTTGGGATTGGCATTTTTATTGACAACAGGAAGCATTCTTTACTTTAAACAAATGGGTGAAGCGGAAGATGAAAGAGATTCCTATACAATTTTGCGGAAAATCGGATTTTCCAATGGTGAGTTAATGCGCGGAATTTATGTAAAACAATTGTTTAACTTCGGCATGCCGCTTATGATTGGACTTCTTCACAGTTACTTTGCAGTGAAATCCGGCTGGTGGCTGTTTGGTTCAGAGATGACTACGCCAATGATGATTATCAACATATTCTATGTAGCGATGTACACGGTATTTGGCATATTATCTGTTTTGTATTATAAAAAAATAGTAAAAGAAGCATTATAAAGATAGGAAACAATTAAATAGGTAGAGATTAATTTTTAGACTCCATGATCAAGTGGTTGGCAAAATCTTTTGGCCGACCACTTTTTTTCGCATTCATCTTAATTGCTGCAAAGTATTTTTGTTAGTTAAAAAATATGTTCCTATTTATAATAGGAAACATGTTTAATTTTATGAAAGGGCAGCTATATATTTTAATGTAAGGTAGCGGGGAATTTTCAGAATTTTATTGGAGTTGATTTATATAATCTCCTCTTATATACTATAAAACAGTTTAGGGAGTGCAAAACTTGAAAGACCAATAAAATTCGAGAAAACACTTGCTAACAACTATTTTATTGTATATAATGTTGAATGTTGGTCTTTGACTGCGATGAAGCGGGAGGTTGCCGACACACCCGGCCGCTTTGCCATGGCGAGTGTGTGGGAAATTTCCGTGGAGAATGTCTAGTAATTAGGCGATAAAGGAGGGAAAATAATGGCAAAACAAAAGATTCGTATTCGTTTAAAAGCGTATGATCACAGAGTATTAGATCAATCCGCTGAAAAAATTGTTGAAACTGCTAAACGTTCAGGCGCAAGTGTATCAGGTCCGATTCCGTTACCAACGGAAAAAACTGTGTACACAATCCTTCGAGCTGTTCACAAGTATAAAGATTCACGCGAACAATTCGAAATGCGCACTCACAAACGTTTAATCGACATCATTAACCCAACTCCTCAAACAGTTGATGCGTTAATGAAACTTGATTTACCGTCTGGCGTTGACATCGAAATCAAACTTTAATAGTAAAATAAAACTTTTAATTATCACAGGAGGTGTGACAAATGACCAAAGGAATCTTAGGTAGAAAAATCGGTATGACGCAAGTTTTTGCTGAGAACGGCGATTTAATACCAGTAACAGTAATTGAAGCAACTCCAAACGTTGTACTTCAAAAGAAAACTGTTGAAAACGATGGCTACGAAGCAATCCAACTTGGTTTCGAAGATAAGCGCGAAAAGCTTGCTAACAAACCGGAAAAAGGACACGTAGCAAAAGCGAATACTGCTCCTAAGCGCTTCATTCGTGAAATTCGTGGAGTAAACTTAGATGAGTATGAAGTTGGTCAAGAAGTCAAAGTAGATATTTTCGCAGAAGGCGATTGGGTAGATGTAACAGGAGTAACAAAAGGGAAAGGGTTCCAAGGTGTAATTAAACGCCACGGCCAATCTCGTGGACCAATGTCTCACGGTTCTCGTTACCACCGTCGTCCAGGTTCAATGGGACCTATTGCTCCAAACCGAGTATTTAAACAAAAAGCTTTACCTGGTCAAACTGGTGGAGATACAGTAACTATCCAAAACTTACAAATTGTTAAAGTGGATACTGAACGTAACTTACTACTAGTAAAAGGTAATGTTCCTGGTTCTAAAAAATCTTTAGTAACAGTAAAAGCAGCTGTTAAAAAATCTAACTAATTTCTTGAAGAAAGGAGGAAACAGGAATGACAAAGGTAACTGTACTTAGTCAAACAGGTGCTTCTGTTGGAGAAATCGAATTGAATGATGAGATTTTCGGTATCGAACCAAACGAAGCAGTATTATTCGACGCAGTAATCGCTCAACGCGCATCTCTACGTCAAGGTACACATAAAGTAAAAAACCGCTCTGAAGTTTCTGGTGGTGGTAGAAAACCATGGCGCCAAAAAGGAACAGGTCGTGCTCGTCAAGGATCTATCCGTTCTCCACAATGGCGTGGTGGTGGTACTGTATTCGGACCACAACCAAGAAGCTATAGCTATAAATTACCTAAAAAAGTTCGTCGTTTAGCTCTTAAATCTGCATTATCTGCTAAAGTGAACGAGCAAAACTTCCTAGTGTTAGATGCATTGAAATTAGATGCACCTAAAACAAAAGACTTCAAAGAAATTTTAGGTAACTTAAAAATCGAATCAAAAGCATTATTCGTTACAGCTGAATTAGATGAAAACGTGGCATTATCCGCACGTAACATCCCAGGCGTAACAGTTTTAACAGCTTCTGGAATCAACGTTCTTGATTTATTAGGTCATGACAAAGTTGTATTCACGAAAGCTGCAGTAGAAAAAGTTGAGGAGGTGCTTGGATAATGGATGCACGTGATGTAATTAAACGTCCTGTCATTACTGAGCGTTCTTCTGAACTGATGGCTGATAAAAAGTACACTTTCGAAGTTGATCTTCGTGCGAACAAAACACAAGTGAAAGATGCAGTAGAAGAAATCTTCGGCGTAAAAGTGGCTAAAGTCAACATCATGAACTACAAAGGTAAAGTAAAACGTGTAGGTAAATTCCAAGGATTAACAAACAGACGTCGTAAAGCAATCGTAACATTAACACCTGATAGCAAAGAAATTGAATTATTCGATTTCTAATTGTAAAATGAGTTCGTTTTGACATTTAAAGAAGGAGGGAAACAACATGGCGATTAAAAAGTATAAACCAACCTCAAATGGTCGTCGTAACATGACATCATTTGACTTTGCGGAAATCACAACGGATAAACCGGAAAAATCATTATTAGCGCCTTTAAAACGCAAAGCTGGTCGTAACAACCAGGGTAAAATTACTGTTCGTCATCACGGTGGTGGACATAAACGCCAATACCGTATCATCGATTTCAAACGTGATAAAGATGGCATTCCAGGACGCGTTGCTACAATCGAATACGATCCAAACCGTTCTGCTAACATCGCATTAATTAACTATGTTGATGGTGAAAAACGTTATATTATTGCACCAAAAGGATTAAAAGTAGGTCAAGAAATTATTTCTGGTCCAGATGCTGATATTAAAGTAGGTAATGCTTTACCATTAGCAAACATCCCAATGGGTACTACAGTTCACAATATCGAATTAAAACCAGGTAAAGGTGGACAATTAGTACGCTCTGCTGGTGCATCTGCGCAAGTACTTGGACGTGAAGGAAAATACGTAATCGTACGTCTTCAATCTGGTGAAGTTCGTTTAGTATTAGCTACTTGCCGCGCAACAATCGGTCAAGTGGGTAACGAATCTCACGAATTAGTAAACATCGGTAAAGCGGGTCGTTCTCGTTGGTTAGGTAAACGCCCTACAGTTCGCGGTTCTGTAATGAACCCTAATGATCACCCACACGGTGGTGGTGAAGGTAAAGCACCAATCGGTCGCAAATCACCAATGACACCATGGGGTAAACCAGCTCTTGGATACAAGACACGTAAGAAACGTAATAAATCTGATAAATTAATTATTCGTGGACGTAAAAAATAATGTGATAAAGCTACGGTTCGAGCGAAGAGCCGTGGTGAAATCACGGAGGGAGGTTACTAAATGGGTCGCAGCTTGAAAAAAGGACCATTTTGTGATGAACATTTAATGAAAAAGGTAGAAGCACAACAAGGTCTAGACAAAAAACAAGTAATTAAAACTTGGTCTCGCCGTTCTACGATCTTCCCTAACTTCATCGGACTAACAATTGCGGTTTATGATGGACGCAAACATGTTCCGGTATACATCACAGAAGATATGGTAGGTCACAAACTAGGCGAGTTCGTACCAACTCGTACTTATAAAGGTCACGGTGCGGATGACAAAAAAACAAGACGCTAATTTTGAGAGGAGGTAGATCCTGATGACAACAAAAGCTAAAGCCGTTGCTCGCACAGTCCGAATTGCCCCTCGTAAAGTGCGCTTAGTAGTAGATTTAATTAGAGGCAAGCAAGTAGGAGAAGCAGTTGCAATTTTACGTCATACTCCAAAAGCGGCGTCTCCAGTCGTTGAGAAAGTATTAAAATCTGCAGTTGCAAATGCTGAGCACAATTACGAATTAGATCCAAACAACTTATACATTTCTGAAATTTATGTTGATGAAGGACCAACATTAAAACGTTATCGTCCACGTGCGCAAGGACGTGCAAGCGCAATTAATAAACGCACAAGCCACATCACTGTAGTGGTATCTGAGAAGAAGGAGGGTTAATTTTGGGTCAAAAAGTACATCCAAACGGATTGCGAATTGGTATCATTCGTGATTGGGAGTCAAAATGGTACGCTGAAAAAGACTACGCTGAATTACTTCACGAAGATATCAAAATCCGTAAATATATCGAAACTACTTTAAAAGAAGCAGCGATTTCCAAAGTTGAAATCGAACGTGCTGCAAATCGAGTGAACATTACGATTCACACTGCAAAGCCAGGGATGGTAATCGGTAAAGGTGGTACGGAAGTAGAAAACTTACGTAAATACTTAAGCGATATCACTGGTAAACGTGTACACATCAACATCGTTGAAATTAAAAAAGCGGATCTTGATGCAAAATTAGTTGCAGAAAATATCGCTCGTCAACTTGAAAACCGTGTTTCATTCCGTCGTGCTCAAAAACAAGCGATTCAACGCACTATGCGCGCAGGAGCAAAAGGGATTAAAACGCAAGTATCTGGTCGTTTAGGCGGTGCGGATATCGCACGTGCAGAACATTATAGTGAAGGAACTGTACCACTTCATACGCTTCGTGCAGACATCGATTACGCTCACGCAGAAGCAGATACAACATACGGAAAATTAGGTGTAAAAGTATGGATTTATCGTGGTGAGGTCCTTCCTACGAAGAAAAACTCTGCGGAAGGAGGAAAATAATTATGTTAATGCCAAAACGTGTTAAATATCGTCGCGAACATCGTGGTAAAATGCGCGGTCAAGCAAAAGGCGGTCGTGAAGTACAATTTGGTGAATGGGGTCTTCAAGCTCAAACTGCTAGCTGGATCACTAACCGTCAAATTGAAGCCGCTCGTATTGCGATGACTCGTTACATGAAACGTGGCGGTAAAGTTTGGATTAAAATTTTCCCACACAAACCTTATACGAAAAAACCTCTTGAGGTACGTATGGGTTCCGGTAAAGGTTCTCCAGAAGGTTGGGTAGCTGTAGTAAAACCAGGAAAAGTTATGTTCGAAGTTGCAGGTGTTTCTGAAGAAGTTGCACGCGAAGCGCTTCGTTTGGCATCACATAAACTTCCTGTGAAATGTAAAATTGTGAAACGTCAAGAAACTGGTGGTGATTCTAATGAAAGCTAAAGAAATCCGTGAACTTGCCACTTCTGAAATCGAATTAAAAGTTAAATCACTGAAAGAAGAGCTTTTCAACCTTCGCTTCCAATTGGCGACTGGTCAATTAGAAAACACAGCTCGCATTCGTGAAGTTCGTAAAGCGATTGCGCGTATGAAAACTGTGATTCGTGAAAGAGAAATCAGTGGAGATAACTGATAAAGGAGGTCCGCTAATATGACTGAGCGTAAACAGCGCAAAGTTTACACTGGCCGTGTAGTTTCAGACAAAATGGACAAAACAATCGTTGTCCTAGTTGAAACTTACAAAAAACACAAATTATACGGCAAGCGTGTAAAGTATTCTAAAAAATTCAAAGCTCACGATGAGCACAACGAAGCAAAAGTCGGTGACATCGTACGCATTATGGAAACACGCCCGCTATCAGCTACAAAGCATTTCCGTCTTGTAGAAGTAGTAGAAAAAGCGGTTATTATTTAATAGAAATTCGGAAAATACGTGAATTCCGAAGGGAGGTAACCTAAGTGATCCAACAAGAATCTCGTTTAAAAGTTGCTGACAACTCAGGTGCACGTGAAGTGTTAACAATTAAAGTGCTTGGTGGTTCTGGTCGTAAAACTGCAAACATCGGTGATATTATCGTTTGCACAGTTAAGAAAGCAACACCAGGAGGCGTTGTTAAGAAAGGTGACGTTGTAAAAGCCGTTGTAGTACGTACTAAATCTGGTGTTCGCCGTAAAGATGGCACTTACATTAAATTTGACGAAAACGCATGCGTTATCATCAGAGACGATAAGTCACCGCGTGGTACTCGTATTTTCGGACCGGTTGCACGTGAGTTACGCGATAACAACTTTATGAAAATCATTTCCCTAGCTCCAGAAGTTCTTTAATTATCTGATAGTACCAATTAAGGAGGTGCGACACATAATGCATGTTAAAAAGGGCGACAAAGTAAAAGTTATTACAGGAAAAGACAAAGGTAAAGAAGGTATCGTACTTGCTGCTTTTCCAAAAAAAGATCGGGTAATTGTTGAAGGTGTAAACATCGTTAAAAAACACGTAAAACCTAATCAATTAAACCCACAAGGTGGTATTGTAAGCCAAGAAGCACCAATCCACGTTTCGAACGTTATGCTAATCGATCCAAAAACTGGCGAGCCGACTCGTGTAGGTTATAAAATCGAAAATGGCAAAAAAGTTCGTGTTGCAAAAAAATCTGGTGCAGTAATCGACTAATAAGAAATTTTGAAAGGAGGTACAAACATGAACCGCCTAAAAGAAAAATACAACAACGAAGTAGTTCCTGCTTTAATGAGCAAGTTTGGATATAAATCAATCATGCAAGTTCCAAAAGTTGAAAAAATCGTAGTTAACATGGGTGTTGGTGACGCAGTACAAAACTCTAAAGCATTAGATGCTGCAGTTGAAGAACTAGCTATTATTACTGGTCAAAAACCTGTTGTTACTAGAGCGAAAAAATCAATCGCTGGATTCCGTTTACGTGAAGGGATGCCAATTGGTGCAAAAGTTACATTACGTGGTGAACGTATGTATGATTTCCTTGATAAATTAATTTCTATCGCACTTCCGCGTGTACGCGACTTCCGCGGTGTTTCTAAAAAAGCGTTTGATGGTCGTGGAAACTACACTTTAGGTGTTAAAGAACAATTGATTTTCCCTGAAATCGATTACGATAAAGTTTCAAAAGTGCGCGGTATGGATATCGTGATCGTAACGACAGCGAACTCTGATGAAGAAGCTCGCGAGTTATTGACACAATTCGGTATGCCGTTCCAAAAATAATAAAAGGAGGGCGAAAACGTGGCAAAAAAATCAATGATCGTTAAACAAAAACGTAAACCTAAGTTTAAAGTACAAGAATACACACGTTGTGAACGCTGTGGTCGTCCACACTCTGTATATCGTAAATTTAAACTTTGCCGTATTTGTTTCCGTGAACTTGCATATAAAGGACAAATTCCTGGTGTGAAAAAAGCTAGCTGGTAATCCCCAAAAAATGGGAAGGAGGTAATAAGAATATGACAATGACAGATCCAATTGCAGATATGCTAACTCGCATCCGTAATGCGAACATGGTTCGTCACGAAAAGTTAGAAGTACCGGCTTCCAACATTAAAAAGGAAATCGCTGAAATCCTTAAGCGAGAAGGCTTCATCCGTGACGTTGAATATATCGATGACAACAAACAAGGTATCATCCGTATTTTCTTAAAATATGGAAAAAATAACGAACGTTTAATTACTGGATTAAAACGTATTTCTAAACCAGGTTTACGCGTATATGCGAAAACTGACGAAATTCCAAAAGTGTTAAACGGCTTAGGTATCGCAATTCTTTCAACTTCTCAAGGCGTGTTAACTGATAAAGAAGCACGTGCTAAAAAAGTGGGCGGAGAAGTTTTAGCTTACGTTTGGTAATAAGTAATTTGTGAATGGAGGTGCAATGAAATGTCTCGTGTAGGTAAAAAACCGATCGAAGTTCCTGCTAACGTTACAGTAACAGTTGCTGAGGACAACACTGTAACAGTAAAAGGACCGAAAGGCGAACTAACTCGTCAATTCAATCAAGATATGAAAATCGAGCAAGAAGGCAACGTAATTACTGTTGTTCGCCCTTCTGATTCAAAAGAACACCGTACAATCCACGGTACAACTCGTGCGTTACTTGCAAACATGGTGAAAGGTGTATCTGAAGGATTCTCTCGTTCTTTAGAACTTATTGGGGTTGGGTACCGTGCTCAATTACAAGGGAAAAAACTTGTATTAAACGTTGGTTACTCACATCCTGTTGAATTCACTGCTGAACCAGGTATCGAAATTGAAGTTCCTTCAAATACAAAAGTTGTTGTTAAAGGAATTGATAAAGAACGTGTAGGTGCATTCGCAGCTGACATTCGCGCTGTACGTCCACCTGAACCATATAAAGGTAAAGGTATTCGTTACGAAGGCGAATATGTACGTCGTAAAGAAGGTAAAACAGGTAAATAATGCTAGCTAAGCGTTAGAAAGGAGTGACCACTGTGATTACGAAACTAGATAAAAATAAAGTTCGTAAAAAACGTCATGCACGCGTGCGTACAAAAATCCACGGTACACCTGAACGTCCACGTTTAAACGTTTACCGTTCTAACAAAAACATTTACGCACAAATCATTGACGATGTTGCAGGACATACACTTGTTAGTGCTTCAACATTAGAAAAAGATTTTGAAGGTGCTGGCAACAATAAAGAGGCTGCAGCAAAAGTTGGCGAATTGATCGCAAAACGTGCATTAGAGAAAAATATTACTACAGTTGTATTTGACCGTGGTGGTTATTTATATCATGGACGTGTAAAAGCATTAGCAGATGCTGCACGCGAAAACGGTTTACAATTTTAATAAGAAGGAGGGACATACTTCATGAGTCGTATTGACGCAAGCAAACTGGAACTTGAAGAACGCGTTGTAACGATTAACCGCGTTGCGAAAGTTGTTAAAGGTGGACGTCGCTTCCGCTTCTCAGCTTTAGTAGTAGTAGGAGATAAAAACGGTCATGTAGGATTTGGTACTGGTAAAGCTCAAGAAGTACCAGATGCGATTCGTAAAGCTGTAGAAGATGCGAAGAAAAACTTAATCGAAGTACCACGTGTAGGTGGAACTATTCCACACGAGGTAATTGGTCACTTCGGTGCAGGAGAAATTTTAATGAAACCTGCTTCTGAAGGTACTGGAGTAATCGCTGGTGGACCAGTACGTGCAGTACTTGAGTTAGCAGGAATTACGGATATCCTTTCAAAATCTCTAGGTTCTAACACACCAATCAATATGGTACGTGCTACAGTTGAGGGATTAAAACAATTAAAACGTGCTGAAGAAGTTGCAAAACTTCGTGGTAAAACAGTAGAAGAGCTATTAGGATAAGGGGGGATAATCATGGCTAACAAATTAGAAATCACCCTCAAAAGATCTGTAATCGGAGCTAATGAAAAACAACGTAAAACAGTTGAAGCTTTAGGCTTAAAAAAGGTTAATTCTACTGTAGAACATGCAGATAATCCAGCTATTCGTGGTATGATTAATAAAGTGTCACACTTAGTATCAGTTAAAGAAATTTAATGATTTATAAAATGTACAAGGAGGTGCCACCTATAATGAAACTTCATGAACTTAAACCAGCAGAAGGTTCACGTAAAAAACGTAACCGTGTTGGTCGTGGTATCGGTTCTGGTAACGGTAAAACTTCTGGTCGCGGTCAAAAAGGTCAAAACGCTCGTTCTGGAGGCGGTGTACGTCCAGGATTTGAAGGTGGTCAAAACCCACTATTCCGTCGTTTACCAAAACGTGGATTTACAAATGTGAACCGTAAAGAATATGCAATCGTGAACCTAGATGCATTAAATCGTTTCGAAGATGGTGCAGAAGTTACACCTGCATTATTGATCGAAACAGGTATCGTGAGCAAAGAAAAAGCTGGTATTAAGGTTCTTGGTAACGGAACGCTTAATAAAAAGCTTAACGTGAAAGCTCACAAGTTCTCTGCTTCTGCGAAAGAAGCTATCGAGAACGCCGGCGGAACAGCTGAGGTGATTTAATGTTTCAAACATTCGCAAACTTTATGCGCGTTCGTGATATTCGAAACAAAATCTTTTTCACATTATTAATGCTTATCGTCTTTCGTTTAGGAACATTCATCCCTGTACCTAACGTAGATGCAGATGTATTAAAAGTAACGGATCAATTTAACTTAGTTGGTTTTCTTAACGTGTTTGGTGGCGGTGCATTAGCAAACTTCTCAATCTTTGCATTGGGAATTATGCCTTATATCACTGCCTCAATCATTGTTCAATTGTTACAAATGGATGTCGTGCCTAAGTTTGCAGAATGGGGACGTCAAGGTGAAGTAGGTCGCCGGAAGTTAGCCCAATTTACCCGCTACTTTACTGTAGTGTTAGCTTTCATCCAAGCCTTCGCTATGTCATTCGGTTTTAACCAATTATATGGTGGAACATTAATTACAGATACTAGTGTTTTATCTTATTTGACAATAGCAATTGTGCTTACGGCTGGTACAGCATTTTTGTTATGGCTTGGTGAGCAAATTACCGCACACGGCGTTGGTAATGGTATTTCAATCATTATCTTTGCTGGTATTGTCGCTGCAATACCTACAACGGTTAACCAAATTTATGCTCAACAAATTGAAGGTGCAGGGGATCAACTATTCATCCGCATTGTCGTTTTAGTACTTCTTGCATTAATAATGTTGGCTATAATTGTTGGAGTAATTTACGTACAACAAGCGTTACGTAAGATTCCAATTCAGTATGCAAAAAGAGTTTCCGGTCGAGCAATGAATGTTGGTGCACAACAAACGCACTTACCTTTAAAAGTGAACGCTGCAGGAGTTATTCCAGTAATCTTCGCAGTAGCGTTCATTATTACACCTCAGACTTTAGCTGCGTTCTTCGGTGAGAACAAAATCACCACGTTCATTATCAACACGTTTGACTATACTAAACCTGTTGGAATGATTATTTATATTGCTTTAATTATTGCGTTTACTTATTTCTACGCATTTATTCAAGTAAATCCCGAACGCGTTGCAGATAACCTGAAAAAACAAGGTGCATATATTCCTGGAATTCGTCCAGGGAATGATACACAAAACTACTTAACAAAAGTGTTATATCGTTTAACATTTGTTGGTGCTCTGTTTTTGACTGTTGTTTCGATTTTGCCAATTTTATTCATTAATTTTATGAATTTACCGGCTTCCGCTCAAATTGGTGGAACGAGTGTTATCATCGTTGTCGGTGTGGCATTAGAAACAATGAAACAATTAGAAGCCCAACTAGTTAAGCGTCATTATAAAGGCTTTATGAAATAAATGTTGGTTAGGAAACATTATTGTTTCCTAAGCCAGCACTTAGGAGGGAAATAACCGTATGAATATCGTTTTAATGGGCTTGCCAGGTGCTGGTAAAGGTACGCAAGCAGAAAAAATCGTGAATAAGTACGAAATCCCTCATATTTCTACAGGTGATATGTTCCGTGCTGCTATCAGTCAAGGTACGGAACTAGGTCTTAAAGCGAAATCCTATATGGATCAAGGTGCATTAGTTCCAGACGAGGTTACTATTGGCATCGTGCGCGAAAGACTTGCACAAAAAGACTGTGAAAATGGATTCTTACTTGATGGGTTCCCACGCACGGTTCCTCAAGCAGAAGCATTAGATAACATCTTAGAAGAACTTGGGAAAAAAATCGATCATGTGATTAATATCCAAGTTGAAAAAGATGAACTAGTTGCACGTTTAAGCGGTCGTCGTATCTGTAAAACTTGCGGCGCTACTTATCACGTTATTTTTAATCCTCCTAAAGTGGAAGGAAAATGTGATAAGGATGGCGGAGAATTATACACTCGAGCTGATGACAATCCTGAGACGGTTGCTAATCGCCTGGAAGTAAATATGAAACAAGCACAACCTTTACTTGATTTTTATGAATCTAAAGGTTTATTAACAAATATTAATGGTCAGCAAGAGATTGAAAAAGTGTTTGCTGATCTTGACGCTCTATTATTACAGGGCAGTCGCAGCTGATACCCGTCATTCTTTCGAAAGTCATAATACTTTTCGCGAGGGGTAATCGGAGGCAACATAAAATATTGAGAGTTGCAAAAGCATATTAGTGCCCGGTATACACTACTTGCGAAAGTGCTTATACTTACTTAGAAAGTTCTTTTGTGAAGAGTGTTATGGGTTTCGTGGAAGCATCAAGTGAACGGGTGTGAATTTTCCATGATATCCGGACATTTTAACAAAGGAATACAGTTTCCTTACCGGATCTGTTCATTCCCTGGATTGTGTGAAGCGAAACCAGACGAGCGTCTTTCGAACATCTCTCATACAATCCAACGTTTGTTAATGGAGTTGCTTCTAACCTGTAAAATCTGTTGCGAGTGTTCTCTAGGGAGAACGATTTAGCACATATAGAAGGGAGACAGGGTTGATGGCGAAAGACGATGTAATTGAAGTCGAAGGAACAGTTGTTGAGACTTTGCCAAACGCGATGTTTAAGGTAGAATTAGAAAATGGGCACACGGTGCTTGCACACGTTTCCGGAAAGATTCGTATGCATTTCATTCGAATTTTACCTGGAGATAAGGTTACTATTGAGTTATCTCCTTATGATTTAACTCGCGGTCGTATCACATACCGTTTTAAATAATCTTTTGCACTCCGAAGACTAAGGAGGTTGAGTTAAATGAAAGTGAGACCATCTGTAAAACCGATTTGCGAAAAATGTAAAGTTATTCGCCGACGCGGTAAAGTAATGGTAATCTGTGAAAATCCAAAACACAAACAAAAACAAGGATAATTTTTAAGGAGGTGCGAATAAATGGCACGTATTGCTGGTGTTGATATTCCTCGCGATAAACGCGTAGTAATTTCATTAACTTATATTTATGGTGTTGGTAAACCAACTGCTCAAAAAGTATTAGCTGCAGCTGGTGTATCTGAAGATACTCGTGTACGTGATCTTACTGAAGATGAATTAGACAGAATCCGTACAGAATTAGATAAGTACAAAATTGAAGGTGACTTACGTCGTGAAGTATCACTAAACATTAAACGTTTAATGGAAATTGGTTGCTACCGTGGTATCCGTCACCGTCGTGGTCTACCTGTTCGTGGACAAAATACGAAAAACAATGCACGTACTCGTAAAGGTCCTCGTAAAACTGTTGCGAACAAGAAAAAATAATAAGTAAAGGGGGTTCCTTCCGTAATGGCTCGTAAACAACAATCACGTAAACGTCGTGTGAAAAAGAATATCGAATCAGGTATTGCACACATTCGTTCTACATTTAACAATACAATCGTAACGATTACTGATATGCAAGGGAATGCAGTTTCTTGGTCAAGTGCAGGTGCTCTTGGATTCAAAGGTTCTCGTAAATCTACTCCATATGCTGCTCAAATGGCTGCTGAAGCCGCTGCTAAAGCTTCCCTTGAGCATGGTTTAAAAACGTTAGAAGTAACTGTTAAAGGTCCAGGTGCAGGTCGTGAAGCGGCTATCCGTGCACTTCAAGCTGCAGGACTTGAAGTAACAGCAATTAAAGATGTTACACCAGTTCCACATAACGGTTGCCGTCCGCCAAAACGTCGTCGTGTGTAATGGGTGCAACTCTTTGGAGTACATCATTCTTGTGCAAGAAGAATTGTACAAATTTATAAAGTCAAGATTTTTTGACTATTATGATGGTATGACCTATACAGTCGATGTTTTGAAGGAGGGTAAATTGAATGATCGAAATTGAAAAACCAAAGATTGAAACTGTTGAGATCAGCGAAGATTCCACATATGGTAAGTTTGTTATAGAACCACTAGAACGTGGATATGGTACTACTTTGGGTAATTCTTTACGTCGTATCCTTCTATCCTCATTACCGGGTGCAGCGATTACATCTGTACAAATTGATGGGGTATTACATGAATTCTCAACTATTGAAGGGGTAGTAGAGGATGTTGCTTCAATCATTTTAAACTTAAAAAAACTTGCACTGAAAATCTACTCCGATGAGGAAAAAATTCTTGAGATTGATGTGAAAGGTGAAGCAACAGTTACAGCAAGTGATATCACACATGATAGTGATGTTGAAATTTTAAATCCAGATTTGTATATAGCAACAATCGCAAGCAACGGTCATTTGCGTATACGTATGTATGCTAAGAGAGGCCGTGGTTACACTCCTGCTGATCAAAACAAACGTGAGGATCTTCCTATCGGCGTGATCCCGATCGACTCTATTTACACTCCAGTTTCACGCGTTAATTATCAAGTGGAAAATACTCGTGTAGGACAAAATTCCGATTACGATAAATTGTCCCTTGATGTGTGGACTGATGGTAGCATCGGTCCGAAAGAAGCGATTTCACTCGGAGCGAAAATATTAACAGAGCATCTAAATATTTTTGTTGGTCTAACAGATGAAGCACAAGCAGCGGAAATCATGGTAGAAAAAGAAGAGGACCAAAAAGAAAAAGTATTAGAGATGACGATCGAAGAATTAGATCTTTCTGTTCGTTCCTATAACTGTTTAAAACGTGCAGGTATTAATACAGTATTAGAACTTACGAATAAGTCTGAAGACGATATGATGAAAGTTCGTAATCTTGGACGTAAGTCATTAGAAGAAGTAAAAGCAAAACTTGCGGAGCTTGGCTTATCTTTACGTAAAGAAGACTAAGCAATCGTTATTTATTATGTTCGAATAAAGGAGGGAACATTCATGGGTTACAGAAAACTAGGCCGTACAAGTTCTCAACGTAAAGCGTTATTACGTGATTTAGCAACTGATTTAATTATTAATGAACGCATTGAAACAACTGAAGCTCGTGCAAAAGAATTACGTTCAGTTGTTGAGAAAATGATTACTTTAGGTAAACGCGGAGATTTACATGCTCGCCGTCAAGCTGCAGCATTCATCCGTCGTGAAGTAGTGACAACTACTGATGAAGAAGGAAACGAAAAAACGAAATTTGCTCTTCAAAAATTATTTGATGATGTTGCGCCACGTTACGCTGATCGCCAAGGTGGTTATACACGTATCTTAAAAGTAGGTCCTCGTCGTGGTGACGGAGCGCCTGTAGTAATTATCGAGTTAGTTTAATTTTTTAGGGGGTGTCCGGGTTTCCGGTTGAACTCGCCCCCTTTTTTACAAATGTGTGATTTATACGACAATAAAATGGCACATGAGCGTTATGATGATCGAATGAAAAATTCGTATCGTCTAGCTCTCCGCACCTCATTCATCAGATTACGGAACGTTAATAAACCGTACTTCTATAAATGTTATTAGCGCATTTCTCCTGAATGAGGTGCGCGCTTTTTTATTCAAACCCAAATCTATTAAAGAGTATGTAAAAATAAAATACGTTTCTTCATGTAATTTTCAAAATTTTTAAACGTGTTTTATTTTTATATATAGGAGATTCATTTAGAACTAGAAATGTAGAGCCCTGGAGAGAGGAGCATAGATGTGACCGAAATTCTATCATTTCATAATGTATCTTTTTCATACACACCTGACAAACCCGATGCCCGTAAAGCTGTTCAAAATGTTTCGTTTTCAATTAATGAGGGCGAGTGGATTGCCATTGTCGGTCATAATGGTTCAGGCAAATCTACAATGGTGAAAATGGTTTGTGGTCTCCTCTTCCCGCAAGAGGGGGAAATTCGCGTCATGCAAATCATATTAAATGAAGAGACTCTTTGGGATATTCGCTCAAAAATTGGAATGGTTTTTCAAAATCCTGATAACCAATTTGTTGGAGCGACAGTGCAAGACGATGTTGCCTTTGCATTAGAAAACAACGGAGTGCCTTTTGAAGAAATGGTTGAACGGGTTTCTTCGTCTTTAAAGAAAGTCAAAATGTATGAGTTTTTAAACCATGAACCCCATCATTTATCAGGTGGTCAAAAGCAACGTGTTGCCATTGCCGGAGCACTTGCAATGCATCCGAAATTATTAATTTTAGACGAAGCAACTTCCATGCTTGATCCACAAGGTCGAGAAGAAGTATTACAAACAGTTCTAGAATTAAGAAAAGAAATTGGCTTAACAGTTTTATCGATTACGCACGATGTTGAAGAAGCACTTCTCGCAGACCGAGTTATTTTTATGAACCAGGGCAAGAAATATGCAGAAGGTTCACCAGAAGAAATTTTTGCATTAGGGGATAAATTGACTGAATTTGGTTTAGAATTGCCTTTTGCAATGAGGATGACAGAGCTGCTCCAAGCAAAAGGTGTACATTTATCAGGCAATAATTTAACAGAAGAAGAGTTGGTGAATGATCTATGGACATCAAACTTCAGCAAGTAAGCTATGCATATTCAGCAGGTACACCTTTTGAGAAGTATGCTTTATTTGATGTGGAGATGGAAATTCCATCTAAAACCTATCATGCAATCATTGGACATACAGGTTCTGGTAAATCAACAATTCTCCAACATTTCAATGGATTATTAAAACCAACAAAAGGAATCGTACATATTGGAGAACGAAAAATCGAAGCGGGAAAAAAGGCAAAAGAATTAAAACCAATTCGTCAAAAGGTAGGTATTGTATTCCAATTCCCAGAGCACCAACTATTTGAAGAAACAGTATTAAAAGACATTATGTTTGGTCCGATGAATTTTGGTGTTTCTGAAGAAGAAGCGGAGAAGAGGGCTCGCGAAGGCATCAAACAAGTTGGATTGCCTGAAGAAGTGTTGGACAAGTCGCCTTTTGATTTATCAGGCGGACAAATGAGACGGGTTGCAATAGCTGGAGTACTTGCAATGAATCCAGATGTGATTGTATTAGATGAACCTACTGCTGGGCTCGACCCTAGAGGACAGAAAGAAATTATGGATTTGTTTTATCGTCTGCATAAAGAGAGAGAATTAACAACCATTCTAGTCACCCATAGCATGGAAGATGCGGCGAAATACGCAGATCAAATTTCGATTATGCATGAAGGACGCTGTGTGTTAACCGGTGCTCCACGGGAAATATTTTCAGATAGTGAAACGCTAAAAAAATATCGATTAGAAATTCCTCGTATCGTGAAATTTCAACAAAAGATAGAAAAGTTAATAGGAAAGCCACTTTCAAAAATTTGTTTAACTGAGGAAGAGCTAGCGGATGAGATTGCTCGGGCGTTAAAGGAGCGTGATCATTCATGATGGAGAAAATGATTTTCGGACGATTTATCCCAGGAGATTCCTTTGTACATCAGTTAGATCCACGTTCCAAACTCATATTTACGTTTATTTTTGTAGTTATTGTATTTTTAGCGAACAATGTGGCTACATATGGCCTATTGTTAATTTTTACATTGTTTGTCATTTTAATTTCAAGAATTCGATTATATTTTTTAATAAATGGATTAAAACCGGTTATCATTTTAGTAATTTTCACGTTTCTCATTCACATTCTCTTTACTAGAGAAGGAGATGTACTACTGAACCTTGGTTTTCTTGAGGTTTATGAAGGCGGTTTAAGACAAGGAATTTTCATATCAATCCGTTTTGTTGTACTTGTATTTGTTACAACGATCTTAACATTAACAACTTCCCCTATTTCAATAACAGACGGACTTGAAGTACTATTAAATCCTTTGAAGAAATTTAAATTGCCGATTCATGAATTAGCATTAATGATGTCCATTGCGTTACGCTTTATCCCAACACTAATGGATGAAACGGATAAAATCATGAAAGCACAAATGGCGAGAGGGTCCGATTTAGGAGCAGGACCAATAAAAGATCGGATTAAAGCGGTTGTTCCCCTTCTGGTGCCTTTATTTGTAAGCGCCTTTAAACGGGCAGAAGATTTAGCAACAGCAATGGAAGTGCGGGGATATCGAGGAGGAGAAGGACGCACTCGATATCGCCAGTTAAAATGGGATGCGAAAGATACAACCTGTATTTTTGCATTAGTATTGATGACTGCTCTTTTAGTGTTCTTCCGCAGTTAGAAAAAGGTGAGAGACTTGCGACGCTTAAAAGCAATTATTTCTTATGATGGAACGCACTTTTCTGGCTACCAAGCGCAGCCGGGAAAAAGAACGGTGCAATCTGAAATTGAAAAGGTATTAACAGTAATGCATAAGGGCGAACACATACGCATTTTTGCTAGCGGACGTACAGATGCACGTGTTCATGCCACTGGACAAGTCATTCATTTTGATACGACTCTTTCGATTCCAGCAGAAAACTATAAAGTGGCATTAAATGCACAATTGCCAGCTGATATTCGAATACTTGATATGGAAGAAGTTTCCCCTGATTTTCATGCTCGATTTGATGCGAAAGGAAAACGATACCGGTATAAATGGAATTGTGATGAAGTCCAAAGTCCTTTCAAGAGAAACTATACTGTTGAAACGAGAGGAAGAAAGCCGGACGTAAGTAAAATGGAAAACGGCGCAGCTTATTTAGTTGGTACTCATGACTTTACTAGTTTTTGTGCAGCGAGTACACCTGTTGATGACAAAGTTCGCACGATTTATTCCATCGATTTTGAGTGGCACGATCAGGAACTTCATATGGTCATTGAGGGTAGTGGCTTTTTATATAATATGGTTCGGATTATTGCTGGTACTTTATGGGAAGTTGGGATTGGAAAAAGAGAGGCAAAATCTATTAAGGACATTATTGAAGCGAAAAATCGCGAAATGGCAGGAACAACGGCTCCTCCCCACGGGCTATATTTAGAAAAAGTATACTATTAATGCGATAACAACTTTTCCTTGTGTTCAACATTTTTCTTGACTTATGTTTTGAATTATAATATTATAACATATGGTATTTTCATTCCACTTATAAGCCCCGAAACTTATTAGTGAGAAAAATGGAAAATTAACGGTTCATGAAATCGATTAGGAGGATATATACATGCGTACAACATTTATGGCGAAAGGTCATGAAGTAGAGCGTAAATGGTTAGTAGTTGACGCAGAAGGTAAAACGCTTGGTCGTTTAGCTTCAGAAGTCGCTGCTATTTTACGCGGTAAACATAAACCAATTTATACACCACACGTTGACACTGGTGACTATGTAATCGTAATTAACGCTGAAAAAATTCATTTAACTGGTAACAAATTAGAAGATAAAATTTACTACCGTCACTCTCAATTCGCTGGCGGTTTAAAGAAACGTACAGCAGGCGAAATGCTTGAAAGAAATCCAGAAAGAATGATCGAATTAGCAGTAAAAGGAATGCTTCCTAAAAACTCTTTAGGACGCAAAATGTTCAAAAAACTTTATGTTTATGCTGGTCCAAATCATCCACATGCTGCACAAAAACCAGAAAGCTTCGAGCTTCGCGGATAATTAATTAGAGGAGGATATTCACTTGGCACAAGTTCAATATACTGGCACAGGTCGTCGTAAAAGCTCAGTAGCTCGTGTACGTTTAGTACCTGGCGAAGGCAAAATCATTATTAATAAACGTGATGTAGAAGAGTACATTCCATTCGAAACATTACGTGAAGTGATTAAACAACCATTAAAATTAACTCAAACTTTAGGTAGTTACGATGTATTAGTAAACGTTAAAGGTGGAGGTTATACTGGACAAGCTGGCGCTATCCGTCACGGTATCGCTCGTGCGTTACTTCAAGTTGATCCAGATTTCCGTCCAGCTTTAAAACAAGCTGGTTTACTAACTCGTGACCCACGCATGAAAGAACGTAAAAAATATGGTCTTAAAGGCGCTCGTCGCGCACCACAATTCTCAAAACGTTAATTTATCAACGTTTACAGCCTTCTTCTCGGACAAGAGAAGAAGGCTGTTTTTATAGGTTCTTTGTCAAATGGTGTTGGTGAATAAATTTTAGTGACATTATTTGGTAATATGTAATGGGATGGCTTAGGGGAAATTCGAGGTTCCCCTAAGCTGTTTTTATTTTCGCTAAGTTTTGGGTA
>NZ_JAAXPW010000038.1 GCF_012396605.1 Ureibacillus thermosphaericus
CTGAGACATCGGATAATAGTCAAATTCGGGAAGATAATAGCCAAACCCGACAAGATAATAGTCAACTCAAAGAAAATAATAGCCATTCGAAAAAAATCGCTTCCTGAGACATCGGATAATAGTCAAACAGGAGCAGATAATAGCCAAACCCGACAGGATAATAGTCAAGTCTCCGAAAATAATAGCCATACGAAAAAAATCGCTTCCTGAGACATCGGATAATAGTCAAATTCGGGAAGATAATAGCCAAACCCGACAAGATAATAGTCAACTCAAAGAAAATAATAGCCATTCGAAAAAAATCGCTTCCTGAGACATCGGATAATAGTCAAATTCGGGAAGATAATAGCCAAACCCGACAGGATAATAGTCAAGTCCCCGAAAATAATAGCCATTCGAAAAAAATCTCTACATGAGAAATCCGATAATAATCAAACTTAGGAAGATAATAGCCAAATCAAACAGGATAATAGTCAAGTCCCCGAAAAAAATAGCCATTCGAAAAAAATCGTGTCCTGAAAAATCGGATAATAGTCAAACTTAGGAAGATAATAGCCAAACCCGACAATATAATAGCCAACCCATAGAAAATAATAGCCATTCGAAAAAAATCGCGTCCTGAAAAATCGGATAATAGTCAAACTTAGGAAGATAATAGTCAAACCTGACAAGATAATAGCCAACTCAAAGAAAATAATAGCCATTCGAAAAAAATCGCTTCCTGAAAAATCGGATAATAGTCAAATTCGGGAAGATAATAGTCAAACCTGACAAGATAATAGCCAACTCATAGAAAATAATAGCCATTCGAAAAAAATCGCTTCCTGAAAAATCGGATAATAGTCAAACAGGGACAGATAATAGCCAAACCCGATAAGATAATAGTCAAGTCCTCGAAAATAATAGTCGCACGAAAAAAGTCGCTTCCAGAGACATTAGATAATAGTCAAATTCGGGAAGATAATAGTCAAACCCGACAAGATAATAGCCAACTCATAGAAAATAATAGCCATTCGAAAAGAATAACTACCTGCGACATCGGATAATAGTCAAACTTAGGAAGATAATAGCCAAATCAAACAGGATAATAGTCAAGTCCCCGAAAATAATAGCCATTCGAAAAAAATCGCTTCCTGAAAAATCGGATAATAGTCAAATTCGAGAAGATAATAGCCAAACCCGACAGGATAATAGTCAAGTCCCCGAAAATAATAGCCATTCGAAAAAAATCGCTTCCTGAAAAATCGGATAATAGTCAAACTTAGGAAGATAATAGCCAAACCCGACAGGATAATAGTCAAGTCCCCGAAAATAATAGCCATTCGAAAAAAATCGCTTCCTGAAAAATCGGATAATAGTCAAACTTAGGAAGATAATAGCCAAATCAAACAGGATAATAGTCAAGTCCCCGAAAATAATAGCCATTCGAAAAAAATCGCTTCCTGAAAAATCGGATAATAGTCAAATTCGGGAAGATAATAGCCAAACCCGACAAGATAATAGTCAAATCAACGAAAATAATAGCCACACGAAAAAAATCTCTACATGAGAAATCAGATAATAGTCAAACTTAGGAAGATAATAGCCAAATCAAACAGAATAATAGTCAAGTCAGCAAAAATAATAGCCGCACGAAAAATTCTCTTCCAAAGTAATTAGATACTAGCCAAATAAACCTAATGTGCTTTCTAAATACAAAAAAATTAGTTAAGAAATACGCCAACTTTAAAGCAATACCACTTCTTCCAACCAAATGAAAATTCCTATCCCCAAAATCTTCTATAAAAAAGATATATTTCCTCATTTCAAATCATAAGTAATATGTATGAAACCATTAAAAATTCACAAAAATCTAATCCCCATTTTCTCGATTGCACTATTTATTTTAGCTTTATTTTTCTTGCCGTTTTTATTCAAAAACTCAAACAAAACTTTAAAAGAAGCGTCAGGGCCATTAGTAGTTGCAGAAGAAGAATGCAATATTTATATTCGCATCACAGGACAAAAGGATCCTATTCCTCTAGAAGAATATGTCGTTGGTGTGGTTGCAGCGGAAATGCCGGCAAACTTTCATCCTGAAGCGTTAAAAGCTCAAGCGATTGCCGCAAGAACCTACGTGCTAAAATCAACAAACAATGGCCAAACGGAAATCGAACCGACTGTTTTAAGACAAGTATTTTATGATGAAGATACGAGAAAAGCAAACTGGCAATCAACTTTTGATGAATACGAGCAAAAAATTAGACAAGCAGTAGAAAGCACTAGAGGAGAAGTACTGAAATATGACGGTGAACTTATTACTGCGATGTTTCATTCAATGAGTAACGGCAGAACAGAAAGCTCCCTAAATTACAGTGGGGTCGACTTACCATATCTTCAATCAGTGGCTAGTGCGGACTTTCATGCAGAAAACTATGTTTCGAAAAATACGCTCACTTTAGCAGAATGGAATAAACTATTAAAGGTCAACATGACGCTCGATGATATTAAAAAAATCCGTACGAAACAAAACAATACTGGGAGGGTAGAAAAAGTAATTGCTGGCAATAAAGAATGGACAGGTCGTGATTTTCGAACATTACTTGATTTACGATCAACAGATTTCACCATACAAGTTGTGAATGACAAGATTGAAATCACAACAGAAGGCTACGGACATGGTGTTGGTATGAGCCAATATGGAGCTGATGCGATGGCTAAACAAGGAAGATCAGCTCATGAAATACTTGCACATTATTACAAAGGCACAACTATTGAAAAAATGATGTGTAAAAAATAAAAGCATTTAACATCAACAACTAACGGGCAGTTCAACAATCATCAAACTCCGGAGGGATCAACACACACAAATTGTCCTAAATTCATACGCTAATAAACAAATATTACGAGCGAAAAAATAATATGCAAAAAATAGTGAAATTTTCCAAAAATATTGTTTAGAAATTCCAAAACTTGTTCATCCTTCATTTAGAGGTGATGAACAAATGAGAGAAGATAACAACAAACAAAATAAAACTTCTCAAAAAACAAACTGGCAGCAAAAACCATGGTTTTGGCCAACAATATACGGGGGCATTGCAGTAGTACTCATTGGTCTAATTTTCACTTATTCAGCACTCACTCGTGAAGATGAAAATGAAACGGTGAACGAACCAACTGTACAAGATGAATCACCAGTCATCGAAACAAATGCACGAACAGAAACACTAAAATATCCTTTTGATGAAAGTCAACTAGAAAACGTAAAAGTATTACAAGACTTCTATGACATGAATGCGGATGCAAAAACACGTGAAAATGCACTATTAGTATTTGATCAAACATTCTCAACATCATCAGGATTATCAATTTCTATTAACAACGAACCATTTGAAGTACTAGCTGCAATGAGCGGTGAAGTGAAAGAAGTGAAACTCGATTCTTTCACTGGAAACAAAATCATCATCGCACACCCTAACGGAATGGAAACTCACTATAGTTCCGTATCTGACATCCTTGTAAAAGAAGGGGACTTAGTGGAACAAGGCCAACCAATCGCAACTACGACTGAAAACGAATGGAATCCAACTGCCGGCATCCATCTTCATTTTGAGGTGTTAGAAGATGGAAAACATGTAAACCCAAGAAATTATTTAAACTTCTAACAGATAAAAGCGCAGCCTGAAAGACAAATTCCGTCTTATTGGGCTGCGCTTTTGTACTTTCCTGGGAAAAAAAGTTCTGAAAAATGCGAAACATACATATTGTGAATAAACGTTAAATCGCTAATTGCAAACGTCAATGAAATACATGTATCAGAAAAACGTCGAAATAGATTGTTTATTGTTAGTAAAACTGCACTTTCTTATATCCGATAGAAAGGAAGAGAACGTGCACGAGCATATTCGGCACCGTTGCGTTCGACTGGGAAAGCTGCTTGTGGAAACGGGTGAGACGGTTCGAGTCCTTGCGAAAATGACAGGATATTCAAAAAGTACGGTGCACAAAGACTTAACGGAACGATTACAACTAGTAAATGAAGAATTGGCAAAAGAAGTGAGAGAAATATTAGCCTATCACAAATCCGTTCGTCATTTGCGAGGGGGCGAGGCAACACGTAGAAAGTGGCAGTCCCAAAAAAAACAATGAAAAGGCATTTAGTTTGGCTTTGCATAAAGTCAGGCTGAATGCTTTTTCATTTTCACATACTGAATGTACACATCGCAAAATCCAAAAAAAATAAAAAGGATTCTTACATGAACAAAAAAATGAAAAAGGTTGAAAAAAGTCAAAAATACCCATAATTTAGATGTAATTAGAATTTTTATATGATAAAATATTCTAGATAATGTGTAATATATTGAACGTTAGAGTCGCAATAATTTGGAAGGAGAAATTAGATTATCATGTTTTCTAAAGATATAGGGATCGACTTAGGAACGGCTAACGTACTGATTTATGTGAAGGGTAAAGGAATTGTCTTAAATGAACCTTCTGTCGTAGCAATCGACAAAAAAACAAATAAAGTGCTTGCAGTTGGTGAAGAAGCAAGAAAAATGGTAGGTCGTACTCCAGGAAATATCGTTGCAATTCGTCCGCTTAAAGATGGAGTCATCGCAGATTTCGACTTGACAGAAGCAATGTTAAGACACTTCCTCAACAAACTTGACGTAAAAGGCTTCTTCTCAAAACCACGCATTTTAATTTGCTGTCCTACAAATATCACAAGCGTTGAACAAAAAGCAATTCGTGAAGCTGCTGAAAAATCAGGTGGAAAAAAAGTTTATTTAGAAGAAGAACCAAAAGTGGCTGCAATTGGTGCAGGCATGGACATTTTCCAACCAAGTGGTAACATGGTAGTCGATATAGGCGGCGGTACAACAGATATAGCTGTACTCTCAATGGGAGATATTGTGACAAGCGAATCTATTAAAGTAGCAGGAGATACATTTGATAACGATATACTACAATACATAAAGAAAGAATATAAACTATTAATCGGTGAACGTACAGCAGAAGCAATTAAAATCAACATTGGAACTGTATTTCCTGGCAGTCGCGATGAAACAATGGAAATTCGCGGCCGTGACATGGTAACAGGTTTACCCCGCACGATTACCATTCATTCATCTGAAATTGAAAAAGCGTTGCACGAATCCGTTGCATTGATTGTTCAATCAGCAAAAAACGTATTGGAAAAGACTCCGCCAGAACTATCTGCGGACATTATTGACAGAGGCGTCATTTTAACTGGTGGCGGTGCATTACTTCACGGCATTGATCAATTGCTTATGCAAGAATTAAAAGTACCAGTCTTCATTGCGGAAAATCCAATGGACTGCGTTGCAATTGGTACAGGCATCATGCTAGACAACATTGATCGTTCACCTGGTTCAAAACTATAATTTATGATGAAAAAACGCCTACAATCTTAAAAATAAATTCGCATTTCAAATTGTAAAGCAAGTATTTTTATTGGAAATGTAAATCAAAACGATAACCTAATCACACGTCCGAAACAAATAGTTAATCAATACATGAATTGAACATCATCTACCAAAACTAGAGAAAAGCGAAAAACGGACTATAGTTATTTGCGACTTTTTGCCGATATATAAAGAAGAGAAAAAAATGAACCAGCTGCTAAAAAGAGGTGAATGAGATGTTTAAAGGATTATACACTGCAGCATCCGGCATGCTTGCACAGCAGAGAAAAACGGAAATTTTAACAAACAATATGGCAAATGTGAATACACCGGGATTCAAAGCTGAACAAACGTCGATTCGTTCATTTCCTGAAATGCTTTTATCTGCCATTGATGATACAAACGTTCCTACGAAAAAAGGGTTAAATTTAAACCAAATCCAACAAATTGGAACAATTTCAACTGGTATCTACTTACAAGAGACAATGCCTAATTTTACACAAGGCGATGTGTACGAAACGAATTTTAATACGGATTTCGCTTTAGTAAACGGAAACATCCCAGCAGGAGGCAATATCTTTTTCCGTTTAGCTCATCCGGATGGTGGCGAAGCGTATACGAGAAACGGAAACTTTACATTAGATGGACAAGGATATTTAGTCACTGGAGACGGATACTATGTTCTATCCGAAACAGGCGCTCGCATCCAACTACCGAATGAAGATTTCCAAGTCGCTGACAACGGTGCCGTGTACGTTAACAATCAACAAATCGCGACTATTGGTATAGCCTATGTAGAAAATGCGAACGAACTTGTAAAACAAAATAACGGGATATTCCGTACTCAAAATGGACAAGCGTTGCCATCTGCTTTCGCACAAGGAAATATCACTTTCGCTATTAAACAAAAATTCTTGGAAGGTTCCAATGTAGATCCTGCACAAGCAATGACCGAATTACTTACAGCTTACCGTGCCTTTGAAGCAAATCAAAAAGTACTTCAAGCATATGACAGAAGTATGGAAAAAGCAGTAAACGAAATTGGTAAAGTATAAGGAGGAAGTTAAGGATGCTCCGAACAATGCTCACTGCAACAAACTCATTACATCAAGTCCAACATCAAATCGATACGATTAGCAATAATATTGCGAATGTCAACACTGCTGGCTACAAAGCGAAAGAAGCTCGTTTTTCAGAAATGCTTTACCAAGAATACTTTAACACTCGCAAGGATGAACAAGCCCCAAGATTGACGCCACCAGGCATTCGCTACGGTGTTGGTGCTAAAATTTCGCAAATTCAAACAAACAATGCACAAGGATCATTGCAAAACACAGACAGGGATTTAGACTTTGCATTTACAAAAGAACGCCAATATTTTAATATCTTAATGCCAAATGAAAACAATGAAATCAATATGGTTTATTCTCGTCAAGGTAACTTTTATGTTACGCCTGTCGAAGATGGACAAGTTATGCTCGTAAATGCTGACGGTTATGCAGTAGCAGACAGCTATGGCAATCCTATCATCTTTAGAGACGATGTAGAAAAATTCATTCTCAATGAAAATGGCACATTGCAAGTCAAATTTATAAATGGTGATGAACAATCATTTTTACTAGGTGTTACAGAAATTCATTTACCGCAAGTAATGGAGCAAACAGGCTCATACATAATGGTACCTGCAAATTTAGACGAATTAGGGTATGATGAGAATGATATATTAACAAACTTAGTAGGATTTGGGCGAGAAAATATCGGTCTTGAAAATCAAAAATTAGAAATGTCTAACGTTAATTTAACTAAAGAAATGACAAATTTACTTCAAGCGCAACGTTCATATCAGTTTAATTCCCGAGCGATTACCATTGCAGATCAAATGTTAGGATTAATCAATGGAATACGTTAATATTGAAATACTTCTAAGAAAATAGGGGAAATAGAAAATGGCAAACGAAATGAAAAGTGGCTCTACTTTGTCGAATCAGGACATCCCTCAAAAAAGAGCGAGACGCCAAGATCGCAATGAGAAACATCCAAAATTTAAAATTTATCGCACAAGATTGATTCCTATATGGCTTAGAATCGTGATTGTGCTAGTTCTTCTATTGCTTGCAAGCGTATTTGGACTAATGATTGGATTCGGCGTAATTGGTGACGGCAACCCATTAGATGCGTTAAAATGGGAAACGTATCAATACATCCTTGACATTATAAACGGAATTGAATAGGTATTTTCTATTAGTGGAAAGATGAGTTCAAATAGGAGGAGACTTCCATACTTTCTTTCCACATTGTCCTATTATGCGATGTGAATGGAAACATATGGTTGTCTTGTCATTTCATTGTTTATATGATTTGAAAGAGCCCAATTGTATCCAAATTCCATTAACGACATGTTTTTGGGTGTTTCTACAAATGTTTTCGATGAAAAACTCTTCAATAATATTGTGCGTCTTGCCTAATGTGCCAATCGACATAATAGGACATCTTGCGTCCAAAATCAGCCACTACTTTCGTTTGTTTTATTTTGAATAACTGGGGGGATTCATATGTTAAGTGTTGAACAAATTCAAGGAATTTTGCCACATAGATATCCTTTTTTATTAGTAGACCGTATTCTTGAAGTTGAAGAGGGCAAACGAGCTGTTGGAATTAAAAACGTTTCCATTAACGAACCTTTCTTTAATGGGCACTTTCCAGGCTATCCCGTTATGCCTGGTGTATTAATTGTAGAAGCAATGGCACAGGTCGGGGGCGTTGCATTATTAAACTCCGAGCAATTCAAAGGAAGATTGGCATTTTTAACAGGAATCGACAATGCCCGATTTAAACGTCAAGTAGTTCCAGGTGATCAATTAAAATTGGAAGTAGAATTTGTCAAATTGCGCGGCACAATGGGAAAAGGACATGGTGTTGCTACAGTTGATGGTGAACTTGTAGCGGAAGCAGATATTTTATTTGCAATCGGTCCAGAAGCTCCAAAGGCAAAATAAACTTTCGTAAAAGAAGTGCAAAAATCAAAGGAATAAAAACATCGGAACTGTGACAACCTTTAGTACAAAGGTAAAATTTGTTGAAATGACTCCTAATTTGAAAAATTTTAACAATAGAGATAAAATATAAAAGTTGGATTTTTATTTAGATACAAGTATACGCATCCTTGGCTTTTTTAAACGTAGGAGGTTTAATTTTAGAATGTATAAACAGCTATCATCGGGCGTAAAAATCAGTATTACTCGCTCCATTTCGACGGCATTTGAGCAATATTTAGCTAGCATCGGCTGGGATGAAGATCAATTTTCCATGGAAGATTTTATTGCAAATTGGCAACAATATTTTTTAGAGAACGCAGCATGGTTTGATAAAGTGCCACAAGAAGTATTACTAAGCCCTGAATTCCATGAAGAAATTGCACAAAAAATTGATGAAGTAATCGCCAAAATTTTAAGCGAAAAGCCAACGAAAAAACAAATCGAATCCATTGAAAAAATGCAGAACGAACTAGGTACAAATTATACTTACGGTTGCAAGGCTGAAGCGAATTATGTAGAACAGTTGCTAAAAGAACAATTGAAGCAAAAATAACGCCCTGGAACTTTTCCTAAAATGTGGCATAAGTTCTAAAATAGATAATGGATAGTTCCCTCTTTTTTCGCACAAATTAAAATCAGTCACTCGTAGTGACGATTAGCGAAGAAAGGAGGGAATTTTTTATGTGGAAACCGTCCATCTATGCCTTATTGTTAGGGTCTGCTTTATTAGTGGGCTGTAATAATAACGGCGATGAAGACGCCATCAACGATGTAGGGGAAGGCGTAGAAAGAGGCGTACAAGATGTGGGTGAAGGAGTTCGCGAAGGTGTCAATGATATTCAAGAGGGAATTGATGAGACTCTTGATAATGACGTGAACAATAATAATGTTGATATGAATAACGATAGAGTAAATGATGGTTTCCCAGATAACAATGGCGTATTGGACAATAATGATGTCATCCCTGACGATAAAGGAGTTCGTGGGGATGAACGTGGCAACCAAGAAGATGTCATCGAAGACGCTAGAGATATCAGAGACCGCGATACAAAAGATGAATAATCCTCGTATAATCCCCTTACTGATGCAGGAGCTATCCACAAAGCGATAGCTCCTTTGTTTTTAATATTTTGTTAAAATGTGGCAATTGGGAAATGCGCAAGGAGTATGCTAATATAGAGCTGGGCTATAAAAAGGTTAAAACTTCTACTATAAATCGCGATGCTAATTTTATCCCTTCAACCGAGTACGCTTTCGCATTCCTTTTTTAAATTCACTTAATAATTCCTCATTGGACAAGTTTTTCTCAAGCAAAGATTGTAACAATTGCTCCGCATATTTTAAACGCACAACGCGTAAATGGCCTTTCAATAAGATTGAAATTCGGTCTTCAAACTCTTCAATGGATTCCACTTTCACCGTAAAAGGTGCTGGTTCATTATCCGGAGAAGTAATCGTCACTTGCACATCAAAGAATTCTTTTGAATCTAAATATTTTTCTAACAACTCTCGATATTGTTTTTCAATAAACAGTTCCAAAATCCACGTTTTTTCTTTATTTTCTTGATTTATAGTAATTCCATCAATCAGTGGAACCTCAATCCCCTCCAGATCCAATTGAAAGGAAATCATTTTGAAAGTCTTCATTGAATTTACCTCCCAACTATTAGTTAAGTATAACATAGGGTGATGTGTAAAAATAAAATGAGAAAACTGCTAAATTTTTATTTTGACCATTTTTGGAAAATGCGGATAATCATTGTAATAATCTAGTGTATTGGCATTTTTGCAAACATTTATTCTATATCGAAAAGGAAATTTTGGATTAGAAAAAGGGCTCATTCTTTTATTTTGCGATTTTGTCAAAAATAGGCGCAATCGATATGATGGAGAAAAAGGAGGTGAAATTATGAATCATGTCGGACTAGTCGGGCGATTAACGAAAGATCCAGTTCTTCGGGAATTTGCAGAAAACCGTGTAGCCACGAGCTTTGTCGTAGCTGTTAATCGCAATTATCGCAATCATCAGGGTGATGTGGATGCGGATTTTGTTTTATGCACTGCATGGGGGAAATTAGCAGAACGCATCGTCCAATATTGCGGAAAGGGATCATTAATCGGAGTCAACGGGCGATTGCAATCACGCTCCTATATTAATAAGGAGAATTTCAAAGTGTTTAGTACGGAAGTCGTTGCCGATGAGGTCCGATTTTACTTACTAAAGTCTCCAACCAATAAGCAATCGGAAGTTGAAAAAGATTTTGTACTTCCTGAAACTGAAGAAGGATTACCAGTTACGTGAGAGTCTCTAAAATGAGGAATGGGTTGAAGAAAGTAAGATGGTTTATTAAGTAGGCAACATGTCATTTAAAAATGGGAAAAGGTTATAAGGATGAAAAAGTAAAAGGATTCCGGGTAAACATAGTGGAAGGGTGCAATTTATTAACGGAAGGCAATGGATTGATAATAATAGGGAAATGATAGCAATAAAAGTTTTTGGAGGTGATAAAAAACACTGCTGGATTGTGACCGCCCAGCAGTGCATGGAATAAGAATCTATCAAAATCTATTAATCCACAATTGAATAAAGTGAGGCTATAAACGGATAAACGAGGAAATCAGAATTCGACCAATCTTCTTCCTCCCAAACTTTGTCCGAGGCAACTTGCTTCGGATTTTTTTTAATGCCAGGCACCTCTATTTGGATACTAGGAGTGTTAGGCACTCTTTCCAATCACAATTTTATTGCTTACCCTAACTTAAGCAATTCCATCAATTTATCTTCCTCTAGCTCCGTCAGCCATTGACTTGACTGAATTAATTCTGCAGATAATGCGGATTTCATCTCCAGCATTTGATCGACTTTCTCCTCAATCGTCCCAATTGTAATAAACTTATGCACTTGAACAAATTGCGTCTGGCCAATGCGATAAGCACGGTCCGTCGCCTGATTTTCCACGGCAGGATTCCACCAACGATCCGCATGCAAAACGTGATTAGCGGCCGTCAAATTTAAACCAGTTCCCCCCGCTTTTAATGACAGTAGGAAAATAGGAAAATCTCCAGCTTGAAAGGCTTCAACTAAAGCATCCCGCTGTTCTTTACGCATACTTCCCGTCAAGAACGGCACATCCCAATCAAACAGCTCGAAAAAACAATGTTGCAACAAGTGTCCCATGCCAATATATTGAGTGAAAATCAAGCACTGCTCGCCTCTCTCAACAATTTCCTGTGTCAATTCAACGATGCGCTTTAACTTCATAGAACGCTCTAGCATAATTCGTGCATCACTAAATGGTTCCTTCAAATAAAGAGCAGGATGGTTGCACAATTGCTTCAACTTGCTCAACATCTGCAAAATGCGCCCCTTGCGTTCGAAAGGAGACATTTGCTCCAAGCCTGCCAATGACTCTTGAATGTAGCCTTCATAAAGGGCGGCTTGCTCTTCTGTTAGCGGGCAAAACTCTTTCGTCTCTTGCTTATCTGGTAAATTCAACTGCAATTCTGGATCATTTTTTGTTCTTCTTAACAAGAATGGACGAATTTTTGCACGCAATCTCGTTTTATGCTGGTCAGAATCTTCACGCTCGATTGGCACAATAAACTCGTCTTGGAACTTCTTGAAACTTCCTAAATATCCTCGATGGATAAAATCAAAAATCGCCCACAATTCTGATAAACGATTCTCGATAGGCGTTCCTGTCAACGCAATATGATGGTCGCCATGTAAACGGCGAATTGCTTTCGACTGCATCGTTTGCATATTTTTAATATTTTGTGCTTCATCCAACGTCACCACTGCCCAATGAATAGAATCTAAAAATTCCACATCTTGTGAAATTGTTCCGTATGTGGATAAAACCACTTGAGGCGATTCCTTTAGCAAGAAATGATGAAATTCTTCATCTTTCAAACGGCTAGAAGAATAATGAGTATGAACTTTTAACGTCGGAGCAAAGCGCGCCAATTCCTTCTGCCAGTTTCCTAAAACGGAAGTCGGGCAAACAATGAGCGTCGGTTTCTTTTCCCGCAACACTTCATATAAATGCAGAACATAACTAATGAGCTGTACCGTTTTTCCAAGCCCCATATCATCAGCTAATATAGCACCAAATTGTTGATTTCGCATAAATACGAGCCATTCAAACCCTTGTTGTTGATATGGCCGCAACGTTGCATTCAAAGATTTAGGCAATTTCACTGAAGGCAATCCTTGTTTTTCTTGCAACTGATTCACATAGGCCAGCAATGAACGCTGCATTTCAAAAGCAAAGAGCGGATCGTCCTGTTCTGCATCTTCCTCTTCTTCCAACGATGGATTTAAAAGCTCCTCTGGTATCTCGCGGAAAACTAATTCCTTTACGGTCCAATTTTCTTTTTCAGCTTTGTCCATTAATTCTCGCACTTTCGCCATCCAATCGGCATCCATGCGGAACCATTCATTTCCGATTCGAATAAATTCCCGCTTTTCATCAACAATTTTGCGAAACTCTTCCGGGCTGATTTTTTCTCCTCCAATTGATAATTCCCATCGGAAAGATAAAATATCATCAAGCCCAGCCATCGATTTTTGCGAACCACTTTGCGCATTCACACGAACTCGCATTTTCGTTTTTCTTAATTCTTTCAACCAGCCTGGAAGAATCACTTCGAATCCTAAGGCTGTTAACTTTACAAATTTATCGCGGAGAAGGGTTCTCACCTCGGCATCGCTTAATGGCATATGCAAAAATGATTCATCGGATACATTATCCAACATCAACAATTCCAACATTTGCTTTTGCGTTTGCCTAATCTCTTCCGAATAGTTCTTCCACTTATCAGGAAGGGCCTCATTCATAGGCAGATGCCGCTTCCGTACAGCTGGCGTCCAATGTTTCGACGAACTGGATGAAAGAATTACGGTTTCCAATAACCATTCCTCAGAATCTTCTTCCGGCTCATTCAAGCGAAGTGCTACTTTCAAATGACCAACAGTTCGATCCTGTTGCAGCGGCCAGCCACCTTCTTTAAAGAACGGAATAAGTGATGGTACATCAGAAAGTTGCAAGCCACGCTTTGCCAATTTCTGATAGATCGCAGTCGTTAAAAACTCCTTCTGCAGATCACTTTCACCATTGGGTAAATGAACGACTAATTCATCCTCAAACATTTCTATATAATTCCATAGGGAAGGGGAGTTCCACAACATTTGCACTTGCTCGATACTTTCAAGCAATAAAGCATCTTCCTCTGTTACTCCTACAAAATGCACAAAAGGATGCTTGAACTGTGGGGAAAGGCATTCCAACAATTCAACAGCAGTAATTAAAAGCGCTTCTTCCTCTAATTCGGCATGCAAACCGTAAAAGTTTGGTTCGTAACGGAAAAAGAAAGCCGATGTTAATTTTTCTCCTGAAACAACAGAGCCGTTTTCGAAAGCCCTAACAGAGTACAATCCCTGCTTCAGTTGTTCGAATGATAATTGATACACGGTTGCGAAAGGAGTATGATTGGATACTTTCCTTAGTTGCAAATCTTTCATATAAATAAATTTCCTTTCTCCAATTCTTCCTGCAATGCGCGGAGTCTTTTATACTGGTTTCGAATGGAAGCAATATACTCTTCCCAAAAATTCATTTTGCCCGCTTTTTTCGCAGCAGTTTTCATCTTTTTCCAAATTCGAACGGCTTGTTTGTAATGAAGTCGCGACTTTTGCTTAATTTCCTCCATCGCATAAAAATGATATAAAGGAAGAACCACTGCTGGAGCTTCTTCCACGACTTCCTTTAACCCGTAAAATTCTAAATACTCAATTGAAGAAGGGTACAATTGTTGCAACGCCACCCATTCTTCATATCGTTTCTGTTTCAATAAATAATCCGAATACGGCTGAACCCCGTCTTTTCCAAAAGAAGAGTATAATAAAAGCTCCTCATCTTCTGTTAAATCCATTTTTTCATATAACGAATAAATGGATGAAACAACATAGGGACGAAAGGCTGGTTGAACTTTTTGAATAACTCCCTTTAAATATGGGAGAATGCTTCTCAAGAGGATTTCTCCTGCTCGTTCATTTTGCTTGGAATAAGCAAACTTCACCAATCCCAAATAGATTTCCAAATGTTCTGGACGAATATGACGCATATTTTCTTCTAATGCCGAATAATTTTTTAAAATAATATAGAATACAATCAAAAGTTCTGGTATTTTAGTATGCTTTTGCTCTTGTAGAAAAATTAATTCTTCTAACACCCGTCTCTTCTCATAAAACACTTCATCCCAAAACAGTAAGTACAGATTCATTCTTCTACTTACAAAACCTTCCCGTTCAAGCATTACTTCTCGAAGCATGATTTGCATTTTATCAAAAAACGGATCTGTTGCGAAAAGACGGGATTTTCCAGAGAATTCGTGGACGATTTTTTGGATAGATTGAAATCGTTTATCAAAAAAGTGTTGGTAATGGTCGACATGAAATTCTGACTCTAAATCGGTGAAATGGCGTGATAATTGATAAACAACTGCAAGTTCCATAAATAAGCGGTAAATCGGTTGCCATTCCCGTTCAAAAGGAATCTGCTTATTTAATTTTTCCAAAGCGTTTTCTGCAATATTTAAATAGAGGAAGCTTGGAATTTCAACCGCTCCATCCAAATAATGGCTAAGCACTTCATCGACCATTTTCAACCAATTATCAGGGGTGCGAACATTGGCAAGAGCCTGCAAATTAACCGATTTTTTCGAACGCCAATTGCTAATCCATTCTTGAACGGAATCAATATGTTGATATAACGACAATAGAACGCTTACCTTATGTCGGCACCAGCCATTATTCGGGCATGTACAAGTGATGGAGTTGCTGAGAAAATCAATCATCACTTCTGTTGGGTGCACATCTTTTACAGTTGTAGTAAGGACGGAAAAAACAGAAACGTATCGATGGAAAACAACTGATTGATTTCGAACAGCAAAAAGAGCCCGCCTTATTATCTCTTCATCCTCTGTGACAGAAGGATGCAACTCTCTCTCAATAGTTCGTAATGTTTGGCGAATAAATTTTTCTTGCTCTTCTGCAATATGTGCAACTGATAATACCATTACATTCGCTCCTAAAAAAAGTCTTTCCCTTCATTATAACACGGCATTTAGTGTTTGATAAGACTTGTCCTTTGTAACTTTCGCAATTGCGGTCGTCACATAAAATTAGCAGACTTAAATTGAATAAAATAGTTTTTTATAAAACGGTATAAATTATTATGATTTTTCAGAAAAATAGTATAAAATAATGATAAATTATCTGAAAATGAGATTAAAATGAATAGAAAGGATATTAATTCCTTATAATTGCCATTTATTTACTAATATTGTAAATTTATACAAAAAATTGATGATTACTTGGATGAAGAAGGGGGATTTGGGAGAAAATATGAATATCATCCAAATAAAAAGCGGGGAATATGTGGAAAGCAAAATTCGTATGATACATTAAGCAATATTTAATGGAAGCTTTATCATTAAAAACTCTTTCTTTTGAATAAGTGATTGGAATTATTTAGAAATTTATGATTTGTATCATTCAAGTTTAAACATAAGCTTTTTTGGAAAACACTAATAAAGTTCCAAGTTGCGGATAACGAATAAAAAGTTTCGTTTCATCAACTTCGGGCTAATAAAAAGAGAGAGATTCAATATAGGAGGGATAGGTATGATCCATGTCCAATATATGAAACCTTTTTATACGAAAGCCTCGGGGGAAACATTGCGTCTCGTCTTTGCTTATCAATATTTTTCCATCATGAAAGACAACGAACTGTTTCACTTTGTACCCATCGAAGGAAAAGAAATCATTGTTAACATAAAAACGATGCAAATCGAAAATTTATCGGAAATTTTTGTTTTCCAGCGTGGAAATCGCTTTCTTCGATTGCCGCTATACCAGCTTCTATTGATATCCAACATCCATGAACATTTGGCGCCAATACTTGAAGAAGCAGCCAACAAATCAGAAACAATCAATATCGTCCCGCATGGAGAAAACGCAGAAGTGAATCACCTCATCCGCTCATTGGAGTCTGAAAATATTGATCGATTGATCGATGAAGCGTTATCCAATCGTGACGAACAAAGATTTTATGAATTAGTGGCGAAAAAGAAAAATATGGAGAACAAGTGAGTAGGAAATTGCAAAGTTAACGGAGGAAGTAAAGTGAATAAGAGTCAATGATGAAGCACCTCGATTTGAAAAAATTGAAGGTGCTTATATTTTTAATTAGATGATGAGGCATTTTTAGGCTTTGGTGAAATCAATCCTTACAATATGCTATGTATTAAGCCCCACTATAAGAGTTATCTGCACAAGTAGGGGAAATATCCGCACAAGAAGTAATGTTATTCACACAAGAGAAGGAGTTATCTACACGAGTTAGGTAACTATCTGCACAAGCGGAAGTGGTAAACGCACAAGCAGGGGAATTATCCACACGAGCAGGGTCTATCTGCACAAGAGGAAGTAGTAAACGCACGAGTAGGGTTATTATATGCACAAGCGAAAGAGTTATCTGCACGTGTAAGATTGCCATCCACACAAGTGAATCATCCAAATGCACAAAAAGAAGTGGTAAATGCACAAGCAGGGGAATTATCCGCACGAGTAGTAGCCATCCACCACACAAGCAGCAAAGTTATCTACACAATCAGACATCCCCCTGCACGAAAGAAACTGTACATAATCCCAATAAATTCCCTCAGCCAGAACCACATCGGCTTACTGCGCATCTACTAAAACGCTACCTAATATTACGAGATAAAGAAATAAAGTACACTCACTGCAATCCCTGAACCAATAATTCCAAACAAGCAATCTTCGAAAGAAAGTTTCATATCTTTCATGACAAATCCCTCCTTGGGAGCCAGTATGTCCCAAAAAAACGATTATTAAACCTAATTTCAACCAATCTATTCAATGAATAATAAAATTATTAATTCTCTCATAAAAATTAATTGAAAAAAACCGATATGAATATCAATAGAACTTTCGCCATAAGAAAGGAGGAATACGATGCTGGGGCAATGGTCGGCTACGGGATTGATGATTTTAAATAATCTTCATCAAAACTGGATGAATGCCAATAAAGCGTTATTACGAATCTCTTCAGGTTATCGCATTAACAGCGCGGCAGATGATCCCGCGGGATTAGCCATTTCAGAAAAAATGCGTGCTCAAATTCGCGGCCTCAACATGGCGAGTAAAAATATACAGGATGGCATCTCCCTCGTTCAAACGGCAGAAGGCGCTCTCAATGAAACTCATGCCATCATACAGCGCATGCGTGAACTAGCAATCGAAGCTGCAAACGACACACTTACTAATGATGATCGAAAGCACCCAGATCTTGAATTCCAACAACTGAAAGAGGAAATTACTAGAATTGCGAAACAAACAGAATTCAACACGCGCCCTCTCTTAAACGGTGACTACGAATCAAATCCATTAAAAATTCAAATAGGTGCGAATGCTGGACAATATATGGAGATCTATATTGGCAATGTAGATAGCACCAGCCTTGGCCTAGATAATCACGACATCACAACTAGAGACGGTGCGGACAAAGCGATTGGTGCATTAGATAAAGCTTTACAACAAGTATCCAGTGAACGCTCTCGGCTTGGCGCTTATCAAAATCGAATGGAACATGCTTATAATAATGTAATGAACACGGCAGAAAACTTAACTGCAGCAGAATCTCGAATACGAGATGCAGATATCGCGAAAGAAATGATGAACTATACTAAAGCAAGCATTCTTGCCATGGCAGCACAACAAGTTCTTGCGCTCCATCTACAACAAGCACAATCCATTTTAATGCTACTAAACTCCGGAAAAAAATAACTCACAGGCGGGAAAGAAATGGACGTCTGTGAGTTTTTTATGGAGTACCAGAGACATTGAAATTTTCATTTTCCCACCAAAAATTCCGCGAAAATAAAAGTTTCCAGCAAACTATTCCCCTCTCAATTTCCATTTGCTAATTTAATAGGAAAAAAGGAGGGAAACATTTGCTGCTAAAACCATACAAAACGAGTGATTACAAAATCGCATTAGAGTCTCTTCACAAACGCTTAAATCCAGGTCACGAAAAAGCTTTCAAAATCGAAGAAGAATTATCGTTGCAAGAAGCTGGAGAAAACGGAGAAAAACATTTGCTAACCATCCTGACAGAAAATCAATTGCCTAAAAACACCTACATTCTTCATAACATCAGTATTAAATCCATCATCACGATTCAAATCGACATTATACTCATTTCACCAAGCTGGTGCCTTATTTTAGAAGTGAAAAATCTCAATGGAGAACTAACGTTTACAAACAATCCACCTCAACTAATTTGCGTGAAAGAAGATAAAAAGCTATCCTATCGCAGCCCAGAAGCCCAAATCGACCAATATATTTTGGGGTTAACAACATTTTTGGAACAACATCAAATCAAAGTCCCCATTTATGGTGCAATCGTATTACCGTATAACAATGCAATTATCGATAAACCGCCTTCCAAATACCCGTTATTTATGGGAAGAGGTATTATTCAATACATTTGGTCATTGCCAAAAAAAGAAGTCATTCCTTCAAAACAAGTAGGAGAATTATTAATTCAATATTCAAAAGAACGAATTTGGGACCATTTCCCCCTAACCCAGTATTACAGCATCAACCCACAAGAAATCCGAACTGGAGTAGAATGTCCGAATTGTGGCACCATTCCGATGAAACGACTCAAACGTACATGGCATTGTGAAAAATGTAATACGCGGAGCATGTACGCCCATGAAAAAGCCTTGAGGGATTATTATATGTTGATCAATAAAACGATATCTCCTAGTGAAGCGATGAACTACTTAAGATTAAGAAATCGTTTCGAAGCAACTAGAATATTAAAAGCTAACAGTAAATCCCGAACAGGCAACACAACAGCATGTAAATATGAATTAAGTATAAATGGATAAAATTTGTAAGAGTGTGCAGAGTAATGAATGCACGCTCTTTTTTTGAGAGAGGATTGTGTTTACACGAACTGGTATTCTAACTGCACAAGAAAGGGAGCTATTCACACAAGTTGGATGATATCTGCACAAGAGGAAATACTATCCACACAAGTTAAGAAGTTATGTACACGAGTGGAGATGCTATCCGCACGAGTCGTGGAGTTATCTACACAAGTAGGTGAACTATCCGCACGAGCTAAGGTACCATCCACACAAGCAAGTAATCTATCCGCACAAGCCAAGGTACTATCCACACAAGCAAGTAATCTATCCGCACAAGCCAACGTACTATCCACACAAGTAGATGAACTATCCGCACGAGCAGAGAAGTTATCTGCACAAGTGGGGAATCATCCACACAAGTGGGGGTATTATCTACACAAGCAAGTAATCTATCTACACAAGCAAGTAATCTATCCGCACGAGCCAAGGTACCATCCACACAAGCTGAATTTGCAAATGCACGAGTTTAAACCGTACCCACACCAAAAAGAGTAGGTAATGTGAAAATAATTCACAGTTTCACTCAAAAGTTGTATACTTGTAATCGCAGGACAAAAATGAAAAACAACACTATCAGACATTCTAAACAAAACGAGTCTCGGAGCATCACTAGTTATTTAAAACGCGCTTAATAATCAAAATTCCCCAAAACAAAAGCGCAACATTAAAAGAACAGCTCCCTCTCGTTCTTGAAACTCGAAAGGAAGTAACGATTCATATGAACAAAACAATGTGTGTAATCGGACTAGGATACATCGGATTACCAACTGCGGTTACTTTTGCAAATTACGGAGTAAAAGTGCATGGGGTTGACGTAAACCCTGCTGCTGTTCGAAGCATTCAAGAGAAAAAATTACATATCGAAGAACCAGGATTACAAGAACGTCTGAATAAAGCGGTAGATGAAGGGTACTTAACAGCTTCCACAACACCGCAAGAAGCAGATGTTTTCATTGTGGCGGTTCCTTCACCTATTAATGCAGATAAAACAGCAAACCTTGAATATGTACGTGAAGCAACAAAATCAATCGTTCCTTATTTAAGAAAAGGAAATCTTGTTATCTTGGAATCTACAGTTCCGCCAAAAACTGTGGAACGTGTGATGATACCTGAACTCGTTAAATCTGGATTAGATATTGGAACAGAACTATACGTCGCTCACTCTCCAGAACGAGTAATTCCAGGACGCATCTTTGAAGAATTAATCAACAACGGCCGCATCATCGGAGGAATCAATAAAAAATCTGCAGAAATGACAAAAGAACTTTACGAACTATTCGTAAAAGGCCCAATCCATTTAACGGACGCCACAACTGCCGAACTGGTCAAAGTCATGGAAAATACATACCGTGATGTAAACATTGCATTCGCTAACGAATTAGCAAAACTAGCGGAAGAACTTGATGTAAACATTTGGGAAGCCATTCACTATGCAAACTTCCACCCACGTGTAAACATCCACTTCCCAGGACCAGGTGTTGGTGGACATTGCATTGCTGTTGACCCATGGTTCTTGGTGGAACTCGGCGGAGATAAAGCCCAAATGATTCATCTAGCTCGCAACATCAATGACGGCATGCCACTATTCACAGCACAGAAAACACAAAAAATCTTGAATGAAAACAAAATTGCGGGCGGCAAAGTAGCTGTACTGGGTCTTGCATTCAAAGGAAACGTCGACGATATGCGCGAAAGCCCATCATTAGAAGTGATTCATGAACTTCAACAACTAGGCTTAGAAGTCGTTTCATTCGACCCGCATATTAAAGAAAATAACCATCCAACACAAACACAAAACTTTGAAGAAGCAGTAAATGACGCAGACATTTTATTAGTATTAACAGACCATAAAGAATTTAAAGAATACAACCCATTAACGATCACGCCAAAACACAAAATCGTGCTTGATACGAAAAACTGCTTAGAACGCGATAAATGGAAAGAAGCAGGCTTCCAATTCCATTTACTTGGTGATTCAAAAAATATATAAGTAGTTTAACTACAATAAAATTGTAAGCGACAGGGTGGTTAATGCTCTGTCGCTTCATCGATTCATTTCGTATAGAATAAACAATTACCCAACTCGAATTTCTAGATGGTAAAAACTTTGTCATGTTTTTATCATCTTTTTTTAATCTGGGCTTTCTGTACATTCGCAAAATTTTTGGTATGATGGTTAACGGAATGAAACAACAAAATTGAATGGATGAACGAAGATGAAAGAAACCGTATTAGGGATACAAGTTAACACAGAAAACTACGATGAACTAATCGAACAAATATTTCAACGCATTGAACGGAAAGAAAAATCACTCATTGTCGCAATCAACCCTGAAAAAATCATGAAAGCAAAAGAAGATCCTGCATTAAAAAAATTATTAAACGAAGCGGAATTCCAAATCCCTGATGGAATTGGGGTTATTTTAGCTTCCAAAATTCAAAAAGGTCAAATCTCTGAAAGAGTTACAGGTGTCGATTTAATGATGCGGCTTTGCGAAGAAGCGGCAACAAAACAAAAATCGATCTTCTTGTATGGGGGGAAACCAGGTGTAGCAGCATCAGCTGCTGAAAAACTGAAAGAACTATATCCTGGTATTCAAATTGCCGGTATTCAACACGGATATGAAACTGACAATGAAAAAGTGATTTCCAAAATAAATGAAGCAAAACCTGATATTTTATTTGTCGCAATGGGGAGCCCAAAACAGGAAAATTGGATTAATGCAAATCGCGACCAATTATACCCAACAATTTATCAAGGAGTAGGAGGCTCCTTTGACGTGCTTGCAGGGAATGTGAAACGAGCACCAAAAGCTTTCCAAAAAGTTGGACTCGAATGGTTTTATCGTTTAATGATGGAACCGAAACGTATTAAAAGACAAATGGCATTGCCAAAATTTCTTCTTGAAGTTGTACGAAACACAAAACGAAATTAGCAAGATTTCCCTCGGTGCGCCAAAATCATGCAATTGAAAATTATTTTGTAATCTTTGTAATATTTTATTGTGTATTTACAGTGAAGGTGTTAAACTGTAAGAAGTAGTAAGATTTCCTCTACGATATAGAGCAATACATTTTCCCTGCAAGGAAAAAAACGGTTGGTAGCCCAAAAAGAAGGCCTCAGCATAAAAATGCTGGGGTCTTCTTTTTATCTTTGCGACATGGATGAGATCTTGGATTCAGGAATCGATATATACTTGAATAAGAAGAATAACCCAAATAGTAAAATATCAACAATAAACGCAAAAAAATTAAAATTAGTGGTCATAAATCTAATATCCAATCAATATATTGATTCGGGGTAAAAGGAATTAACACAATGTAATTAAAAGTAAACAAAATAGTTAACTAACATCCAAAATAATCTAATCATTGTAAAAAATTAGAGATTACAGTAGTAGTATTGAAAAAATGTAGAAAAATTAAAACATATTTGCTTAATAAGGTTGTTTTTTACAAACGATTTATGTCATAATATAAGAGATTCTTAGTTATCCTTTTTACGAATGTAACAGTCATGTGAAACTAATGGAAATGTTACTAAAAAATGATTGACAAGCCATTCGTATACTACTAAACTTTTATGTGTAATAGTTTATTTTCTCATATTTTGTGAGGATAACTAAAAATATTAATTGAATTAGAGGAGGAAATCTTTCTATGGCTAACCAACCAAAGAAATACAAAAAGTTTGTAGCAACAGCTGCAACAGCTACACTTGTAGCATCTGCTATCGTACCGGTTGCTTCAGCTGCATCATTCACTGATGTTCCTGGCGACCACGAATTCAACCAATATATTAATGAATTAGTAGAAGCTGGTATCATCAAAGGTTATCCAGATGGTACATTCGGTCTTCACAAACAATTAAAACGTAGCGACGTAGTAAAAATGTTAGGTCGTTACTTAGAAGCTAACGGTGTTGAAGTTCCAGCTGACTGGGCAACAGTTCAACGCTTCAGCGATGTTCCTGTAACAGCTCAAGACCAAGAATTAGTTAAATACGCTGCTCTTGTAAAAGACGCTGGTGTATTCACTGGTTCTAACGGTAAACTTAACTATACACAAAACATCCAACGCCAACAAATGGCTAAAGTTTTAAACAACGCTTACGAAAAAATCAACGGCAAATCTTTAATCGATCTTGCTGCTGAAATCGAAGACGTAAAAGTTGCTGACTTAGATAAAGCATTCGACGAATTCCGTCCATACATCCAAGCTTTAGCTGATCTTAAAATCACTACAGTTGAAAACTTCCGTCCAGCTGATGCTGTAACACGCGGTCAATTCGCTAAATTCTTAAGCATCTCTATCAAAGGCGGAAACCCAGCAACTCCAGCTGAAGTTCAAATCGAATCTTTAACAGCTACTGGTGTTAGCGAGTTAACAGTGAAATTCAACAAAGCTGTTGACACAGAAGCTGCTAAATTTGCTGTAGCTCGTGGAACAACTGCAATTACAGTTAAAGACGTTGACTGGAACGATGCTAAAACTGAAGCTGTTATCACTGTAGACCACAAATTCGCTGATGCAACTTACACTTTAACAGTTAGCGGACTTGGTGAAAAAGACTTAACTAAATCTGTAACTACTACAAAAGAAGAAGTTACAAAAATTGAATTCTTATCTAATAAATTAGTTCTTACAGGTCTTGAAGACAGAGACGGAGATCGTGTATATAAACAAGCTGTTATTGCATTTGCTGCATATAACCAATACGGAGAAGACATTACGAAAAACGTAATTAAATCTCGTTATAAAGATCCTAAAGTAAGAGGAATTCGTACTGCTAGCAAAGGTAGCCACTTAGATACTGTAGTTGAAAACGGTAGAGTTGTAACTTGGGTTGAAGAGCGCGAAAAAGAAGGCGAAGAAGGTAGCGTTGAATTCACTTACGAAAACGGTGACTACGAGTTACACGCTTATCAAGATGTTGTTCTTTCAGATATCGCAGAGCCAGGTTCAGTTGAATTGTTAGACATTTATAATGCAAGCGGTAAAGCACTTACTACGAAAAATCTAGAAGATGTTGCAAATGATAATGAAGATTTCTACTTATTATTCAAAGTAAAAGACCAATATGGTGTGGAAATCGATCCAGAATTTGCAAAATCTACTAAATCTAAAGCTTCAACAAATGATACTACAATCCTAGATGAGGTTAAAAGAGGTCTTCGAGTAAGAGTATCTGACAGAGACATCTTCGAATTAGAAGACGAAGAAAATATTGAAGTATTAAACGTAGATGGTAAATACTACTTTGCATTAGAAGTAAAACACCGCGATCCAAAACGTATTGAAGCTGGTGAAAACACTGTTGAAGTTAGAGCAAGAGCAACAGGAGAAGTGACAACAAAAGTTTATAAAGTAGAAGCAAGCTCAGAAGTATACAAAATTGAACTATTAGCTCCATCTGAAGTAGTTGCTGGAGATGAAATTGTAAAACTTCCTGTAATTGCAACTGACATCAATGGTGAAGTTATTAAAAATGCAGCTGAATTAAATAAAAAAATTAAAGATGGCCGTGATAACGGAATTACATTCAAAGCATCTTCTTCACGTATTGTTGGTGGAGATTCTGGTTTCCGATTTGTTGAGGAAAACGGTCAATTATATCTAGAGTTTAAAACTGTATCTAATAAATATAACACTTCTAAACCAAGAGTAGAAGAAGTAGATATTGAAGTAACAGTAGAAAAATACGATCAAGATTCAGAAATCACATTAAAAATCCAACCAGATGCATATGCTGCAAAAATTATTGGTGTAAAAGATAAAGCTGACACATACTTCCACCAAGATGGAAAAGCTGAAATTAAATTAAAAGACTTAATCATTGAAGACCAATATGGACGTATCTTCGATGATAATGCTAAACTTGCAAAAGATCCTAACTTCGAAATTAAACTTCTAAATACTGAAAATGGTATTATTCAAGCAAGTGGTACAATTAAAAATACATCTGACAAATTAACATTTACAGCTAAAGATGGTAAGAAAGGTAGCGGTACTTTCGAATTAGAATTAACTGCTAAAGATTTAACTGAAAGCAATAAAAATGTAACAGATAGAGTTTCTATTACATTCCGTGCAGTAGAAGATGATGACTTCACTTCATACAAAGTGAAGAGCGATGGCTATGTTTATGGTAAAGAACAAACTACTCAAGATACAGCAGGAATTGAGGTTTACGGTGTATTATCTAACGGTGTTGAAGTCGAAATTACAAATATCGCTGGCGCATTCCAAGTTTTACCTGGGGACTATTTAACTACTTCAGATGTAGTTGACGTAAAAGCTGATGTGACTTCAAAAGCTTTAAGAGATATTCTTGATGCTAATGGATATCAAAGCGTTGAAACAGGAGTACGTGTTGTAATCAACGCAACTGGTGAAGAAATCCTTCATAAAATTGTAATTTCTGATGCACCTGGTAAAGCTGCTAGCATCAAATTAAAAGACAGCAACTCTATCAGTGAAAAAGAATTAGAAGTTTTAGAAATTAAATTAACTTCTAACCAAATCACTGGTGAAGATATTTTAAATGCACTAAAAGCTCACAATTTCGAAATTAAAGACCAGTATGGTAAAAAAGTAACTGTAGATGAAATTACAAATGGTAGAGTTAAATTTACTCATGATTCTAGCGATGATACTTACGATGGAAGTGGCGTGACTTTAACGATTTCTGATGTATTTACTCAAAATGATAATGTTAAAGTTCAAAATAACGGTCGCCTTGATGTGAAAATTGGAGGAACTCCAGCTCTAAGTGTGGGTGACTACTTCACTGTAACTATTAAAGTAGATGGCGTAAGCAAATCTCTACGTGTTAAACTTGTTAACTAATAAACTACAAAAACCGATCTAGTATTTTAGATCGGTTTTTGTAGCTCTATAATATTTGGTGTTGGTGGATACAACCAGCACCATTTTTTGGCTCTATAATATTTGGTGTTGGTGAGTAAAAACCAGCACCAATTTTTTTGAACAAAAAAATGAGACAGTGACAAAACTCTGGTAAAATGTAATCGCCAAAACACATTTTCCAAAGGAGTTGCGTCACATGTCTCACCATCATTCTATACGAAACCTACTCAATATAAAAGATAAAAATATCACATTTGATGAAAATTTTTGTTCTACCGAAACGATCAAAAAAGTAAAAGCGAAAGTCTTTCATGGGACGTTAACGTATCAACCAAAAGCTTGTTATGCTTGTGGACATGTCTTCGATG
>NZ_JAAXPW010000039.1 GCF_012396605.1 Ureibacillus thermosphaericus
TTTGCCTCCAGCTTCCTTCAGATTCCGCGTCACCACGGACACCCTTGCTCTTGGCTAACCTCTACTTCTGTCTTCGGGGTTCGGGACTTACACCCTATAGTTCATGTACATGCCGGGCGCACATAAATGTTTAAAGCACCTTCCCGGATTGACGAAGGTGCTTTTGATTTTGTGCTATATCCACAGTATTTGTGACAATATCTTCTGATTTAGTGGACATAATGACCGTTGTCCATTATTTACTCTTGATCGGCTCTTTTGCCAATAATTCAATCTCATGCAGTTCAGTCGGATTTTCAAAATCGATGCTGTAATTTTTCACCCGCTTATTTACCGGAACAATCTCATAGCTAAATTGGAGTGGGATGACTGGAGCTTGTTCTTCCATATATTGCTGCCAAATCCGAAACTGTTCTGCACGATATGATTGATCAAATGCTTCTGGAGAATCGATTTTTTGAATCGTCTCCTCTAAAAAGTCAGACGTAAAACGGCTAAAGTTAAAGGCATCGGATTTTCCATACAAGCCGGCTGGCGAAGGATTTGTCCCCGTTCCCCATGCAGCCATAAAGACATGGATTTCTGGATCATCTGCCTCCACTTTATCGTAAAAAGCATTCACTTCAATCGGTCTTCCTGTCGTTAAAGTGACATTTAATCCAACATCCCGCCAATTTTGTAAGTAGTAAGCAGCAATTTCATCTTGAATGGTATCTCCTGCCATTGTCGCAAACTTGATTTCCAGCTTATTTCCCTTTGGGTCTTCCCGGAAGCCATCCCCGTCAATATCGATGTAACCTGCCTTGTCTAAAATCTTTTTTGCCTTTTCGGGATTATACGTATATCCTTTCAGCATAGCATCATGGTAGGTTTTAAACGCTGGAGGAATCAATGAATTCGCCCGTTGACGAAAATTGAAAAAGAGCACTTCGCAAACCGCTTCCACATCCAACGCATACCCCATCGCTTGCCTTAAAGCCTGATCTCCTACAGGTGTGGAATTTAAATCAGTCACCACTTCTCTCTTTTTCGGGTCCCATTTTCCCAACTTAAATCCTAAATAGGAATAATATAATTCTGGCCTCCCTAAAATATCAATGTTGTTAAACTTCTGGATTTCCGGCCATTTTGTTGCAGTGAATCCTGACACAATATCATACTTTCCAGCCCCAATCGCAACAGATACTGAGCTGGATGGAACAACCTCCACAAAGACACCGTCCAATTTCGGTTCGCCTTTCCAATAGTATGGATTTTTCACAAATTGCACAGATTCCCCAGGAACAATTTTATGAAACTTGAATGGCCCGAGTGTCACAGGATTTTTTCGAACGGCGTCGCTTTCAATTAACTTCTTCACAGGAATGCCTTTCAGCTGATGGCTGGGTGCCGCATAGGTCCATAAACCGTCCCCGCCGGAAAATATCGCAGGCGACAACTTTTTGAATCGGATTTCCAATGTGCGCTCATCGATTTTCCGGATGCCGGAGATGGTTTTCGCTTTTCCTTCGTGGTATTCTTCCACCCCGATAATATTCTTGAATTCCGTATCATATCGGACGCCCGTATAATCAGGATGGGCAATAATTTCGTAAGGCAAAATCAAATCTTCTATTTTGAGTGGCTCACCATCGGACCACCGGACACCTTCACGAATAGTAATGGTCACTTTATTCTCTTCCTGATCCACTATCATGGATGCAATGCCCTCATTATTGATTAAAAAATCGCCATCCATTTCAAAAATTGCATTTGATGCATAGCTCATAATGGCAGCATCGTAGCGGTTTTCATAGAGTTCAGCCAAAAACACTCCTTGGAGAGGTTCATCTTTCACAATTCCTACTTTTAAAATGCCTCCTTTGATTGGTGTTCCTTCATTTGTAACGGAAGTCGGCAATGTGACATTTTTTGAATAAACATTCGAATTCATTAGTGCTGTTATGATGATGATCGTGATGCAGAGTAATAATTTTTTTCTCATGATGTCCTCCCTTGGTGCTGTTTTAGTTAATATTTATCGATAAATAGAACAATTCATTGACATCATCCATTATCCCAATCGCTGCTTCACATCCACCGATCTCCTTAACGCTTGGCCGATATAATTGATGGCAAGCATCATGAATAAAATTAATAAAGATGCCGGAAGCCATACCCACCAATATTGTTGCAATACGGCTGGATTATTGGCATAGCTCACTAAGGTCCCTAATGAAGGGGTTGTGGGCGGCAAGCCGAATCCTAAATATGAAAGACCAGTTTCAATGCCGACGTTGCCCGCAAAATTCAATGTTAACTCAACGATTAATAATGAACTTAAATTTGGCGCCACTTCCCTCCGAAGTATGACAAAATCGCTCGTTCCAAGTGTCTTCGATGCGCTCACATAATCCCTTTTGCTTTCTGATAATGCCTTTGAACGAACGAGCCGGGCTGTTCCCGTCCATAAAAAGAGGCTCATAATCAGAATGAAAGAGGTTATCGAATATTTTGGCACAAGGGTTACAAAGACAATGATAAATAACAATGAAGGAATCGTTACGAAAAAATCAATGATTCTCATGATGATATAATCCACCCAGCCGCCGAAATAACCACAAATGAGACCTACCACAATGCCTATAAAACCAGTGATAAGCGTGATAGCAAGAGCAATGGATACGGAGTTTCTGGCGCCAATGATTAGTTGTCCCAAAATATCTTTTCCGCCCTGATCTGCTCCTAACAAGTACTTCTCTCCCGGCCGACTATAACGGTCGTACAAATTAATGCGCATCAACTGCTCTTGATCAATGAAGAAAGATGCTATAAAAACAAATAGAATGAACAAAACTAATAAAAAGAGCGAAACCAAGGCGATTTTATCCTTTTGGAATTCCCGAAAAGCAACGCCTATTCCTCGTGGACGACCATTTTTTCGATATCGCTTCTTCTTACGTCTCATTTTTCCACCATCCCCTCCTCACTATTCAATTCGAATGCGAGGATCCACAATACTTAAAATAATGTCGGAAAGCAAACTACCTAGCAATGTTAAAAAACCATACAGCATCACTAAAGCGCAAATGACGCTATAATCCCTTGAGGCAATGGAACTGACAAATAATTGTCCCATTCCTGGGTAGCCGAAAATCGTTTCAATAAAAATGGAGCCGCCCAAAAGCCCGGTGATGGTAAACCCCAAAAAAGCGGCAATCGGAATAAAAGAGTTTCTAAAAATATGCTTCGTATAGATTTTTCTCATCGGTACCCCTTTGCTTCTTGCGGTTCGTACATAATCCATCGTTTTGGCATCGATAATTTCCGAACGCAAATACTGGATCACCCCGGTTGTCCCTAAAATGGCATAGGTGATTGCCGGCAGAAGGATGTGGTAGAATCGGTTCCATATGTACTGGATGGTTCCTGGTTCCACTTCAATGTCGACGCTTCCGCCCGTCGGAAACCATTGCAATTTGTAGCCGAATATATATAAAAACAATAGAGAAAGTACAAACGTTGGAATGGCATAGGTGATGAAACTATAAAACACAATAAATTTATCTAGCCTTGACTGTTGGTATCGCCCCGCTAAAATCCCAAGTGGAATAGCTAATAGATACAATAAAATGACGCTGACAAAGGATAGCCAAAAGGTGTTCAACGCCCGTTCCCCAATGAGAGAAGTCACATCCCGCTGAAAAGTATAGCTCTTGCCGAAATCCCCTTGCAGCGCATTTTTTACCCATCGAACATATTGTATTGGTAAAGGGTCATTTAATCCCAATTCTTCCTTCAATTCTTCAATTCGTGCTGGGTCAGTATCGGGTGTAATCATACCTGTAAATGGATCCCCCGGCATCATCTTTGCCATCACAAACACGATGATGCTTAAAGCAATCAGTTGTGGAACCATAAGAATGAGACGACGTACAATGGTTTTCCACATCTATACGACCTCCTTTACGCTCGAAGCCGAAACGTAATGGGTATCAGAAATCGGAATTAAATCATACACTCGTCCATTTTCATCAAAGGCTTTATGAATATGCTTTTCATACATTTTTTCAAACTCTTGTCGAGCCCATTTCCTTTTTTCCCTTCCCAAAGGCGTTGTCGCCGGAATGGAATTAAGCAATCGCTTCGTGTAAAGATGCTTTGGATTTTGGTAAATATCCTGCTTTGTGCCGCATTCCACAAATCTTCCTTTATACATGATAAAAATATAGTCACACATATGCTTGACGACTCCTAAATCATGGGAGATAAACAAATAGGTTAATCCAAATTCCTTCTGCACATCTTTCATAAAATTGAGCACTTGTGCCTGTACGGATAAATCAAGAGCTGAAACCGGTTCATCAGCAATGATTAGCTTTGGATTCGTTGCAAGGGCTCTTGCGATATTGATGCGCTGCTTTTGTCCTCCTGAAAATTCATGTGGAAATTTCTCTTTTGAATCGCCCGGCATGCCAACTATCGCAAGAAGTTCATCAATTTTTTTCCTTTCTTCCCTAGGAGTTAAGTTCAAAAAATTTCGAATCGGTTCTGCAAGGATATCAGCAATCCGTTTTCTCGGATTTAAACTGGAATGGGAATCTTGAAAAATCATTTGCACTTCTCGATGAAAATGGGAGGTGCGAGATTTCCTCTCCTTCGTCACATCTTCCCCTTCAAAAAGGATTTTTCCCGACGTTATTTTCTCAAGGCCAATGATCGCTTTTCCCGTTGTCGATTTCCCACATCCAGACTCTCCCACAAGCCCGTAAGTTTTCCCCTGTTCGAACTCCATATCTATACCATCTACCGCATACACCCAATCAACGATGGAATTAAAAAATCCACCCCGAATCGGATAATGCACTTTTAAATCAATGATTTGCATGAAGCTCAAACTGCTTCCTCCTTCAACGATTTATGGAGCTTTCATGTTGAAAATTGAAATACTTCCAGCATGTGCACTTCACAAAATGCCCTTTTGAAATTTCGTGGAATATCGGTTGTTCTTCATGAGCATCTTTTGGAATCCATGGAATGCGAGATGCAAATCTGCATCCTGTTCTTGGTAAGTGGGTTAACGATGGAACAATTCCTTCAATGGCGTTGAGGCGTTCATTTGTGGAGTGGAGTTGTGGCATCGAGTTAAATAATAATCGCGTATATGGATGCTTTGGACTAGCAAACAATTTTTGTACTGGTGCTTCTTCAATGATTTCTCCCGCATACATCACCATCACCCGATCGGCCATTTCTGCAACAACCCCTAAATCATGAGTGATCAATATGATGCCTGCTTCTGTTTCATTTTGCAATTCCTTCAATAAATCTAAAATTTGCGCCTGTATCGTCACATCTAGAGCCGTTGTCGGTTCATCAGCTATAATTATTTTCGGTTTACAAGAAATGGCTATTGCAATCATAACCCGTTGCCGCATTCCCCCGGATAATTGATGGGGAAATTGCCTAGCAACTTGTTCAGGTTTTGATATACCGACTTGTTTTAATAATTGTAATACCTTTTCTTCCCGTTCATCACGAGAATAGTCAGTATGATATGTTAACGCTTCTTCAATTTGATCACCAATTCGCATTAAAGGATTCAAGGCAGATAAAGGATCTTGGAAAATCATTGCTATTTCTGCACCGCGAATATGGTTCATTTCCTCTTCAGAACATTCCAAGAGATTGCGTTCTCCAAAAAGGATTTTTCCCGTCACTCGCGCATTCTGTTCATGGTGGAGACCGATGATGGCTGTAGCAAGAGTACTCTTTCCACAGCCCGACTCCCCAACAATTGCAAGAATTTCGTTATTTTTTAATGTGAAGGAAACCCCATCCACCGCATCATAAAATGTATCATTTATTCGAAATCCAACATGTAGATTTTGAATGTCCAGTATGTCCATTTTGGGAGAGTCCCCTTTCTTGCAATTGACTTTAATGAAGTGTATGAATTGAAAAGGGGAAAATTAACCTAATTACATGAGGGTTAGTATCTTCTCAATGAATTTTCTACAAATGCGTTATTTTCAAAAATACCTACAATCTTCTCATCATTTTTCTTCGGCATCCTTGCTATTCAGTCATAATCAAAACCACCCGTGTGAACGGGTGGTTTGTTCTGCGGCTAGAAGCCTTTATTACTGGCCACCCCCTAAAGGGGCATCGAATGGTTCGCCAACTGCACTACTTTTCCAGCTGACCCTTAAAGGGTCTCTTTTATTTTTTCCTAGGTTTTCGCTTTATCTCTTCACCTGTAAATGGATCGATGAATTCTTCCATACTGAGTTGATCTGCAATGATATCATCTTGTATTTGATTTCGAATATATTCTTCAATTACCTTTTTATTTCTACCTACCGTATCCACATAAAATCCTCTACACCAAAATTTTCTGTTTCCATATCGATACTTTAAATGGGCATGTCGATCGAATATCATCAAACTACTTTTTCCTTTTAAATATCCCACGAATGATGAAACACTTAATTTTGGTGGGATACTGACCAACATATGTATGTGGTCTTTGCATGCGGTAGCTTCAATTATTTCTACGCCTTTTCTTTCACATAGTTGTCTTAATATTTGTCCAATATCTTTCTTTATCTTTCCATAAATTATCTGTCTTCTATATTTTGGTGCAAATACAATGTGATACTTACAATTCCACTTGGTATGTGCTAAACTATTTGTGTCAGAAGACATAATAGGTCCCTCCTTGGTACTAAAATTTGGTTGGCGAACCGAAATTTATTTTAGCATCAAGTGGGATCTTTTTTAATACCTCGCTGTAAGCTATACGGAACCCCCTGCCTAGCAGGGGGTTTTCTTTTTTACACAAAAAAAGCGAAATCAAAGCTAGTTGATTTCGCTGAATTTTGAATTATCCTTGAGAACGTTTGCGTTTTCCTCGTTTAATTAAAGAAATGATAAAGACGATGAAAATTATATAAACGAAAGCCATCGCTAGAATATATGAAATATTGATTCCTTGTTCATCAATCACTTGATAAATTTCAACAACTTCTCGGTCTTGGATAATTCTAAAAATCCCGTCTTCACCTTCACGGAAAATTTCACTATTTAACATTCCACGAAGCTCTTTATTTTCTCCAACAAACTCTTTCGGAATTTCAATCTTTTCGCGCATTCCTGTGTTGTTGATGACAATAATCCAATTTTCATCCTCAGAAGAACGCTGGAAAACAATTAATCCATTTTTATTTTGAATTAGATTGAAATCTCCTCTGCGTAGAGTTTCCGATTTATTACGCAACAATTGGATATCTTCAATATATTTTTTTAATTCTGTTTCTGTTTTAAAGTTATAAATTTGATGAGCTTCAGGTCCAGCTTTACCGTTCATGGCAATCTCGGATCCATATTGCATAACCGGTACGCCCGGAAGTAGCAAAGTTGTTGCCAATGCCATTTTTAATCGAGTTGGAGGATAAATTTCCGCTGTATATAGAAAACGATCTGTATTTACATTGTCAATCATAATTTGCGTAGGGATTTCCTCTTCTCCCTTTACATAGGGTTCAAAATGTTTCAATAAATCGGATGTATCTTCATCAATATTTTTAAACGCATGGCTAAAAATTTTGCTTACTTCATCATAAAATTTCGCATCAAATCGAGCATTGCTTTCAGTATTTGAAATCACATAAATTTGTTCATTGACTGATTTAATTGCATCAATCATCTCATTTAAAAATTCTGTATCGGCAATATCGAGATTTGTTAAACGGATACCATCAACATCATATGTAGAAGCAAATTGGACAATAGCATCAATTAGCGCCTTTTGTACTTCTTCATTTTTTAAATCCCAGCGAAGTTTTCCATTCGCTGTCCCTACAATCCAAGAAGCTTTTTTAGGATCTTCAGCCCATTCATGATTTTCACTTACATTTGTTAACGGAAAATCTACCATAATGGACATGCCATTTTGTTTCACAATTTGAATCAACTTTTTGAACTCTTCTTCTGTCCCAAAATTAGGTTCCAATTGATGATAACTTGTCACCATTGAACCGTCATAAGATTCTGTTGCAAAGACCGAGCCGATGGAAACAATCGTAAATCCCATATCTTTAATGTCAGAAAGTTTATCTATAATCCCTTGAAAATCCCCACCAGCGAATTTTGCTGGATTTTTTGGATCGGTTTTCGAAATATCGTCATTTTCATTCGTAGCATTAAAATAACGATCGACTAATAAATCGTATATACTCTCATCAGCAATTGAACGGGGTTTTTCAGCGCTTGCGATAGGCGTTGAGAAACTTGCAAATAATAATGTTGCCATTGCTGTCGTTCGAATCCATTTACTGAGTTTCAACATAATCCCTCTCCTTTAAACCAATCAACGACATTTTACCAAAAATATAGATACAACTCCCAATAAAACATAAAAGTTTAATAAAATGCGCTTATTTTTTGTCTAAAGTGTGACAAAAAATAAAGAACCCCTCATGGTTATTCGTTCTTTTTATCTTCGAGTCCAATGAATTCTTCATTTCTATGATTACTCGGTTTTTGCAAAAAAACAAAAAGAATAAAAAGTAACATTAAAACAATCACAAATACAAGCATAACGATTGGAATCATAGCACATTCCCTTTCTTTTTTCTCATATTGGTTGAAATCATTTTAGAGTAATTGAGCAATAATTTCTATCTACAAACTAAAAAAACGCAAAGTATAAAATATACTTTGCGAACTCACGAATGATTAAGCTAAGAAATTCATTCCCATTGGTAATTTAAAGCCAAAGAATAACGTTAAAAATAAGAATACTGCAAATAAAACCCAAAATATTGTTGTTGGTTTGTCTTTAGCTTTACGAACAAGAACCATCTCCATCATACCAATCACTAAAATACCTAAAAGCAATTTGATTCCATAATTCAAGCCTTGACCGTAGTCCATTGCTTCAATAAATAAAGCTCCACCCGTAATGATAATGAGGATATAAAATAAGCGTAATGCCATTTGCAATCCTTTGTTTGGTTTAATGGCAGCAATTAAAAACAAAATAATTCCAACAAACCATGTTGTGATGTGTAAATGCGTTGAACTTGTTAAAAAATCCATCTACTTCCCACCTCATCGTATATTTCATAGATTATCCTAACACGTGAATAGTTTCTATTCAAATATAATACTTCTTTTTATTTTGTATTTATTTTAATAAAGAGAAAAAGAATCCGCAAGTTATCTCTGTTAACACAATCATTGCGGATTCAATTTCTTACCCTCTATTAAATTGATTCAAAACGATTTGTTAATGTACCAATACCTTCAATCGATATCTTCACTTCATCTCCAGCTTTTATAAATTGTGGAGGATTCATTCCTTTCCCTACCCCGGCAGGAGTCCCTGTTAAAATAACGTCGCCAGGTTCTAGTGGAACATGCTGAGAAATAATCGAAACCAACCGATCTACTGGGAACATCATATCTTCTGTATTTCCATTTTGGCGTACTTCTCCATTCACTTTCGTCACAATCGTCAAGTTTTGGGGATTTGGAATCTCATCTTTCGTTACAATGTATGGTCCCATTGGGCAAGTAGCATCCAAACTTTTACCTAAAAAATATTGTTGGTGTCTCTGTTGAATATCACGGGCTGTGATATCATTAGCAATCGTATACCCAAAAATATAATCATAAGCTAATTTTTCAGGTATATCTTTTCCGAATTTGCCAATGACAACTGCCAACTCTCCTTCATAGTCAAGAGAGTCCGTTTTTCCTTCATGCACTGGTAAAACTTCGTGGTCTGCAGCAATCGTCGTCGGTGACTTTGTGAAAATGACTAAATCAGATGGAGCAGCTTCCACTCCCATTTCCTTTGCATGTTCATCATAATTTTTGGCTACACAAATAATATTTTTTGGAGTTCTTGGAATTGGCGATAACCATTCAATTTTGCTAAATGGTAATTTAAACTTTTCAACCTCTCCTGATTTTTCTGCTACTTCTACTAATCTTCTAATTTTTTCAACAAAATCATACCCTAATGCAATGCCTTCAATAATCGTCTGCGGGAACGATGGTAGCACTTGAAGCGTTTCTTGAATTGCTAACACATCCCAAACTGCTTCTTCTTTTTTTACTTTTGGACCAAACTTCACTTGATTATTGAATTTAAAGGATAAAATTTTCATTCGTAATAGCCCCTTTTCATTTTCACAAATTCTATTAAACTACGAAGCGTAGTATTAATAACATATTACATGAAAATCATTTATATTGCTTAATTTTCCGTAACGTTTTTTCCATAAGTGATGCGTTTTACAGCTTTTTCAAGCGGTCCTTGTTGATATTTCAAAAACCACAATTCAGATAAGGCTAACTGAACGACATAAATACCAATGGCGATAACAATTCCCATCATTACATCCACTTTTCCATATAACCCAAAACCGAAATTGTAAAATAATAAAGTGCAAATGATAGACTGTATGATATAGATAGTTAATGACATGCGTCCTACTTTAGCGATTGGGCTTAGTAGTTTTGTTGCAAATGGTATGAGACAAAGTACGACAATTAAAGACGCATACCCTACGGCTAATATGGGCCCTCCTATATAAACTCGGACATACTCTAATAAATAAGTCCGCGTTACATGAAAAGGCACACTTTTAATAAAAAGCCCTCCAGCAATACAAATAATCGTTAGTATAATCCACATCACTTTCAATTCTTTTGCCCGCTCAACTAAACGCCACTTAGCAGCTGCTGCTCCGATCATCATATATGGCAAAATTGTAAACAACGCGCTAATCCACATACCTGGAGCCATTTGAACCGCTAAATCATTTAAACGTTGGAAAAAGGCATCAGTCCAAGTTCCAATACCGTAAGCTGTAATCGCATTATTAATTGCAGTAATATCGACATGAGGAGTTTCAAACTCTGCATTCGCTATACCTGCAATGGCATATAAGGAGAGGATGAAGAAATGCAATAGACCATTCATTGCTAAAGCAACGGTTAGCAACCATCCACTCTTTAATTTCAAACATAAAATTAAGAAAAATCCGCAAAAAGCATACATCGTAAGGATGTCTCCCCACCAAATAAGAAACGCATGCAACAATCCAATTATGAATAACACAACGAGACGTTTTGTTGCGAAAGGATAAAATCTCGTACCGGTTTGCTCAGCTTTGATCCACTGCATCGCTAAACCATAACCAAACAACATCGAAAATAAAGGATAAAAACTGCTTTGTACATAGATATCTAATGTTTGATATAACATTACATCCTGATTATCCGTAAACCAGCTATGCAAGTCAAGAATGTGGGGAAGCGGCAGGGAAAAGGCAAAGATGTTCACTATTAGAATGCCAAGCAAACTAAATCCCCTCATAATATCAAGGGTATGAATTCTTTCATTCAAAGACGTTGGTTGAAACACTACATTCGACCTCCTAAATACAATTAAACTATCATTTTCATGCAATTCTTACAAGAAGAAACGTCGAATGTTTATTACACCAGAGCTTCCAACTGTATTTCTTTCCCTGCCTCAAATAAGTAAAGCACCTTTTCATCTACTTTGATTTGTAAAATCTTTTCCACAGCTTCCGCATAAAGGCGAATTTGCACACTATAACGCTTCGACATTTCAGCTATTAACGCTTCCTCTTCATCAAAAAACGGTAATATTTTATCCGTTTTGTAATCGAGCAACACCCATTTTCCGTCATAATCTTGCATTAAGCAATCGACAATCCCTTGGATCATTTGAGAGTCGCCTTCCGCATCGGACACACTTAATGTAAACGGTACTTCTCGATACAATTTTTTCGCGTTGCTAAATCGTTTTCCGATTGGCGTAGCAAAAAAGTGCAATAGTTGTTCAATTTGGATAGCTTTCATCTCTTCTTCTCTAATTAATTGTTTTTCAACTAACGTTTCAAGGAACCGTTGTGCTTCTTCCGTATTGATAAACCCTTGTTGCGGTACATGTTGCATCACGGTATGCATCGCTGTACCAATCTCTGTCGCAGTTAATTGTTTTTCTTGCATAAAAATTGGCCGCTTGACGAATGATTTTTTGCGATTTTTATAATAAATTCCAAAGTACTCACTCTCATCTTCTTGCTGCAAGTTTTCAATGCGCTTCATTTCGGATACACTCGTTTTAGATTTTTTCTTAGTTGCTCTTTCAAATGGATAAATATGAGTAAATCGACGTTCCAATTCTTGCAATAAACTGTCATCTACTTCTTTCTTTGCAAGTTCGTTTTCCGTTTCTTCCATTTTCTCCTGTTTTTTCATGAATGAATCATTGGATATGACGCTTACTTGCCAAGTGGATGGATGTTGTATCGGCGTATAGTCTGTATCACTAAAATCTTTAAACGATGCATGTCGACTAATTGCTGGACCAATCCAGTCAAGATAATTTCGAGCTCGAGCCCTTACATAATCCGGCAACATTTCATCTTGAGCCAAACTTTGAACTTCACACCAATTTTGCTTCGTTTTCTCCCAATCTTTCACAGAGCCGACGAGAACGAGCTTTTCTTTTGCGCGGGTCATCGCCACATATAAAATGCGCATTTCTTCCGCTTTCATTTCTAACTTTTTCTTTTCCTTCATCGCTAAAAATGGCAATGAAGTATACATAATTCGATTGTCTGGGTCTATCGCTTTAACAGCTAAACCATACTCTTGGTCAAATAAATATGGTTGATTGAAATCCATTAGATTAAAATTACTACCTAATCCAGCTACAAATACAACGGGATACTCAAGCCCTTTCGAAGAGTGAATCGTTACTAAACGAACAACATCATCCTTCTCTCCTATCGATTTTGCATTTCCTAAATCTTCCCCGCGGGATTTCATGCGATCGATGAATCGTAAAAAGCGAAATAATCCCCTGAAAGAAGATTTTTCAAAACTTAATGCTCGGTCATGCAGCGCTCGTAAATTAGCTTGACGCTGTTTACCGTTCGACATCGCGCCTACCATTTCATAATAATTTGTATCTAAATAAGTTTGCCAAATTAGATCAGATAGACTGCCTCTGCGTGCTAAATCTCGCCAATTATCCAATTGTTTTAAAAACTTTTCAAGCTTTGATTGTGTGCCTGTTTCAAGGCCTGAATGCTCTTTTTCAACAAATATTTTTACAGCTTCATAGAAGGTTGATTGCTTTTCAGTTAAACGAATGAGTGCCATTTCATTTTCCGTTAAGCCGACAAATGGAGCTCTTAATACAGAAGCGAGCGGGATATCCTGGTACGGATTATCAATGACTTTTAATAAATTAATCATAATCATCACTTCAAGCGCTTCAAAATATCCTTTGGAACTTTCGGCATATAGAGGAATATTTGCAGCTTTAAATTCTTCAATAATATCGTTCGACCAGGTCATTGATCGCATGAGAATGACGATATCGCTATAACGCATTGGGCGCATTCGCTTCCCTGGGTCTTTTTGCTTCGTATCGTACACTGTTGCACCAGCATCCATCATTTCTCGAATGCGTTGGATAATGTAACGAGCTTCTTGTTGAGATTTTTTCATTTCCTCTTGGATCATTAAATCAATATCCTCTTCTTCATTATCATTAGAAGTATCTGGCTGTTCTTCATAAATGATTGCTAATTCCACTGGAACTTCGACATCATCATATGGTGCGCTTGGTTTTAAAGCTGCTTTCTCATCATATTTAATTTCTCCTACCTTCTCGCCCATCACTTGCTCGAATATATAGTTCGTTCCGTATAGAACTTCCTTTCGACTGCGGAAATTAGCATTTAAATCGATTTTCAAACCGCTCGATTTCGGCTCTTCCTCAAATGTTAAATACTTATTTAAAAAGAGCATTGGTTCAGCCAATCGGAAGCGATAAATGGACTGCTTTACGTCCCCTACCATAAATAAGTTGCCGTTACTCTCATCGCCGCTTTTAACTAATTGCAAAATCGTTTCCTGCAGCATGTTTGTATCTTGATATTCATCGACAAGCACTTCTTTAAAGCGCTGTTGGAATTCGATTGCTACAGGAGATGGTTTTATTTTTCCATCCTCTTCTATCGTTAATATTTCAAGGGCATAATGCTCTAAATCTGAAAAATCTACAATCGCTTTTTCTAATTTTGCTTGTTTAAACTTTTCACCGAATTGAAGTGTTAATTCTACCAATGTTTCAATTGTCGGAGCCATAAGCCGAATTTCTTCAATGAGACGCTCAGGTTTTCTAGCAAAATACGTATGTTGAATTTTATTTACGATGTCTTTTGCTTTATTTCGCTTATCTTGCGCTTTCTTTTTTAATTCTTCATCGCAAGAATCTTTCGCCACCCGCGCTAACGTTGACCATTTCAACGTGGAAAAGAATTCGTACGCTTCTTTCCAAGAAGCACGAATGCGACGAGATGCCTCTTGAATGAGCGCTAAATCCAACTCCACCGTTTCTCCATATGGAGCCGGGCCATCTGGCATTAAAGCATATTTTCGAACTGTTAAAAGGTGTGACCTTGCTTCTTCCAATTGAAACTCTATAGCATTTTTCAAATGCTCAATAAAAGGTAATTCATCTACCGTCACATCATTCGGAATCTGATATTGTTCCACTAGGGAATGAAGCCATTTTTTTGGCTCGGGATGTACTCGAGCAGTATCGTATAATTGATCAATCAAAACTTCGATATCTTGGTCATCTCGATCGGACGTAAAGCTATCCACTAATCGATAAATACGGTTTACTTTGTTTTCATCTTCAGCACTATAAGCTTCCTCTAGCACTTCTTTTAACACATCATCCCTGAGTAAAGAAATTTCTCCTTCACTGGCAATGCGGAATCCCGGGTCAATATCGAGTAAATAAGCATATTGCCGAACAATAGATAAACAAAAAGAATGCAGTGTAGAAATTTGCGCTTTGTTGACAAGGCTTAACTGCTTTCGTAAATGTGCATTATGAGGGTCTTTCGCAATTTCCTTCTCAAGAGCATCCGCTAAGCGATGGCGCATTTCCGCGGCTGATGCATTGGTAAAGGTAACGACAAGGAGCTCATCCACATCAATCGGGTTTTCTTTTGCAATGACCTTTTCGATCATCCGATTAACAAGCACCGCCGTTTTTCCTGAACCTGCAGCAGCGGAAACAAGAATATCTTGACCTGTTGCCCAAATGGCTTTCCATTGTTCATCGGTCCATGTAGCGTCTTTCGGCTTAGTTGGAATTGAGTTCATCGTCATTCAACTCCTTTCGAATTTTTTCTACGACATTTGGCGCTTTATCTGCCTGCAACAGTTGATATTCACCGTCTGTTGGGTCAAATTGGCATACCGACTTAAATTCACAATAATCACAAGCAGTTCGATCTTTTAGCTTAAATGGTCGAATAGAAGTATCTCCGCTTAAAATGGAATCTCCTGCTTCCCTATGTTTTTTGCGCACAAATAATCTCAACTCTTCCATCGCTTCAGGCGGTACAACTTTCGAAGTTTTGGAAAATTCCTGTTTTTTCGTTATCGACACTGGAATGATAATCGACTTGCCATCCTCTTCTAAACGCTCGTCCATCGCAATCACAGCCTCTTGATCTTCGGATAACAATCCTTTCATTTTGTACATCTTTAATCGTTCTTCTTCGATTTGTAATTCATTTAACTCCTGCTCAATTTTTAAAAGAGGATTTTGCACATGGACGTATAGGACACCTGCGGGCATTGCCGGTTCATTTAATAAAATTAATGAATTTTCAACGGCTACATCTAAATACGTTAATAACTGCAATGATAAGCCGTAATACACTTCATTTAAATCTAAATCTCTGCCAGAAGATTTATAATCGATGACACGTAAATAAGATGTTCCACCAACTTTTGCATGGTCTATTCGGTCAATTCGTCCTCTCAATTTCATTTTTCGGCCGCCGTTTAATGCTATTTCTAAAGGCGGTAATTGTTCATTTTTGCTAGGGCCGAAAGACGCTTCCACAGCTATTGGCTTAAAGGTTGAATTCTTTGCATGCTGTGATAGGGCAACCATCGTTTTTTCAACGATGTGCATCAATTTCCGCTGAATATAGCGATAGCGGGAACTGCTTAACAAGATTTGGTGTGAAAAAGCCGGTACAATCTGTTCTACAGCTTCTCGTGCAAGATGAGCACATTGTTCTTTCGTTAATTTATTCCATGGCAAGTTTAATCGGCTAGTCTCCTTCGAAATCCACTTTAAAGCTTCATGGAACAAATCACCCATTTCAAATGTTTCTAAACGGAACTCCGGGCGTTGTTGCAAGCGAAGACCATAGAATGCAAAATGGGCAAATGGACAACTAAAATACTTTTCAATTCGTGAAACGCTGGATGTGAAGTCATCCCCATATAATGCTTCCGTCAATTCTTGAGCCAATTTTTCTGAGACATTTTTTTCTTTCAACGGTTTCATTACAACTTCAAGTACTGGTTTCCATTCATCACTTTGTTCATAAAACGTTTTTAGTGCTCTCCATTCTGGTGCAAGCTCCATTGATTCCGCTTGTTTCAATTGAGTCATTAAGTAAGCTAGCGATGTTCTCGGATGTCGTAAGTACGAAAGCACTTTTTCCTTATTCCATTCTTCGATTGGGTCAATAAAAATTCTTTCATGAGGCAATGTGTATTTTCCGTTCACTTCAAATAAGTTGTGCAACCGTTGTACATAAAGAGATGGTAATAAAGCTTTACTCTCCTCATCACTGCTGGAATATGTGACATATAAACGGTCTGTAGGGGAAGAAAAAGCACGATAAATATAAAAGTTTTCTTCCATGAGTCGATGCTTGGATGATGGGTACAATTCCACATCAATTCCTGAAAACCATTCCCTGTCCATATCGTTTATGAATCCTTCATAGTCAATACGCATTGGATATACTCCGTCATTCACGCCAATGACGAAAACAACTTTCATATTGTCAAAACGAGAAAACTCCACAGTTGCAACAGTCACTTCATCAACAGCTGGAGGAATTTTTGAAAATTTCAGCGTGTCAAATCCTTCATCCAGGATTTTAGCGGCTTCTTCAATCGTTAAAGGCTGGTCTCCAAACATGATAGCGAATTGTTCAAGTACGTTTACCCACTGGTTCCATGCCTGATCATGTTCCATTGCCTCTTCCAGTTTGCCTTCTTCCAGTTCTTTATCTTTTAACGTCTGAAGCTTTTCATAAATTTGCAATTCTTCAACGGTTGTAAATAGAGCCGTTGCGATTTCTTGTCCATTGCGAGCCTTCTTTAATTGTTTTTCAAATTTTATTAAAGGTTCTCGAATGTAACCCTTCATTTCATCGATAATCGCTTGTATCTTTTTTTCTTCATCGGTTTGTTTCGTTGTCACAAACTCTAAACCTCGATATTTTTTATACATCCAACGGTCGTCTTGCATCCATCGGTCTCCATAAATTCCTTGAGCAATGACAAAGTTTTCAAATACATCCGCTTTCTCTCTTATTTCTTTTACATTAGAGTTTAATGGGAAAAATAAATCTGTTTTTACACTACGGAAAATCGGTTCATATTTCCAATGAGAAGTAATCACTTCTAAAATAGAGCGGCTAAATTCAATTAACGGATGATGCAACATCGATTTTTTCTCATTGGTAAAAACAGGAATATTATATTGTGCAAATATTGTCGAAATTAGCGGATCATACACATCTGCTTGTCGATACATAATCCCGATATCACGATAACGAATACCTTCTTCTTGCACTAATCGTTTTATTTCCCGGGCAATTCCATGAACTTCAGCACGCCGATTTGCTCCTTCAATAATCTTTATAAAACCTTCTGCTTCGATTTTTTTTGGAGTTAGCTGATAAAATTGCTGTTCCACATGAAATAAATCTCGATTTTTATAGCGGTGAGTTGTTTCCAAATGAATTCTCGGTTCAATTTCGATACCTAATTTTGTCGCTTCTTGTTTTAATTTGTCGTATGTGAGAGCAGCACGATAAAACACTGCTTGTTCATTGTGTTTATCTTGTTCATCTTCAAAAGGAAGAACAATGGTAACTCTTTTCGTTAAAGATAAAAGCTGCTTGACAATTTCAAACTCACGCACTGTAAATGATGTAAATCCATCGATATATACATGAGTGTCTTTCAATTTTTCAGAGTATTTCATTTGCTGGATAAGGAAGGGATATAGTCCATCTCCTTCTACATATCGATCCCCTAAAATTTCTTCTAATTTTTGTATTATGATTTGTAAGTCTTTAGATTTCGCAATTAGTGTATGAGGAGCTTGGGCTTGTTCAAATTTTTCAATTGCTTCTTTTAATGCGATACTATCGATATTAAACTGATTAAATTCCTTAATTATCTTCTCAATTTCTTCCGTAAATCCTCGCTTATCAGCAGCTTGGCTGAATAAAGTAAAATGGTCTTTATTTTCTTCCAACAATCTTCTAAGGAGCATTCGATATCCAATTTTATCAACTTTATCTTTTGCGATGCCTCCCGTTTCTTGTAATACGTGCCAGGATAATCGCTTAAAAGTCATTACTTGCGCACGAATCAACCCTTGAATATCATAGTGATTCGTTAGCTGGTATTCCGTAGAAAAAGACATTTGGTCTGGCACAATTAAAAAAATCGGTGGGCCAAAGGGATTAGATTTTACCTCTTCCACAATTTCTCGATGAATGAGGGCTGTTTTCCCTGTCCCAGCTCGTCCGCTAATAATTCGTAATGACATGTTGCCCCTCCTTCAATTTCCTCTTGCTTTATTGAAAAATAGTATTTTATTTATTATAGTACATTTTCTAATAGATTCGATAAAATGCACCAATGAAAAACGCCCCGAAATTGCTAATTTTTCGGGGCTTTTCAATCAATTACCAAGCTTAATCTTTATAAGTTATTTTTAATTTCTTATTCTTTCTAAGTCTCGATACTTCTTTTAATTCTCTTTCAACACGTTTATTTAAATATCGTTCAATTTGCTTTCCGATAATCCATAATAAGAAAATTGCGACAACGACAAGTACTAATTTTGTGGGACTTCGTAATAATGCACCGATATCATAACCAAGTAAACTAATTGTTAAAATCATTACACATTTTCCTGCCAACAACACTACGAAGTAATATTTTTTCTTAATATTGGAAAGCCCTGCCACGATATTGACTAATACGGATGGTGTAAATGGGAAACACAATAATAAAAATAGTGGGGCAATTCCTTTCATATCTACCCAATGAATGAGTTTTTGCATCTTTTCATACTTAATGAATTGTTGGACTTTACGATTATTTCCAAATCTACGAACAAGCAAAAAGACCGAATAAGACCCCAATACTGTTCCAACCCAGGAAAGTAAAAAACCAAACCAAAGCCCGTGAGAACTTGCATTGGCTACTACGAAAACAACTAGAGGTAGGAACGGCAAAAAGGATTCTAAGAAAGGAAAAAGGATTCCAATTAGCGGTCCTAGTGTTCTATATTGTGCTTCCAATGCTTCAATATTTTCTACGGTAAACCATTCACTCACCTGTTCCACCTCTATCGATACTGAATAATTAAATGTAAAATCGTCACCTTATCTGTTGGATTTTCGTATTGGTGCGGCTGATTAGCAGAAAATACGAGCGTTTCGCCTTCTTCTAAACATTCCTTCATATTGCCGCATTGGACAACTGCCTGTCCTTCTATGACCGTAACTGTTTCCTCTACTCCTTCCGTGTGGGGCTCACTTTTATGTATCACCCCGGGATCCATTTCAATTTTATAAAATTCCCAACCCCGTTCCGGATTATAAGGGATAATGGAATATACACGGTATTTGCCATTTTCTTCAGACACATATGTAGAAGGATCCACACTATATTTTTGGAAAAATGTTTTCGGTGGCTGTAAAAGTGATGAAAATGAAATTTTTAACCCTGCGGCTATTTTCCAAAGGGTTGAAACAGTTGGATTTGCTTCACCCTTTTCAATTTGGGCAAGCTGTGCCTTACTTACATCAGTAGCTTTTGCCACATCATCCAAACTTAAACTCCGCTCTTTCCGAATTTTTTTTAATTGTATACCAATATTACGACTCATTTGATCCATTTTTTCATTCCACCCTATTGTCTATTTTAAAAGACAAATGTATACTATACTAAACAAAATGTGAATGTTCTGATTTTTTATTTTCTGTTTATTACCATTAATTAGCGATTATTTAAATTAAATTATCTCTGTATTTATCATAATACAAAATTTCTCTTTGTACTGTAACGATGATTTAGTCATTTATGCTGCATACTGCTAAAATTCCGTCAATCTTTTAAAACAGTATTTTTCATTTATTATATTTGAAAATTTAGTAGAAAGGAATGGATAGTGTGGCAACGGAAGTCAAGGAAGTGAATCAAAGTTTTTCTGATGACTCCTTTTTACAAGGTGCGAAGGATTGCGTTCCTACGTTATTAGGTTACATAAGTATAGGGCTTGCTTTTGGGGTAGTAGGCGTCACATCAAAATTATCGATTTTAGAAATCTTTCTACTTTCTGCACTAGTTTATGCTGGCAGTGCACAGTTCATTTTTGCAGGTTTATATTTAGCGGGAGCCCCAATGTACATCATGGTTATTACAACGTTTATTGTTAATTTACGATTCTTTTTAATGTCGCTTACTGTAGCACCGCATTTAACTCGTTATTCTGCTTTACGCAATGTCGGCTTTGGTTCGCTTTTAACAGATGAAACGTTTGGTGTTGCGATTACAAAAATAGGACGAGAACAATATCTTGGTGGTCGTTGGATGGATGGTTTAAATTTAACCGCCTATTTTACATGGATTGCAGCATGTGTTGTTGGAGGTCTTGTAGGAAATTGGATTCCAAATGCTGAAGCTTTTGGTCTTGATTATGCGTTAGTAGCGATGTTTATTGCGTTGCTAGTTTTAAACTTAGCAAATGTTAATAAAAGAAAACTCATGCATTATTTAAAATTAATCGGTTGTGTTTTTGGAAGCTTGTATATTCTTTCTTATTTCATGCCTAGTCATTTAGCTGTACTTTTATCGACGATTATTGTAGCAACGATTGGGGTGTTGACTGAAAAATGACGACTACGCTATCCATGTTTTTACTTATTTTAGGATGTGCTTTTGTTACGTGGGTACCACGCGTTACTCCATTTATATTAGTACGGAACATCCAATTACCGAATATCGTATTGCGTTGGCTCCAATTTATACCCGTATGCATTTTAAGTGCACTTGTATTTCAAGCCTTACTTCGTGAAGAAGGAAAATTTGTCACATTTGATATAGAAAGTACTATTGCATTCATCCCAACATTACTTGTAGCAATTTGGACGAAAAGTTTATCCATAACAGTTGTCGTAGGTGTGTTGACGGTAGCTGTATTGAGAAATTTCTTTTAATTACATCGGCGTTGCGATAATTTCGCACAGAGCCGATGTTTTTTATTGTGAAAATCACTTTCTTGTATTATTAAATTTTCCTCCATTGGTGAACGAGTCCACAAACATAACGAAAATGGCCTAATTCTCTATAAAGAAGAATTAAGCCATTTCGTATGTTACTCTACTACTAACAATCCAATGCGATAATGATCTTTACTATGGACAACATGCTGTGTTAAGCGCAATTCATTTTGATGATTTAACACTTCCAATTTACAATGAGCCGCATTGATTTGAAGGGCTTTATACAATTCCAATTCATTGTGCACTTCCATACCGTTTACTTTGCGAATAACCTCTCCTGCTTGAAGCCCCATTTTTTCTGCCGGTGAGTTCGGTAAAACAGCAGCAATCATCACACCATTTGGACGCGCAGAAACGGCATAGACATCACGACGCTCTCGAACTTTATAAATATAGGAGATTATTAAACGAAGGAATGCGCCGACTAATACAGTCACAACTGCAACAATAGGATAAAAATATCCTACGAGTCCTCCGATTAGCACCAATTCCCCTAAAATGAAAATCGCCCTTGATAATTTAGGATATACATTTAACGGCAATGAACGTCTCGTCTTTTGCTGGAATCCGATGATAGCAGGGAACAAAATCAATGTAAATTGTTGATGGTTTAGTGAAAATTGTGGCCACCACGGAAAATAAGCATCAATTGCTTGTCCAGGAATTACGAAAAAAATCGGCAACAACCAAATTTTTTTCGTGAAGAAAGCAACGCCATGTAATCCCCTTTTTGACTTTTCGATAATCGGGGATGCATAATACAATCCATATTTCTTCATTAAGCGACTTTCCGCCATTAACAATAACCCTGCAACCAATGCGCATGTTACCGCAGTTCCTTCAAGTACGTTTACCCCTTGAATTGTCAACCCTAATAATTGAAAGGACCAATTTAGAATATTCATCAAGATTATGGCAGCCATACTCAAGGCAAACAGAATGATTGGTGAAAGTAAATGAAACTGATAAAGAACAAGTCCTAAGATACTGAAAGCTGTAACAAAGAATAATAGTTCAACTGATTGAGTCAATCCGAAAAGGAGGGTAATGACGGAAATAATGAGCGCTAACCATACCCCTTCTTTTATGAGGCCTGCAAATTCCGACCAACCCCATAAAATTCGGATATTGAAATGTTTTCTCTCTCTTTTAACTCGTACATATCCTAAAAAAATCGACATAAAAATTGCAATATACAATAGAGGATTTAAAAACATTCTGCCGATTGCACTGAACAATTCTATTAATATCTCTATCACTCATCCCACCGCCGTTTCCTACTACTACTATTGTTCATTTTATCAAAGGAATGAAAATTTGCGTAGCATCAATATACCCGTCTTCCAACAAAAAATAAAATCATGTACCACACATCATTTCTGATAATTTAGAAAATTTAAAAATAGTTTATCATTTTTAAGATAAATATGGTAATAATTTATGAAAATCTTTGATACAAAAAGCTGCCTAGAAATGTATTCTAGACAGCCTCACCTTCAAAACGTTAAATATCCCCTTTGATTTTATGAAGCATTACACTTAAGCCCATTTTCAACTGTACATCATGTTCCATATCTTCTTTATATAAAGCGACTTGATCTCGAATGCTTGCAAAAAACTCGTCATCCATATGCCTTCCGCTCTTCAAATCATGTTTTTGTCGATAGGAGGCCACTGCTTCTGCTGTTTGTTCATCATAAAATCCGTCAGTCCTCACCATGTTATAACCTAATCCATTTAATACCTTTTGTACGTAGGCTATCTCTTCACTATAGTCTCCTTCAGCAAATTCGCCTCGCAGCGGTGTAATTTCCATTGCAAACAGCGGATGTTGTTCCACTTCGATATCTGACTCGATTCCTTTTCCATGAATCCAATCTCGATTAGGAGTAAGCCATTTGTTCGTTGATAATTTTAATTCTCCACCATTTTCCAAATCATAAGTTTCTTGAACCGTTCCTTTTCCAAAACTTTTTAAACCTACGATAATTGCACGATTCCAACTTTTCAGCGCTCCTACCATCACTTCACTTGCCGATGCACTTCCTTCATTTTGGAGAACAACTAAAGGAATCACTTTCATTTTCTTCAAATAGTCCTCATCAGCGTCAAGTTTTGTTGTTTTAATTGCTTCAAGCTTTCCTTCTGCATTTTGCATATAAGCAAAAACTTCTCCATCTTTCCCGATGCTACTTACGACGCCAGCGACGCTATGTAAATAACCTCCAGGATTATCGCGCAAATCAACTATCAACCCTTTTACATCATCCGATATTAATCTCGCAGTTGCTTCGATCCATTCTTCTACGGTCTCTTCTCCAAACATTGATATGGAAATGTATCCAATTTTTGTATCATCAACCGGAATCACTTTCCATGATACCGTTTGATTATCAATTTCTGCCCGCTCAACAGTTACTTTAATGTGCCTGTCTGTGCTTGGACGATATAAAACAAGGGTTACTTTTTCTCCAGCTTTCCCTTGAATTAATTGCAACAACTCTCCAAGGGTTTTGCCCTCTAAACGCACACCATCCACTTCTACAATTTCATCATAAGGACGGATGCCAGCTTTTTCAGCAGGAGATGATTTAACAGGAGATACAACGATAAATCTTCCATCTTTTTCTGTAATTTCAATACCTATACCAACCCGTTGTCCTGCTAAAGACTGACGATGAATGGCTGCTTCTTTTTCGGTATAGTACGTGCTGTACGGATCCTTAATTGCTTCCGTCATTCCTCTTAACGCGCCTTCAATCAAATCCTCATCTTTTGCGTCAAAAACTGATTTTTCTTTTATGAGTGAAAAAGCTTGGTCAATTACAGGGATATTGCTTCCTTTTACTGCTGTTTCGGATTTCATATCACTTTTCCAATACACAATGATGGCAGCTAACAAACAAACAATTGCCAAAATGAAAAAAAATCGACTCTTTCGCACTCACTTTCCTCCTCTCGTTCAATCTATGTAAGAACGAGTAGTAATAACACATGCAAAAGAGCGATTTTTTTACTCTAAATTTGTAATATAATCTCTTAACGTGTCTAGGTCTAACGGTCCTAAAATCTGTTTTTCAATTTCGCCTTTTGTATTAATCATGAATGTGGAAGGAATTGTGTATATTTTATATGTTAAATTTAATCCTTCTTCTTCCATTAGGAGAATTGGAAATGTTAAATCATAGCTTTTCACGAAGTTTTCAACATTGGTTAAATTATCGTTAAAAGTAAGATTCACTGCAACAATTTCCACATTATCTTTCTTTGCATATTTCTTATAATATTCTTGGAAATAAGGCATTTCGTCTTTACAAGGTGGACACCAAGATGCCCAAAAATTTAATATCACTTTTTTTCCTTTTAAATCAGAAAGAGTCATTGTATTCCCATCTAAAGTTTTTAAAGTAAAATCCGGTGCAGGCTTTCCTAACCCAACACTTTGGGGGCTGTCGGATTTCACTTCATACCCTGGAATATTATCATCAAGGGTATTTTTATTTATATCCAATTTTTTATTGATAAACGTAGTAACTGCAATAACTACTAATGCTATTATGAGCAATGCACTTATCACTTTCTTCTTGTTGTTCATTCAATCCCTCCAAAATACTTCAAATGAACCCCATCCACTTATAGAATAACATAAATTTAGCAGAGTACATCTGGAGAATCTATGTCAAGATGATGAAAACCATAACTGAATAGCTATAAAAATAAATGGAGCTTGGGACAAAACCCTAGCTAATAAAAAATCGTCACTTATGATTTTTCATGAAGTGACGATTTTTTATGGAAAACGTTGTTCTCCGTTCCGGCCGACGCTTTCCGCGGGCACGGCTCAAGCCTC
>NZ_JAAXPW010000004.1 GCF_012396605.1 Ureibacillus thermosphaericus
AAGAAGACAAGCTATTCACGGAAGTTATGAAAACTTGCGTCAATTATCTTAATTGAACCGCCGTATACGGAACCGTACGTACGGTGGTGTGAGAGGACGGGAGCTAATCACTCCCTCCTACTCGATTTGAAGAATTCAAAGACTTTATGAAAGATTTTCCCCTTTTTCTTTATGGTGTTCTACCCAATCCCGAACGAGGGGAACAGCAATATCCGGTCTATCGGTGATAATGCCTTGCGCTCCATTATCTAGTAGTTTTCTCATCAATTCTTCATCGTCAATTACCCAATAATGGACAGGGATATTTAAATTGTTTAAAAAGGCGATAAATTTCGGTGAGTCTAAAGAGAACCTTCCAGACTTTATTGGGATTTGAAAAACATCTACTTTTGGATGATAAAGATGACCAAATTGGCTTGTAAATGCTGCAAACGCTTTTCGGACATCCGATTCTCCAGCTCCTAATGCGACTCGGTTTTGGGCGTACAAATTAAAACGATCCACTTGTTCACTATAGAAGCTCGTTACCACCACTCGATTTTCTGCGTTATATTCTTCAATCAATCTCCAAAGTTTCGAAGGCATTAAACTACCTTCATAAGTTTCTGGACTATCTTTAATATCGATGTTAATAAACATATTTGGGAACTTTTCAAATAACTCTCTTAACGTTACGATTTCTACTTTTTGATTGCGATAAGGGAAATTTCCATTGTTATCTTTATAATGGAAACCAAAATTAAAGTTTTTTAGTTCTTCTAGCGTAAAATCTTTTACAGCACCCATTCCATCAGAAGTGCGGTCAATTGTTTCATCATGAAGTACTACAATCTCTTCGTCTTTTGTTAATCGTATATCAATTTCAAAACCATCTACCCCTAGTTCAAAGGATTTTTCAAAAGCAATCATTGTATGTTCAGGTGCAATTAGTGCACCGCCCCTATGTGCTAAGACGACAGGTATATCCATGCTTAATACTTCTTTTCCTTCTCGTTTTTGGGGTTTTAGAAAAGCTTTACTTCCAGCCCATGCTGCTGCACTTGCGGCGGCAATGGCCAGTGCCAGTTTCGTTTTTTTACCCATGACTAGGCCTCCTTTACGAGCTTCTATATATTAACGAATATGAATTCTAAAATCATTACTTGTATAGATTGCATCTTATAAAGATGATTATAACGGAAATTGTAACATCATGTCACGAATGTCAGTTGCTATCAAAAATAACTATATGGTATCCTTTAAATGAAGAAAAGGGGTAATAAAAATGCAAGAACGTCAAGGGCTAATCGTGTATGTTTATCAACTGAAGCATGCTAAAAGCTTGAGAAAGTTTGGAAATGTCCAATACATTTCAAGAAAATTAAAATACGTAGTGCTCTATTGTAATAGAGATGAAATTTCTTATATTAAAAATAAAATACAACGCCTTCCTTTTGTGAAAGACGTTGTTGAATCGTACTTACCGTTTGTAAAAAATGAATTTGAAAATACAAAGTCTAAGAAAGATCAGGACCAAGAATACGATTATAAAATAGGACTTTGAACATTAAGAGAGTTGCGGAATTAAACGGTTCATTCTTAATACACCAATTAAATGTTGATAGAATAAAATCGTTTCGGAGTAATAGCAGGAATGTTTAATATCCATTTGAACGGCTTCTTTGCCAATGGCCTTTAACGACTCTTCAAATAATTCTAGCCGTTTAGAAGGTTTTTCTGGAGTGTATGGTATCCCTTCTCTACATATGTATATTGGCATAAAGTTGCTGTCACCAACTGGTTGAAAGGCTACTGCAGGAGAGGCATATGCTTGATTGCCTTTATAAGAAATAAACAAAAAGGCATTATGGAATCTTTTTTCATTTGTACGAATTAATTCACAAAGCTCGTATATATCTCCGTAGCCTTGTCCGAGTTCAACAAACTGTTGCGTCATATTGTTATCATCCTTTCTATTTACATAATAGTAGCATGTTCGAGGTGGTTTGCATATGAAATATATCATTAGTTTTTTTGGTCTGCTAGTTTTGCTTATTAGCGGCGTGCTTTTTTTTCAATACCAAGTTTATTCCGATTATCGAGAGAGCGAAATAGACGATTTTACTTACACGCAAGAAATTGATATTGTATACAGAGGTCAAAGTTTAGATATTCGTCATCACTTTAGAAATTTACCAAATCAAACGATTTCTATCAACTGGCCAGAACAAGCTGTAAACCCCGATTGTTTTATTGAATCAGAAAATAGCTGCAAACGGTTAAGCGAGGATTTTTCTAAATTCCAAGAAAGTGATATACAAACTCAGTCGATCTCATACATAATACCCCTTGATGGAGGATTAAAACCAAATCAATTAATGAAAGATATTTTTGTGACGTTAGAAAATGGTATTGTATCTTATTCAACAGTACATATTACAACTGAACAATCAATTGCTGGAACATGGGTTACAGGTTTACCTTTAGTTGGTCAGCAATCATTATCCCTTGTGCATTATTCAATGTTTAGCGGCACAGGTCCAGTGAAAGAACTTTTTTATGCTGATCATTTACAATTGCAAAATGAACTTGATTTGATTTCTATTTATTCGACAAATAAAATCGAAAACGAATTAGTAGAACAGCTAAATAAAGTGAATTTCTTAAATGATGAACACGTCGCGGTTGTTCATGGTTCGAATCTTTCTGGTAAACAAGGCGAACGTATTTTGTTTTCTAATAATTTGTCAATAGAAGCCTTAAAGGAAGAAGTTATATTGTCCCAATTACGCACGAAATTTCAGTTTGAAAATGTACCTGCATGGGTAACTGAGGTTATGGCTTCGATTTTATCTGATTCTGAGATTGGCGGGGAAAAAGCTAAAGAAATAACAATGACTTTAAAAAGTCGATTGACAGAAGAACAACTTGAACTTTGGAAACAAAAGTTACATGATTTAGAAGGTAAAAAAATCGATGCAGCGCTTTTAGATGAACAATTAAGCGAAGTGTTTGCAAACCATACACAATATTTCCAGTCAAACGTCGCAACTGATGGAGTATTTCCGTTACTATTCAATGATTTCCGAGATGTTTATGTAAATGCTCGATTAGTAGATGACGTTGAAGTAATTTTTAAAGATGGTCAAGTGTTATATTCTGCTGACTCTTTATTACATCATCTCGGTTATGAAACACGAGTTGGGGAAAAAGGTTATTATGTAAATAATGATATTAGACAATATCGTTTTCCTTTTAATCATGAATTTTATGTTTATAACCAAAGACGCTACAATACCGTGTCACAACCAATAAAAGTGATAGCTGATAAGTATTACATTGAAGAGTCTTGGGTGCAAAAGCTATTTTTCATTGAAATGGATAAAAAGAAAGACTCTATTTCCATAAAAAACATTGACACTGAACAACAATAGTGAAAGCTTGGTGATGAAGATGCGAGTAGTAGCCGGTGAAAGGAAAGGGATACCGCTCAGAGCGATTGCCGGAACGACTACGAGACCTACAACGGATAAAGTGAAAGAAGCACTATTTAATATCATCGGGCCTTTTTTCGAAGGTGGAATAGCATTAGATTTATTTGCTGGCAGCGGCGGACTAGGAATTGAAGCATTAAGTAGAGGTGCGGAAAAAGCTATCTTTATTGAGAAAGATCGCCGAGCTGTTCAAGTATTGAAAGAAAATATAAAAAAGTGCCGTTACGAAGAGTTTTCGGAAGTGTATTGTACAGATGCAAGCCGTGCTGTAAAGGCACTGCTAAAAAGGGATATCCAAATAGATTATTTATTTGTTGATCCCCCATATAACAAGCTAGAATATTATGATTACATTTCACTTCTTGTAGAAGGCGGAAAGCTGGCTGACGATGCAATAATCGTTTGTGAACATTCGACTGAAGTACAATTGCCAGATGCTTACGGACGATATTCATGCATCCGAGATGAAACTTATGGAAATACTATTATTTCAATTTATCGAATGAATTAGGGAGAGGGAGAAATTGTCGCAAAAAATTGCAGTAGTACCGGGAAGTTTTGACCCGATTACGAATGGACATTTAGACATTATTAAACGGGCAGCAGATGTATTTGATCTTGTATATGTTGCTGCATTGAAAAATTCTTCAAAAAATCCGTTGTTTACTATTGAAGAAAGACTTGAGTTGATCGAAAAGGTAACGAAGGATATTCCAAATATTCGCGTTGAAAGTTCTTCTGGATTGCTTGTGGATTATGCGAAGTCTCGAAACGCCATCGCTATTGTTCGAGGTTTAAGAGCAGTATCAGACTTCGAATATGAGATGCAAATAACATCGATGAATCGTTTTTTAGATGAATCGATTGAAACATTTTTCATCATGACTAAAAATCAATATTCCTTCTTAAGTTCTAGTATTGTGAAGGAAGTTGCTCGCTATGGTGGAAGCGTAAAAGGATTAGTACCTTGTGAAGTAGAAGAAGCATTAAAGAAGAAATTTCATCAATAATCGAAAACTCGGCAAGATAAAATGCATCTGCCGAGTTTTCTCTTTTTATAAAGTTATAAAAATAATATAAAATATAGCAACGGAATAATAATCGTGATGAGAACTCTTAATAGAATGTAGGGTTTGAGCGAAATGTTTTCACTTTTTGCGATGACTGCTACTTGCATATGAATGCTTAAACTTTGGCTTGATAAGAAAGTAGCCATTAGCAAAGGAAGTATAATTGATTCATCGGCAAAAAACTTATGTGCAATTTGAAGTCCGTTCGTCATTTCTAAAGATGCTGCTGTTAATAGTAGTAGATTTTTATGTATATTTGGCAAAATTGTCTGAATTGTAAACATGACGACGGTATAAATGGTTGTAAAAAAGATGATTGTTGAACCGACGACAAGAACAGTAGGAATACTGTCTTTGATGCTAGAAATGAATGGATTTTCATTTCGCCTAAGGTTGTCTAATTTGATTTCTTGCCGAGGATTGGAACGATGGTAAAAATAATATAACAGCAAAAGGAATAGAGAAACTGTATGATATAAAATTAAATATTGCCAGCTGAAGCGGGTATCATGTAGTAAGTCATGTCCAACAAATCCTAATACGAATAAAGGGCTTGGACTATGACAAATACTTAATAAGCCGTTTGCTTCACTTTTTGAAATTTGATTTGTTCTTTTTAAATAGGCAATGGTTGCGGCACCGGTCGGGAAACCACCGAGAGCACTGATGCCGTATGTTTTAAAATATAATTTGAATCTTGATAAGGAATTTTCCTTTTCAGGTGTTAAGCGAATAAACCATTGTGTTAAAATCAAATACGGAAGTAAATATGGGAATAAAGCTTCCATGAATAGTTGAAGTCCAAGGTCCGCTCCTTTATGAGCGATTCCTGGAAATAGTAATAGTAAACAAATGAGCGTTATACATACGAAAAGATATAGTAGTGGAATAAGCCATCAACTCTTTTCAACTTTTGTTTTTTCGATGAACCAAATGCTAAACTAATATATGCACGATTTAATTTTTTTAGTCTTTTTCGAGCTAACATAGGAGGTGCTTTAACTTTTGAAACATTTTATTACGATAATCGTTACGATGTTGGTTTTATTTTTTTTATCTTTTTACAAGCTGGACTACTATATTATGAAACCTGGAAGCTCCTATGATGTTAGCGAATTTGTTACTGTGGAAAATGGGGATTTGGACGATGAAGGAACAATCAGTCTTATGACGGTTGCAATGGGACCAGCGACACCCTTGACATATCTCATCGCAAAGTTTAAAGAGTATGAAGATATTTTGAAAAAAGAGGAAGTTCACCATAAAGAAGAGGATGAACGGGAATATAACGTTCGTCAATTAAAGCTAATGAAGGATTCACAATTTAATGCTATTTACGTCGCTTATAATAAGGCTGGTTTACCGTATACAGTTGATTATCAGGGCATCACTGTTTTAAATGTATTAGCTGGTGGTGCCAGTGATGGGCAATTAGAGCCTGGAGATAAAATCCAAGAAATTGATGGGAATATTATAAAAAAAGCGGAAGATTTAGTTCATATTTTAGAAACGAAAAAAGAAAATGATGTCGTCCAATTAGTGATTCACCGCAATGATAAATTGCTGGATCGCACTATTACATTAAAGGAAATCCCAGATAGTGATGGGAAGGTTGGTTTAGGGATTACTTATTCCGAAAATAAAACGATTAAAACAGAACCGATGGTAAAAGTGAATGCAGAAGATATTGGAGGACCTTCTGCAGGGTTAATGTTCACTTTAGAAATTCTGAATCAACTGTTAGAAGAAGATATTACAAAGGGATATTTAGTTGCAGGAACTGGAGAAATCCATGAAGACGGCACAGTCGGTCGTATCGGAGGCATTGAAAAGAAAGTTGTTGCAGCTCATGAAGATGGCATGGAAATTTTCTTCGCTCCTGATGATGAAATACCTGAAGAAGTCAAGAAGAATAATCCAGCCATTCTTTCCAATTATGAAGCTGCTGTCAATATCGCAAAAAAATTAAATACCGACATGAAAATCGTGCCGGTAAAAACGATTGACGATGCATTAAATTATTTAGCAAGTCTTCCTGAAAAAGATAAATCGTAATTCTATAATCGTATTGGCGGAGTTTTATAATCTCCGTCAATTTTCTTTTGTGAAAATAATTCAACGCCTAAAGCATACATTTCAGATGCTCTAATGTCGATTTGAAGCATTTGATCCTTTGCTTGTGCTACTCGGCTAATAATCGGCAACTCTAAATTCTTTTTTCTTTCTGATAAATAAGCTTGTCCATTTTTTGTCATTCCAAGTAAACGAATGTAGGTTGGATGCTTGAATTGATGCAATTCATCTTTCGTTATGCCAGTAAAAATGTGCGTCAGCATTCTTTGCAATCTCGTCCAAGTATACCGCTTTGATTTTATGTCTGACATAAATTGTGAAAAGTTTTCACTATGTTTTACATGTTTGATGAGAGCATATTCAATTCCTTCCGAAACATCTGCAAAGGCTCTCAAGTTTTCTGGATTATAACGCATGATGGCATATTTTAATAGTGGCCAGAAAGCATCCCAGTCAACAAATTTTGAAAATTGTTGTTGCCATTCAACAAGATGGACATAAGTTGAATTTGGTACGAAATTACGTATCGCTTCAACATTTCTCTTTTGAAATATTTCTTTACGAATACCAGTTGCACTGGCGATTGTCGATGTTTCATTGATTGCATCGTGATAGCCTGCATGCAATCGTTGAATTGTCATTGGTTGAATTGATAAATTGAATTTTTTTGCAGCGGCAATATAGTGATAACCAAGAATGTTATTTGGTTTGGACAAGTCGATGTAATTTTCATTTTTCTTTTGTTTTAATTGTTCATAAGCGTAATATAAGCTTTGTGGATAACTAGTTCCTGTTGATACGTACTTCTTGATGAGCGCATTATATTCTTCATTATGTTCTTCAATTAGATTAGCAGTGTTAATGAAAGGTTCGAGTTTTCCTTCTTCGCTCCCAAATGAAAAAGCATCGCATTGTAATGCGTCAAGGAGAAATATCGCACCTTCAGCAAATACAGGTGCATTAGCTGTGCTATAAACATATGGTAATTCAACAACGATATCGACACCGCTTTGTAAAGCCATTTTTGCTCGATGCCATTTAGAGACAAGAGAAGGTTCACCTCTTTGTAAAAAGGGGCCACTCATAACAGCGACGACTACATCGGCGTTTGTAATCTTTTTAGATTGGGTAACATGATAGTAATGTCCGTTATGAAATGGATTATACTCAACGACTATTCCAACCGCTTTCATAAAAAAGCCCCTTTCAAATAATACAATCTTTCTTCTAAAATTATCTCTTTAGTTAATACTGAATTATAGAAGCGTTTTTGTAAAGTGACAAGAAAATATCTTGACATCTATATTACCTCATTATATAATCAACATTGTTGTCTCGGGGTGATTCGTGAATGAAATGGTCAATTCATCAACTTTCGAAGTATCGCCATAAAGGAATGCCGATCGATACAGTTGTGCAATTGGATGAAGTGAAAAAGCGAAATCAAGAAATTCGCGATATTTCACCCGTTCATGTAAAAGGTCACTGTACAATCGGAAGTTCACAAATGACTTGTCAGTTTACTTTGACAGCGACCTTAATACTCCCTTGTGCTCGTACTTGGGAGGATGTTGAATTTCCTATTGAAGTTGAGACGGTAGAAGTCTTTAGCTGGGTTGATCCAGAACTTCGGGGAAATGAAGAAGATGAAGATATCCATTACATAGATGGAGAAGTCATCGATTTGAAGCCAGTCTTAGAAGAAATCATTCTTCTTGAAGTGCCGATGCAAGTATTTAAAGAAGGTACTGAAGGTACTATTAAAGGTGGTAAAGACTGGAGTTATTCAACAGAAGAAGACGTTAGTCAAAAAGTAAATGACGAACCAAAAGTGGATCCAAGACTTGCTGGATTAGCTAAGTTTTTTGATCAATCAAAAACAGATGAATAAATCTGCAAGGAGGTGCCAATCATGGCTGTACCATTTAGAAGAACTTCTAAAACTGCAAAAAGAAAACGCCGTACACATTACAAATTATCAGTACCTGGTATGGTGAATTGTCCAAATTGTGGTGAACCAACTTTATCTCACCATGTATGCAAATCTTGCGGACATTACAAAGGTAAAGAAGTGGTAAGTAAATAATAAAGCGTAGATTCGTTATACGCTGCTTACGAAAGACTATTAGAGTGACCATGGCTCTCTAATAGTCTTTTTTTGCATTATGTTCATGAAATAGGTAAAAACCAATTGTTGTCAAAATTTAAAACCTTTATTACTATGAAAACATATCGTATTATGTTGAAATAATATCAAAAAGGGGATGTATTCATTGTCTTACCAAATTGAACAAAAGGACGGTATTCTAACTTTTACTATTGATAGAGAAGAAAAGAGAAATGCAGTAAATGACGAAGTAATGAATGGCCTAAAACAAGTAATTAAACATATTAAAGAGAACAGAGATGTGCGATTTTTAGTTGTTACTGGTGCGGGGGATAAAGCGTTTTGTTCTGGTGGAGATTTGACGGAATTTCATAGTTTAAAAACGGCTGAAGAAGCTTTTGGGATGTTAAGCAAAATGGGAAATATATTATATGAACTTGCTACATTGCATGTTCCAACCATTGCCTTAATTAACGGGACAGCCGTTGGGGGTGGTTGTGAAATCGCTACAGCATGTGATTTTCGTTTGGTGGCAAGTCATGCAAAATGCGGATTTATTCAAGGAACGTTGGCAATTACGACCGGATGGGGTGGCGGTACGTATTTATTTGAACGTGGATTGCGTCATGACCGTGCATTAAAAATGCTGATTGATGCGAAGCCATACACTGCTCAGCAATTATATGAAATTGGTTGGGCTATGAGAATATTTGACGGTCCAAAAGAAGAAGCATTGGAAGCGTTTATTGAAGATATGAAAAAAATTCATCCTTCTGTCCATCATGCATATAAAGAGATTGAACTTCGCAAATGGAGAGAGCGAAATATGTATGGACGTGTTATGGAAGAAATCAAACTTTGTGCAAAACTTTGGGAAAGTGAAGATCATGAAAAAGCAGTTGAACGCTTCTTATCAAAATCAAGCAATCATAAATAATACAAAATATTGTCTTCAACAATACTACTGAATAATCGGTTATATCCATTTGAAAATAGGTCGCGACAAAATTTTTATATGTCGCAACCTATTTTTTTCTATGTTCTTTAATTCTATTTACTCTCTTTTTGCATATAGTAGTAAAAAAATGAGAGGTGATAAGTATGGAAGGGAAAAGAAGGAAAGATCAATGGACAGCTGAAGATGACGAAAAATTAGCAGAGATTGTCATCACAGCTGTACAAAATGGAAGAACTCAATTAGAAGCGTTTGCTGAGGCTGCGCAAGTGCTGAATCGAACAAAGCAGGCTTGCGGTTTCCGCTGGAATAAAACATTAAGGCAACAATATGGTCAAATGTTAAATAGTGTTAGAAAACGACCAAAGCAATTAATGCGAAGCCACTTAAAGCTTGCTCTTAATAGTTTTGATGAATTGACAGAAGCATACAATGAATTAGAACTAAAATATCGAGAGCTTCAAACTGAGCATGATAGAGTGCTAAAATGGCTTCAACAAGGTGCAATATTCATCGAACAACAACAGCAAAAACAGCAGCAATAATCGCCATTATTCCTCTTTTTTATCACCATCATCCATCAATCAAGGTAAAGGAAGCTGCAGTTAAATATCGAAAACTTCAAATATTTCCAGTATAATATGAAAAAAAGGGTGTGACACTCTTTCGGTCACACCTTTTTGTCGTTTTCGTTCTTGAAAAAATAAGGATGTACAAACCAGCAAAACAATTAATATCAATTTAATGGAATAAATAAGTTGTAAAGAGGGAAGCGCGTATGAATATAGTTATAATTGGTGCAGGTTCTGTCGGAATGTTGATGTCCTCGTTTTTAGCTGAAAAATATGAAGTAACGTTAATAGTTCGAAGGCTAAAACAAGAAGAAGCAATACGAAAACATGGCCTTTATAGAAAAAATTTGGATGGAACTATTACGAAGAAATATGTGAATGTTACGACTACATATAATGAAATTGCGACAGCATCTTTAGTAATTGTGGCAGTAAAATATACACATCTGCAAGAAGTTTTCCTGCAACTTCAGAAGCTGCCACAGGACATACCAATTTTATTTGTACAAAACGGTTTAGCTCATTTTGAAGAAGCGCTGAAACTTCCTCAACAGACTATTGGATTTGGCTCATGCCAATTCGGTGCACAAAAGGCAAATGATTATACAGTTATTCATAATGGAATTGGTGTGTTAAAATTAGCAGTTGAAAGGGGAAATGACGAGGTTTTTCAATTGTTACACGGGATAGAAAACGAATTGTTTCCTTTACAATTTGTCGATGATGCTGAAAAAATGCTTTTTGAGAAGGCGTTATATAATTGTTTTATCAACCCCTTGACAGCTGTGTTGCAAGTAAAAAACGGCGAATTAATCAACAATATTCATGCGAAAAAATTGTTAAAAGATTTATATGAAGAATTAATGAATGCTTTCCCTGAACAAAGAATGATTGTCTCATTTGAAGATGTTGTTTCGTTGTGCGAAAAAACAGCTTCTAACACTTCTTCGATGTTACAAGATCGATTAATGAATAAGAAAACAGAAGTGGAATCGATTGTCGGAGCAATCATAAAAAAAGCAGAATTAAAAGGTAAAAGCTTACCGACTTTAAAAACGTTATATCATTTAGTGTTGTCACTAGAGGGTGAAAAAACGTGAAATTAGTTTTAACATACATTCTTGGCACCCTAATTTTATTGCCAATGACTGCCTTCATTATTTCATTTTTTTTATTTCGGAAATACTTGAAAAAACAGGCGGACAGTAGTTTTAGTTTAGCAGCAGATATCACGACCTTTTTTTTATTTTTCTCCGTCACCCTCTCCATTGCAACCCTATGGAACTCTACAATAAGTATTGTAGCCGTTGTAATTTCCATATTGATTGCGATGTTGATGACTTATAAAGAATGGAAAACGAAAAATGAAATTAAAGTATTTCCTTTATTGAGAAGAATATGGCGCATGCAATTTTTATATTTAATTTTCATCTATACGATTGTTTGGATTGTAGGCATTATTCAAAGTATTATATTTTTTATTACATAGATTGAGCCATTTTCTTTTCAGACAATGTTTCAAAGATTACAATATAACAGGAATAAATATTTACTTTCAATGAAATGAACGTATTGAGTTAAGTAGAGGAGTAGTAATATGAAACTGGAAAAATTATCACCAGTTAACAATCAATTGTTATCTGATTATTGGGCGGAAAGTGAACATTTGCTCTCATTTTATCAATATCCATATAAAGATGAATCATTTCGAGTACGAGCTCATTATTTGAGAGAACAAGCGTATAATCGAAAAAGTTTATGTAACGTTATTTATCAGTATATGGAGCCTTTTGGCATTTCAGAAAAATCAATGGAGAATCTAAAAAAATTAGAAAAAGGTGCGTTGGCAGTTGTTGGTGGTCAACAAGCGGGATTGTTGACGGGTCCGCTTTATTCTGTTAATAAAGCAATTAGTGTTATTTTGCTATCGAAAGAACAAAGTGAAAAACTAGGTATTGATGTCGTACCGATTTTTTGGATTGCGGGTGAAGACCACGATATTTTAGAAATTAATCATACTTATACGATTGTCGATGGATTGCCAAAAAAGAAAATTTTTGACGTAGCTCCTCGCAAAAAGACGATTGCTTCCGAAACTCGGTTTGATCATTCGTTAATGAAAGATTATATTGATGAAATTTTTAAAGATTATGGTGAAACGGAATACACGCATGATCTCTATCATTCGGTACTACGACATATGAATGACAGTGAAACATTTACTGATTTCTTCGCTCGTTTAATGAATGATTTATTTAAAGATGAAGGACTGCTAATGATCGATTCGGCGTTTCTACCATTTCGACAATATCAAACTACTTTTTTCCAGCGAATCATCGAAAAAAATGAGGAGATTAGTTTAGCAGTAATTGAAAAGGAACGATTATTAGAAAAGAGAGGGTATGGTACTCCGATTGTTGCAACGGAGGAAAATGCGAACCTCTTTTATGTGCGAGATGGAGAACGATTTTTACTCGAAAGAAAGAATGGCTTATTTGTTAATTCGGCTGCAAACGTAAAATTTACCCTTGAAGAACTTTTACAAATTGCTGAACAATCACCAGAACAACTAAGTAATAATGTGGTAACGAGACCTTTAATGCAAGAAATGTGTTTGCCAGTATTGGCTTTTGTGGCTGGTCCTGGAGAACTTCATTATTGGGCGGCTTTAAAAGATGCATTTGAAGTATTAGACTTACAAATGCCGATTTTAGCCCCAAGGTTAAATATTACTTTTATTACTCGTCGTGTAGAACAACTGCTTTTTGAATATCAACTAACTTTTGAAGATGTTGTGGCTGGTGAAGTGCAAAAAATAATGAAACAATTTATTCAGGATATTCAAGAGGTTGAAGCAGAGGAAAAAATTCAGCGAATCAGAAAGATGTTAGACGAGCAATATGATGAGTTATTACAACTATTGAATGCGAAACAGCTCCATTTGGTAAGGATATTAGAAAGAAATAAGAATTACCACAATATGCAACTTGATTATTTAAGTCAAAAAATCGAACAAGAAGTCTTACTAAAACATCATCACACGATTCGCCGGTTGAATACAATTGTAAGTGAGTTGTATCCAAACAACAATTTCCAAGAACGTGTATTTAACCCATATCAATATTTAAATCTTTATGGCTTTAGTCTTATTACACACTTATTACAATTACCAATGAAAATTGGGAATTATCATTATTTGATAAAATTATAGCGTTTTTTCTATTTTTTTTAGAGCTATCTCGTAGGAGATAGCTTTTTTAATTCTTTTTTCTTATACACTGCTCTGTTTATGGAGTACAATTGGCATAATTTGTGAAAAGTTTACAAACTATGCGAAGAAATATGTGGTGGAAAGTGGGGGAATGTGGTACATTATTTACTAAAGTGGGGTGAGTAGCATGTTCATGGGAGAATATCAACATACTGTTGATGCCAAAGGACGTTTAATCATACCATCAAAATTCCGTGAATTATTAGGAAATACTTTTGTCATTACCCGGGGTCTTGATAACTGTCTTTTTGGATATCCTATGAACGAATGGCGAAAGCTCGAAGAAAAACTGAAAGACTTGCCAATGACGAAAAAAGATGCAAGAGCATTTGCTAGGTTCTTCTTTTCTGGGGCTACCGAAGTTGAATTAGACAAACAAGGGCGAATTAACATTCCTTCCAATCTTGCTACTTACGCAAAACTTGAAAAAGAATGTGTTATTCTAGGTGTTTCAACCAAGATTGAAATATGGTCTAAAGAACTTTGGGAAGAATATTTCAACGAAGCAGAGGAATCTTTCAATGATATTGCAGAAAATCTTATTGGCTTTGACTTCTAGCGAATACATCGATGAAGGAGCAATCAATTCATGTTCGATCACACAACTGTACTATTAAAAGAAACTGTCGATGGCTTAAATATTCATTCAGACGGAATATATGTGGATTGTACATTAGGTGGTGCTGGTCATAGCGAGTACTTAGTTCAACAACTTTCTAGCAATGGTAGACTAATATGTTTTGATCAAGACTTAACTGCCATTGAACATGCGAAAAAACGTTTGGAAAATTATAAGGATAGAGTGAATTTTGTGCATTCCAATTTCAGGTATATAAAACAGGAATTGGATAAACTTAATATTCAGAAAGTTGATGGTATTCTCTATGATTTAGGAGTTTCCTCACCCCAATTAGATACTCCGGAAAGAGGATTTAGTTACCAGCACGATGCTCCTTTAGATATGCGAATGGATCAAACTCAAGAACTAACTGCCTACCATATTGTAAATGAATGGCCATATGAAGAATTAGTGCGTATTTTTTTCCGTTATGGTGAAGAACAATTTTCAAAGCAAATTGCTCGAAAAATTGAAATGGCAAGGAAAAAAGCACCCATTAAAACAACAGGACAGCTTGTCGATTTAATTAAAGAGGGCATTCCAGCATCTCGTCGCCGTACAGGTGGACATCCAGCAAAGCGAGTTTTCCAAGCAATTCGCATTGCTGTAAATGATGAATTAGGGGCGATTGAAGAGTCGCTGACAGATGCCATTGATTTATTACGTATTGGCGGTAGGATAAGTGTTATCACATTCCACTCTTTGGAAGATCGCATTGTTAAAACAATATTTAAAGAGGCTTCATCATTACCAGAATTACCTCCAGGGTTACCAATCGTACCAGATGAATTCCAACCGGTATTAAAAAATATTACGAAAAAGCCGATTGTTCCATCGGAGGAAGAGTTGTTGGCAAACAATCGGGCGAGATCAGCAAAATTACGTATCGCTGAAAAAATTCATGAAAAAGGGCGTGGCTAAATGGCAGTTCGGGTTAGGCAACCATTATATTATCAACAACAAGAAGTACCCTATCAACAACCCACCAATCAACCAAATACAAGGCAAGTAAAAAAGAAGCAACGTAAAATCATTACAGCAAGGGAAAAGTTTTTATATATCGCATTTGTTATAGTTGTTGCAACTTTATCTGTATTCGTATTACATAAACAAAGCTCAATTCAAAAAACAACGATTGAAATACAAAAAATTGAAAGAGAAATCGCAGAAATTGAAAAAGAAAATGCGGATTTAAAAGTACAGGTTAGCGAATTATCAACATATGAAAGAATTTGGGAAAAAGCCAATTCACTCGGTTTAACTCTTAAAGAAGATAACGTAAAGGTAGTGCCGGGAGAATGAAGAAAAAGAAATTTCGTTTTCAATGGGGAGCCTTTCTAATGTTTTTATTATATGGAGGGCTCTTTTTTGCATTATTCTTAAGGATTACTTACATCCAAATAACTGGACAAGTTGAAGGAGAAGAATTAAAGGCAAGGGCTGCAGCATTGTACCAAAAGGAAGCGGTGATTACTGCTGAACGCGGAAAAATATTAGATCGGAATGGAAATGTAATAGCAGAAGATACGTTAAGCTATCGACTAATCGCCGTTGTCAATCCAGTTGCAACAACAAACCCAAATAACCCACAACATGTTGTAGATCCTGAAAAAACAGCTGAAATATTAGCAAATTATATTGATATGGATGAATCGACTATTTATAAGATATTAACAAAACGAAAGTCGGATGGTGGATATTACTATCAAGTTGAATTCGGTTCTGCGGGAAGAGGAATCAGTCACGAAATCAAAACGAAAATTGAAAAGGAAAAATTACCTGGTATTAAATTTGTAAGTGATACGAAGCGATATTATCCAAACGGTATTTTTGCATCCCATTTAATTGGTTTTACGCAAAGAGAAGAGCAAGAGGATGGAACGTTTATTCCTGTAGGGAAAATGGGATTAGAATTGATTTACAATGAACAATTAACTGGAGAAAATGGGAAAATTGAATATGAAAGTGATGCATTTCACTATTTATTGCCAAACAGAGATAAGATGATCAAACCAGCGAAAAATGGTGACAATATTTATTTAACAATTGATAAAACGATTCAAAACTTCTTGGAAGATGCGATGACAAATGTGGACCGAGAATATAATCCTGATTCGATGGTTGGCCTTGTAGTAGATGCAAAAACAGGGGAAATTCTTGCATTGTCTCAACGTCCTACATTCGATCCAGAAACTAGAATTGGTTTGGAAAATAACTGGTTAAACTACGTGACACAAGAAGTAATTGAACCAGGGTCTACAATGAAAACATTTACTTTAGCTGCTGCAATTGAGACAGGCAATTGGCATCCGAATGCTACGTATCAATCTGGGGCATATAGAGTGTTGGACAGAACGATTCGGGACCACAATATTCATGGTTGGGGAAGAATTACTTATTTAGAAGGATTTCAACGTTCATCCAATACTGCGATGGCCAATTTGCTAGAACTAATGGGCAATGATACATTTATTGATTATTTAGAAGCCTTTGGATTTGGGAAAAAAACAGGCATAGATTTGCCTGGTGAAGTGACCGGAACCATTTTAACCCGATATCCAATTAACTATGTAACAACTTCATTCGGACAAGGCTCTACTGTGACGCCGATACAGCTAGTCCAAGCCATGACAGCCATTACGAATGATGGTGTTATGATGCAACCATATGTTATTGATAAAATTGTGGATTCTTCCACAGGAAAAGTGATTGAAAATCATCAACCGAAGGAAAAAGGAAAACCGATTTCTGCAAGCACAGCGAAACAAGTAAGAGCAATTTTGGCTTCTACCGTTACTTCGGAAGTAGGTACTGCTAGAAACTATAAAATTGATGGATATGAAGTAGCGGGGAAAACAGGTACTGCTCAAATACCGAATCCAAATGGAAGAGGCTATTTATATGGAAAAAACAATTATTTATATTCCTTCTTAGGTTTTGCCCCTGTTGATGATCCACAATTGATTGTTTATGTAGCAGTGAAAAGACCAAAACTTAAAGGAACTGAAATTGGTTCAGAACCGGTGGAAAAAGTATTTAAGCCTGTAATGGAAAATAGCTTAAAATATTTAAACATTAATCCAGAAGATGCGAAGCCTGTAGAGAAAATAACGATAGGGAACTATATTGGGAAAAAAGCTGCGAAATTAAAACAAGAATTAGAGAGTCAAGGATTAAAAACAATTATTATTGGTGAAGGCGGAGAAATTATTGACCAATATCCGAAAGAAGGAGTTTCAATGGTAAAAGATAGCATCGTCTTTTTAAAAACGGATGGCGTTGTGACATTGCCTTCTTTTGAAAATTGGTCATTGAGAAATTTACTAATCTATAAAGCGATGTCCGGTATAAATATTGAAATCGTAGGAGAAGGCTATGTAGAAAGCCAAAGTGTATCAGAAAATACAATGATTACTGATTCCTCCCCGATTGTTGTTAAATTAAAAACTCCTGAAGAATTATTCCTAATTAGTGGTGAGCAATCTGAGGAATTGCCCCAAGATTAGCTTAGCTTTTGAATAGATGAGAAGTTCGTTTCATACCTTGTAAAAAACGAGGTGTGATGTCGAATGAAGTGGATTTCAACCGTCTCCAAAAAACGGTTGCGGATTGTAATGTACGGCTTTATTCTTTTTGTGATAGCCGCCATCGTCCGACTGTTTATTGTTCAAATTATTCAGCATGACAAGTTGACAGAACTGGCAAAGGAAAACTGGGATCGAGAAATTCCATTTGCTTCAGAAAGAGGAGAAATAGTCGATCGTAACGGTGAAGTCATTGTAACAAATAAATTAGCGCCGACCTTGTATTTTATGCCTGCACAAAATGATAATATTGAACAAGCTGCCAAACAAATTGCTTCTGTCTTAAAAGTTGATGAAAAAAAGTTGTATGAAAAAATGAATTCAAAATCGTACTTAGTAAAGCTTGCACCAGAAGCAAAAAACATTACTTATGAACAAGCTGTTGAACTTCAAGGGTTAAAAATTGATGGTCTATATACAGGTGTCGATTATGTTCGACATTACCCTTATGGGAATTTATTATCCCGTTTTATTGGATTCACTGGCTATGATACGCAAGGCTTAGCAGGCATTGAATATCAATATGACAAATACCTCACATCAAAAGATGCGGCAATTCGTTTGTTTACGGATGCAAAAGGAAATACTTTACCACACGTAGATGATGAGTGGCGAGAAGGGCATCAAGGAGCAACTGTACAACTAACAATTGATTTAGAAGTTCAGCAAGTGGTTGAAAGAGAATTGTCGCAAGCGATGAAAAAATATAATGCAGAACAAGCCTTAGCAATCGCCATGAATCCAAATACGGGAGAAATTTTAGCCCTTGCTTCTTATCCTACATACGATCCAAGTAACTTTGAAAAAGTGAAACCTGAAATTTATAACCGCAACTTGCCGGTTTGGATGACCTTTGAGCCAGGATCAACATTTAAAATTATTACACTAGCCGCTGCCATTGAAGAAGGGAAAGTGGATATAGAAAAAGAGAATTTTTATGATAAGGGGTATACAATTGTAGAAGATTCAAGACTTCGCTGTTGGAAGCGCGAGGGACATGGACAACAAACATTTTTACAAGTAGTAGAAAACTCTTGCAACCCGGGGTTTATTGAACTTGGGCAGCGAGTAGGTCCAGATAAGTTATTGCAGTACATTAAAAACTTTGGTTTTGGTGAACCGACTGGATCAAACATTGCCGGAGAAGCGAGCGGCATATTATTCTCAAAAGAAGCTTTTGGACCTGTTGAGCATGCAACAACGTCTTTCGGGCAAGGAATTGCTGTAACGCCTATTCAACAAGTTCAAGCTGTTTCTGCAGCCATTAATGGAGGGAAACTATATAAGCCATATGTCGTTTCAAAAATTGTTGATTCAGAAACGGGAAAAATCATTCTTGAAAATCAACCGGAATTAAAACGTACGGTTATCAGTGAACAAACATCCGAAAAGGTAAGGTATGCGTTAGAATCTGTTGTTGCAAATGGCTCTGGGCGAAACGCATATCGTGATGGACTGCGTATTGGTGGGAAGACAGGAACTGCTCAAAAAGTAGAAAATGGTCGTTATAAGGTTGGGGATTATATTGTTTCTTTCATCGGCTTTGCGCCGAGTAATAATCCTCAAGTCGTTGTATATGTTGCGATTGATAGTCCGAAAAGTTCAGTCGTTTTTGGTAGTACCATTGCAGCACCTATCGTCGGGCAGATTATAGAAGACATTGCGCCAATCATCGGTTTGGAAGTTAATCGGGAAGGGCAATTGGAAAAGCAGTATCGTTGGGGAGATCCAATGACAGAACGGGTACCAAACTTAGTTGGAATGAAAGTGGATGAAATCATGAAGCTTCAATACCCATTCCATATTGAAATGCATGGAACAGGAAAAGTTGTAAAAAGTCAATTACCTGAACCTGATAATATTATTGAAGTGGATGGAACGATTCATTTATATTTAGGAGATTAAATAGAATTGAATTTTACTGCTCCTGCGGCAAGGAAGCTTTTCCCCGCGGGAGTTCATCAATAACAAGAGGGAGTTTCCTTATTTTGTTAATAGTACCATGCTTCCATCTATGATATTGTAGAAATCGATTCAGAATGAAGTTTTTGAGGGAGATCTAACATGTCTATTGAAATAACAATAACTATTTTAGCAGTATCCTTTCTTATTTCAGTAATATTGGGGCCGTTGATAATACCAATACTTCGACGGTTGAAGTTTGGTCAAAGTATTAGAACTGAAGGTCCCAAATCTCATATGAAAAAAGCCGGAACGCCAACGATGGGTGGAGTGATTTTCTTAATTTCCATTGTTACAACTACAATCGTTGTTGGAAAAATGCTTCAATTATTTACTACCCAATCCGTTGTTATGTTATTAGTTTTGGCAGGATTTGGTGTCATCGGATTACTAGATGATGGCATTAAAATTGTTTTTAAAAGAAATTTAGGTTTGACTTCATTGCAAAAATTAGTCGGTCAAATCATTATTTCAATTTTAGCCTTTTTACTATTAAGGCTAGGTACATTTGATACTTCCATCAGCATTCCTTTTACCGAATGGTCGGTTGATTTAGGAATACTTTACGTGGCCTTCTTAATTTTTTGGCTCGTTGGTTTTTCCAATGCTGTCAATTTAACAGATGGTTTAGATGGATTGGTGGCTGGCACAGCATCAATCGCCTTTAGTGCCTTTGGCGTCATCGCACTATTTAATGGGCAGACGGATGTGGCATTATTTACTTTTGCAGTAACAGGAGCTTTGCTAGGATTTTTAATTTTCAATGCGAATCCTGCAAAGGTATTTATGGGAGATACGGGTTCTCTCGCTCTTGGAGGAGCTCTAGGACTCGTATCTGTCATTGTAAAGGAAGAGTTATTGCTATTACTTATTGGGCTAGTTTTTGTAATTGAAACATTATCTGTTATCCTACAAGTAGTAAGTTTTAAAGCGAGAGGAAAACGCATATTTAAAATGGCCCCTATCCATCACCATTTTGAATTGTCTGGATGGTCGGAGCGAAAAGTTGTTGCTGTATTCTGGTCAACGGCATTACTAGTAGCAATGATTGCTGTGATAGCGGAGGCATATTTATGATTCATACAACAAAATTTCAACATAAAAAAGTTTTAGTATTAGGTTTAGCAAAAAGCGGTGTAGCAGCTTCAATGCTTCTACATAAACTTGGGGCATTTGTAACAGTTAATGATGCGAAGCCATTCGAAGAAAATCCCGATGCTCAAAATCTATTGAAAATGGGAATTACAGTAATATGTGGAAGACATCCAGAAGATTTGTTAGATGAAGGTTTCGAACTTGTTGTAAAAAATCCTGGCATTCCTTATACGAATTCAATTGTCAAAGATGCTTTGAAAAAGAATATACCTGTCATTACTGAAATTGAATTAGCATATCTAGTAAGCGAAGCACCAATGATTGGTATTACAGGAACAAACGGCAAAACGACGACGACGACATTAATTTTTGAAATGTTAAAAGCGGGGAATCGCAAGCCGAAAATTGCTGGAAATATTGGGACTGTAGCATGCGGTGTTGCTGAAAATGCCAGCATTGATGAAGTAATTGTAACGGAATTATCATCTTTTCAATTAATGGGGATTGAACAATTTAAGCCCAAAATTGCAGTGTTAACAAATTTATATGATGCACATTTAGACTATCATGGAACTTTTGAGGAATATGCAAAAGCGAAATTTGGTATTACCAAAAATCAAACAGAAGAAGATTATTTAATCTTCAACAAAGATCAAGATGTGGTTGCAGATTGGGCAAGTAAATCCAATGCAACAAAAATTCCATTCAGCATAAAAGGTCGCATGAAAGAAGGAATTAGTGCTGATGATTCAATGATTTACTGGGAAGGAGAACCGTTTATCCATCGAGAATTGATTGCCTTACCCGGTAAACACAATTTGCAAAATATATTAGCAGCTATTGCTGCTTGCAACATTTATGGATGCGACAAATCAGCGATGGAAGAAGTGTTAAAAAACTTTTCTGGTGTTCGCCATCGTACTCAATTTGTACGTGAATGGAAAGGTCGAAAAATTTATAACGATTCCAAGGCGACGAATTGCTTAGCAACAAAAGTAGCTTTAGAAGCATTTCATCAGCCGATTGTATTAATTGCTGGTGGACTTGATCGAGGACATTCCTTTGAGGAATTACGTGAAGCAATGAAGAATGTAAAAGCTGTAGTAGCTTTGGGAGAAACGAAACACCGATTTATCGAATTTGCAAAATCTTGTAATGTTAAGAAATGGGACATTGCTACAAATATCGAGGAAGCTGTTGAAAAGGCTGCGCAACTATCTGAGAATGGCGACGTTATATTATTGTCCCCAGCTTGCGCTAGTTGGGATCAATATAAAAGCTTTGAAGTGCGGGGAGATTTATTTATCGAGGCGGCAATGAAACTTTCTTAAAAAGCCAACTTGATTTTGAAGCAAAAATTATTAGGAAAGGATGCCATCACTGAAATTTACGTATAAAAGGCTATTTATCATTTCGGCATTCATACTTTCGATTATTGGTGTGATTTTCATTTATTCGGCAGGTACATATTGGAGTGCGATTCACTATGAAGGTGAAATTCCTTTTTACATTAAACAATCCATTTATCTTATATTGGCATTAATTGTCTTCAACATTGTTTCGAATATGCCGATATTTCACAATGAAAAAACATGGATTAGCTTATATATATTTTCTCTCGTACTCCTTGTTCTTGTCTTAATTCCAGGAATTGGTCTTGAGCGGAATGGATCACAAAGCTGGATCGGAATTGGTCCATTGACAGTTCAACCTGCCGAATTAGTAAAAATTACGACATTAATGTATTTAAGTTTTCTATTAAGCAAAGTGCCAAACGGCGAACGGGTTGTCCGACTCCAGCACTTCCTCATTATCCTGATCCCAAGTGCTTTAATCATGTTACAACCCGATTTCGGATCTGTGTTTATTTTAATTGTATCCTCTTTTATATTGCTCTTCATTGCAAGATATCCAATAAAACTGTATGTTGCATTTATCTTGCTTGGGGTTGCCGGATTAATCGGGCTAATTGCTACGGCTCCTTATCGCTTGAAACGAATTGAGGCTTTCATTGATCCATGGCAAGATCCATTAGGAAGCGGTTTCCAAGCGGTACAGTCTTTGCTAGCCATTGGACCTGCTGGGTTACTCGGGCATGGATTTCAACAAAGTAGACAAAAATTTTTATATTTGCCAGAGCCGCAAAATGATTTTATTTTTTCAATTATTTTAGAGGAAATCGGTTTTTTGGGCGGTTGTTTAATCATTGGACTGTTCTGTTTATTTATCTATTCCGGAATAGGATTAGCTCTGCAAGCAACTAGAAGCTTTGATTTTTTCGCCATTAGTTCCCTTGTAGCAATGATTGGTTTTCAAGCAGCGTTAAATATTGGTGTTGTAATCGGGCTGATTCCTGTAACTGGTGTGACATTACCATTTATTAGTTATGGCGGTACTTCGTTAATGATTATTTGGTTTATTGTTGGCGTCATCGTTTCAATATCCAATCGAACCGTATAAATTGGAAAGGAGGAGTAAAAATGGACAAAGTCATTGATATAGAAGAACGCATACCAACTTTGAAGAAAAAAAGAAGAAGAAGAACAAACATAAAGTTTGCTGTCATCATATCACTATTTGTCGCGACGTTATTTTTACTCCTTTATTTCCAATCTCCTTATAGTAATATACAAAAAATTTCGGTCCATGGAGCGGACTTGGCAAAAGAAGAATATTATTTAAAAAAGTCTGGACTTGAAATCGGCCATTCAATGTGGGGGTTTAAAACTTCAAACGTTGAAGAAAGTTTACAAGACGAATGGGTCAAACATGTAGTTGTGAAGCGAAAATTGCTTACAACAGTAGAAATTGAAATAGAAGAATTTCGAAAAGTAGCCTACATCTTTGAAAATAATCATTTTTACCCGATATTGGAAAATGGGGTTGTTTATAAAAAATCAGAAGAATTTCCTCCAATTGATGCACCAATCTTTTTGCATTTCCATGATGAGGACTTAAGAAAATTAGTACTAAAAGAATTGGCAGAACTTGATGAAGAGGTGCTAACATTAATTTCACAAATTAATTTAACTTCTACAGAAACGGATCCATTTGCGATTACATTGTTTATGAACGATGGCTATGAAGTAAGGGCGGAAATTACTTCTCTAGCTGAAAAACTTAATTATTATCCGGCAATCGTTGCTCAAATCGAAAGCACTGGAGAGTATGAAAAGGGAATTATCGATATTGAAGTTGGTTCTTATTACAAACCCTATTCAGAAGAATATAAGGTTTTGAATATAGGTACGCAAACCGATAGTGAGAAGGAAGAACAGGATGTGGAAAATGATGAATCCACTTCATAAGAAAAAACAAAATAAATTTAAGCGAAAACATTTTATCCTTCTATTCGTTAGTATCGTAACAGGTTTCATTATTGGCTATGCCTATAATTTGGCAAGAGACGATAAACAATTTGATTCGAATTATTTTGAACAGGAAGATATATACCGCACAGAGCTTATTGAGCAACAAGAGAGAAATAAAGAATTGATGGATGAGCTCAATGCATTAAAAGCTCAAATAAGAGAATATGAAAAGTCTTTTACTGAAAGTACAAATGACTATAAAGAATTAGCACAGGAAGCTGAAAAATTGAGGCTAATACTAGGCGAATTGCCTGCTCATGGTGAAGGAATCAGAGTTACACTAAAAGACGGACATTACAACCCGAAATCGACAAATCCAAATGACTATATTGTTCATGAAAGTCATATTTTTATGGTCATTAATGAATTAAAAATTTCCGGTGCTGAAGCAATTGCTATAAATGGACATCGATTGAAACCAAATTCTTATATTCATTGCAATGGTCCTGTGATTACGGTGGATGGAACACAATATCCTGCTCCTTTTGAAATTGAAGCAATCGGAAATTCAGAAACATTAATTTCTTCTTTAAAAATAGCAGGTGGAGTTTTTGATCAATTATTAAATGATTCAATTATCGTAACTATTCAAGCATTGGATAATATTGAAATGCCTTCAATAAATTCTTAAAAGGGGGCAGGCAGGTGGAAAATAAAGTAGTCATTCGAATCACGATTATTTCTTTTATTGTAGGGTTAATGATTGCTGTTCAATATAATACAATACAAAAACCTGAATCACGAGATACTAGAGACATTTGGGAAATACGTCAAGAGCTATCAGAAGAAAAAAAAGTGCACTCTGAACTATTAAACGAAATTGTTTCATTAAAAAAAATTGCAGCAGAATATGAAGATGCAAACATTGAAGAACAAGGAAAAGTATTACAATCAACTGTTGACAATTTAAAAAAGAGGGCAGGTCTGACAAAGGTGGTTGGTCCAGGAGTTCATTTAAATATTAGGCCTGCAGAAGAGTTGATTCTGAGCGGCTATAAAGTGGAACCAATATCCCCTGATCTTTTAATTAGACTTGTGAACGAAATATATCGTTATAACGGTCTTTATATTGAAATAGATGGACAGAGAATTGTCCATACTACTGCCATTCGGGATATTAATGGAAAAACGACAGTCAACAGTGTTCCAATAAGCAATTCAAATGTAGATATTTATATTATTACGGAAAACTTTGAACAAGCAGAAAAACTTCATAGCTATTTATATGCTTCGACTTTTCAAGATGATTTTTATCTCGATAATTTGAAGTTGACAATACACCCAGCAAAAGAGGAGATTACGATTGATGCCTATGATGGGGATTTGACTAATACTTATTTGCTGAAAAGTGAAGGGGATTAGAATATGTGGTTACCATTTTTAGGATTAGTATTAGGATTAACTTTAGGTTTATTGACCGATATTCAAATTCCTTCAGTTTATGAAAATTACTTATCAATAGCTGTACTTGCTGCGCTAGATACAATTGTTGGAGGAATTCGGGCAAATTTGCAACAAGTTTACGATGATAAGGTGTTTATCACAGGTTTTTTCTTTAATATCGCGTTAGCTATTGGACTAGCTTTTTTAGGTGTCCATTTGGGAGTAGACTTATATTTAGCAGCGGTATTTGCTTTTGGAGTCAGACTTTTTCAAAATATTGCAATCATTCGACGAATTTTGATACAAAAGTGGGAAGACAGACATGTAAAAAAGGATGAAAAAACTGTATAATAGCAGTAGAATTTATTATGTATTATGTTATACAAGAATTTACTTAGACATATATAGTATTTTAAAATAAAATGAGTGTAGTAGCATTCGAAGGAGGTGCGGTGAGATGAACCATCAAAATATATATATTTCACTCGATATAGGTTCCTCTTCTATTAAAGTATTAATTGGTGATGTAACAGATGGCCAGTTGCATGTTATAGGAGTTGGAAATGTCAAAACGAATGGCGTTAGAAAAGGTGCAATTGTTGATATAGATGCAACCGTTCAATCAATTAAAAAAGCCGTTGAACAGGCAGAACGAATGACAGGAATTCAAATTCGAGAGGTCGTTTTAGGTATACCTGCAAATCAAACAGCCTTACAGCCAGTGAAAGGTGTTGTGGCAGTTAATAGCGAAAATCGTGAAATTACAGATGATGAATTAGAGCGAGTGTTTGAATCTGCTCAAGTGATGTCGATACCACCAGAGCGGGAACTTGTCAATTTAATTCCAAAACAATTTATTGTCGATAACTTGGATGAAATTAAAGATCCCCGCGGCATGATTGGTATTCGACTTGAAATGGATGCCACAATGATTACTACATCTCGCACATTATTGCATAACGTTCTGAGATGTGTAGAGCGTGCAGGACTTGATATTAAAGAAATTTATTTGCAACCCTTGGCAGCAGGATATTTTGCTTTAACGGAAGACGAAAAGAACCAAGGTACCGCATTTATTGATATTGGTGGCGGTTCAACCACGATTGCCGTATTTGAAGATGGCTTGTTAACTCATACAGGAGTCGTTCCGGTCGGTGGCGACCATATTACAAAAGATTTATCCATCATATTAAAAACTCCAACTGAACAAGCCGAAAAAATAAAGAGACAATATGGACATGCCTTCTATGAGGATGCTTCGGAAGAGGAAGTATTTGAAGTGCCAGTTGTAGGTACAGATGCCACAGAAGAGTACAGTCAAAAATTCTTAGCGGAAATTATCAGTTCCCGTTTGGAAGAATTGTTTGATCTCGTTTTAGACGAATTAGCTCGCTTGGGAGTAAGAGATTTACCTGGTGGAATCGTTATTTCAGGCGGTGTTGCTTCATTAGAAGGTATTGCTCAACTTGCACGCCAAGTTTTGCAAACGCGCGTGAGAATTTATATTCCTGATTATATCGGGGTTCGAGAACCTTCATTTACAACTGCTGTTGGCTTAATTTGTTATGCACATATGGAAGATGAATTTTTTGGAAGAAGCCCGGTATCGAAAGCACCTGTTTATCAAGCGGTAGGTTCAGTTACTACTCCTCCTAAAAAACAATCTCATGCATCTGAAAAAGCTGATAACGGTAATAATTCGAGCGTTATCGATAAAGCAAAAAGGTTATTTGATAAATTTTTTGAATAAATAAAAAGAAGAATATACTAGTGTGGCAGGAGGAGAAAGAATGTTAGAATTTGATACGAATATTGACCAGCTAGCCAATATTAAAGTAATTGGTGTAGGCGGCGGTGGAAATAATGCTGTAAATAGAATGATTGAACATGGAGTTCAAGGTGTTGAATTTATTGCAGTAAATACAGATGCTCAAGCTTTAAAACTATCAAAAGCGGAAATAAAATTACAGATTGGTAGTAAACTGACTCGTGGATTAGGTGCAGGGGCAAATCCTGAAATAGGTAAAAAAGCTGCTGAAGAAAGTAGAGAACAAATTGAAGAAGTTGTTCGTGGAGCAGATATGGTATTTGTCACTGCAGGCATGGGTGGAGGAACTGGAACAGGTGCCGCACCAGTTATCTCACAAATTGCAAAGGATTTGGGAGCATTAACTGTTGGGGTTGTGACAAGACCGTTTTCTTTTGAAGGTAAGAAGAGACAAACACAGGCAATTAGTGGTATTGCTGCAATGAAAGAAGCGGTGGATACTCTGATTGTCATTCCGAATGATAAATTATTACAAATTGTGGATAAAAGCACTCCAATGCTTGAAGCTTTCCGTGAAGCTGACAACGTATTACGTCAAGGGGTGCAAGGGATTTCCGACTTGATAGCTACACCAGGTCTCATCAACTTAGACTTTGCGGACGTAAAGACAATTATGTCCAATAAGGGATCAGCACTTATGGGTATCGGTATTGCTTCTGGCGAAAATCGTGCGACTGAAGCTGCGAAAAAAGCGATTTCCAGTCCACTACTTGAAACTTCCATTGATGGCGCGAAAGGTGTCATTATGAATATTACTGGAGGAACAAATTTAAGTCTATTTGAAGTGCAAGAAGCAGCTGATATCGTTGCGTCTGCATCTGATGAAGAAGTGAATATGATCTTTGGATCAGTGATTAACGAAAACTTAAATGATGAAATCATTGTAACAGTGATTGCAACGGGCTTTTCAGAAGATGCTGCACCTCAAAACACACAAAGTGTAAGACCTTCTATCAATACTCGTAGCTCACAGCAGAACATAGTTCAACAACAACAACCAATGCGGGAACGCAATGTAGAACCGCAACAGCAAGCGGAATATAATCGCAATCAACAAGAAGATATTTTAGACATTCCAACATTTTTAAGAAATCGTCGTCATCGAAACCAATAACTATTTTAAATTAAGAAATAATGTTACACAAAAATTGAAAATTCGACATTTTCTCAAATAAAATATTTATCTATCAACGAAAAAAGTAGCAAAGGAACAATATAGCGTATTAAAAATTACGCTAGATTGTTCCTTTTTTTATGCATATTTTCTCGGTATATGCAATATTTTGTCAATAAAAACTCCACTTTCCCTACAACGTTTTGACATTTTCCACATGGAGACAGTGATAATCTATCAATAGGAGGACGCTAAAATGATTGGAGAATTACTCGTACTATACAATACGTTATTTAATTACTTTTTATTAAAGTTTACGAAGGAAATAACGGGATTGTATGTAAGGAAAAGAAGATTGTTATTTAGTGCATTCATTAGCGGACTCGTGTCTTCAATACTTTATCACACATTTATAGGAGCAGTTGCAAGTTTTCTTTTATTAATTGGACTCGCTTTCTCCTTTCGAATTCAAACACTGTTGAAACAAGGAACAGTGTTGCTTGTTGCCACCTTTTTTCTAGGTGGGTTGCTCACAAGTTTATTACCTTTTTTACTTAGACAATCGGATCTTATTTTTTTTATCTTTTGTTTAAGTATCGCTGTTCTTAGTTTAACTTTTATTCATTCGAAATGGAGAAATATGACAAAAGAAAGGTTGCAACAATCCTTTGTCGTTGATTGTGAATTAGAGCTATTTCAAAAAACATATTCGTTGAAAGGATTCATTGATACGGGAAATGAATGTGTGGAACCGATTAGCGGAAAACCGGTTCATTTCTTATCGTATCAAGCGGTAGAAGAAAAATTGCCAAAAGAGTTAAAAGAAGGTTTGCTTACGTGGGACGACAAGAATCCTTATCAACTAACAATGTTTCCTAGCTTTATGTACCCTAAAATCAGAATTTTGACATTGTCAACGGTCCAAAAAGAAACGTCAACCGCATTAGCATTTCGTTTTGACCGTCTGATTCTTTACGGAAACGTAAAGAAGGAAATATTGGATGAATATGTAGTTTTTACTAGACACGATGCTCGTTTTCCGCAGAATGCACAAATGATACTCCACGTTTTAGCGTTGAACTAATTCATAAAGGGGGAGAATGGTTGTTTGAAAAACTGAAAGAACTGATCACGAGAATATTTAGTAAGTTTCGCACTAAAAAAACATACTATATAGGAGGTCATGATTCATTGCCGGTACCATTGTCTAGAGAAGAAGAAATGTCAGTAATAGAAGCCTTTATGAATGGTGATATGAAAGCTCGCGATACATTAATTGAAAGAAATCTACGTCTTGTTGTATATATTGCAAGACGTTTTGATAACACAGGTACACCTATTGAAGATTTAATTAGTATTGGCTCTATCGGATTAATAAAGGCAATTGAAACTTACAATAAAGAAAAGAATATTAAACTTGCCACATACGCTTCTCGATGCATTGAAAATGAAATTTTAATGCATTTAAGAAAGACAAGTCGTATGAAGGGTGAAGTTTCTTTAGATGAACCATTAAACTCAGATCCAGACGGTAATGAATTGCTACTATCAGATATTTTAGGCACAGATGAAGAAATTATTATGAATGATGTTGAGAAGAAAATTGAACGTGCGTCGATGTTTGAAGCAATTAACGGATTAAGCGAGAGAGAAAGATACATTATGGAATGCAGATTCGGTTTAAACGGTAAAAAAGAAATGACGCAAAAAGAAGTTGCGGATCACTTAGGAATTTCTCAATCATATATTTCTCGCTTAGAAAAGAAAATTATTTCCGAGTTAAGAGAATCCTTAAACCAACCAATCTCATAAAGAATTGGCTGAAATTGGACTAGTAACAATACGCATATTCTTTTCCTTTTCGGACAAACTTAAAAAACAATCCAAGAGATAAAAAGTCTGGAGGAAAAGAAGATGGTGCGTACAAAAGTTGAGCTTTGTGGTGTTGATACTGCTTCTTTGCCAGTATTAAAACATGAAGAAATGAGAGAGCTATTTGTTCGTTTGAAAAACGGAGAAACATGGGTTAGAGATGAATTGGTTATTTGTAATCTACGTCTGGTACTGAGTATCGTCGGCAGATTCTCTTATCGAGGTGAACAAGCAGATGACCTATTCCAAGTTGGATGTATCGGATTATTAAAAGCCATCGACCATTTCGATTTAAAGCATAATGTAAGATTTTCAACATATGCTGTACCAATGATTATTGGTGAGATTCGAAGACACTTAAGAGATCATCATGCTCTTCGCGTATCAAGATCTTTAAGAGATATAGCTTATAAAGCAATGCAGGCAAAAGAAAAGTTCATATCTGAAAATTTATATGAGCCAACAATTGAACAAATAGCTGAAATGATTGACATGAAAAAAGAAGATGTGCTATATGCTTTAGATGCGATACAAGATCCACTATCTCTTCAAGAGCCGATTTATTCCGATGGTGGAGATGCAGTATATATCATGGACCAATTAAGGGATGAAGCCGTGTCAGAAGACCAATGGGTTGCGTATGTTAGTGTAAAAGAAAGTATTCAAAAGCTCGATGAACGTCAACAATTAATTCTTGCAAAACGCTTCTACTATGGCGAAACACAAACAGAAATAGCAAAATCCCTTGGAATATCACAAGCTCAAATTTCTAGACTTGAAAAGAATGCGATTGAAACCATGCAAAAAGACTATAAATTAGGATAAGGATCATCACTGTAAAATCCGACGCACTTTTCACAAGTGCGTTTTTATTTTTATAAAGAGTAGTATAGGTCCTATCGAGTATGCTTTTGTCGTAAAATAGATTAAATTTTATCCTCTCATCGCTGCTCTAGAATAAATTCAAAGTATTTTGAAGTTTTCTGAACGAAGTTTTGTATTTTCTTGAAGTAATCATTTATTGAAAGGAGATTCAATTGAAATTTTCAGTAGTTCAACAAAAGGAAATAATTGAGGCGGGCAGTGGCAGATTTATCGGGTACATTATCGATGCAGAAGTTTGTGAACAAACCGGAATGATTACAGCTTTTCTTGTATCAGAACCAAAAAAGTTTTTAACCTTTCTACAAGGTGAAGAACCTGTTCGCAAAGTATTCATCAACGATATTTTAGTAATCGGCAAAGATGTCATTTTAGTAAAAGGGGTTTCTTAATTATTGGTATTCATTGAAAAATAGAGATTTGATTGTTAAAATGAAAGAAACTATAGTTGTAAAGATGGGATTATTATGGCAAATATTCGCGAAAACTTAGAAATTATTCAACAAAGAATAGAAGGAGCCAAAAATAGAGCAGGCCGACAGCATGATCATATTCAAATTATTGCAGTAACAAAACAAGTATCTGTTGAACGCACGAAAGAAGTATTAAATGCAGGATTAATTCATCTTGGCGAAAATCGTCCAGAAGGATTACTTGCGAAAAAAGAATCGATTCAAGATCAAGCTGCTTGGCATTATATTGGCACCCTACAATCAAAAAAAGTAAAAAAAGTCATTAATGAAATTGATTATTTACATTCATTGGATCGTATGAGCTTAGCGGAAGAAATTGAAAAGCGAGCAATAAAACCAGTAAAATGTTTTGTTCAAGCAAATGTTTCAGGTGAAGAATCAAAACATGGCTTAAGCAAAGAAGAAGTGATTCCTTTCATTCAATCCTTAGAAAAATTCAGCAAAATTCAAGTAGTCGGTTTAATGACAATGGCTCCAAATACAGAGAACGAAGAAATTATTCGAAAAGTTTTTCGTGATTTAAAAGAATTACAACAAGAGGTTATGAAGCTGAATTTACCGTATGCACCATGCCAAGAGTTATCGATGGGGATGTCCAACGATTATGAGATTGCTATTGAAGAAGGTGCAACTTTTATAAGAATCGGAACAGCTCTTGTAGGATAGGGGGTTGAAAAGATGGGCATGATTAGCAAATTAAAAAATTTCTTTTACTTAGATGAAGAAGAAGAGCAAGAAATTCAACCAACAGCAAAAGAACCAGTTTCATTACCACAAGAGACTGTAACTAGGAAAACTAAAAAAATTGTCAATAGCCATGGTGAAGAGAAAACGTTAAATGTTATTAATATTCAATCTGCAAATTCATTGAAAAACGCCAAAGTGGTTATAGTAGAGCCAAGGGTGTATGCTGAAGCACAAGATATCTCTGAGCATTTAAAAAATAAACGTGCCATCATCGTCAATCTTCAACGAATTGACCATGAGGCTGGAAAGCGCATCATTGATTTTTTAAGCGGCACCGTATATGCTCTAGGTGGGGATATTCAGCGAATTGGTGACAATATTTTTCTATGCACTCCAGAAAATGTTGAAGTGCAAGGTGAAATTTCCAATTATTATTACGACGATATCTAAAATAGAGAGGTAATTAGGAGTTTATGGCAATTATACAAATCATATCGATAGGATTTCAAATTTATTCATTAATGTTGATTATTTATATCTTAATGTCTTGGGTTCCAGCATCTAGAGGTACTGCTTTTGGTCAGATATTAGAAAAGTTTTGTGAACCTTATTTAGGGTTTTTCCGAAAATTTATTCCACCGATTGGAATGATTGATTTTTCACCAATTATCGCCTTAATTGTTCTCACATTTATTGAGCGTGGAGTTTATAAAGTATTAAGTTATATTCTATTTTAGCGATGGGTGCGGCTCAAAGAAGAGTCACATCCTTTTTATATAATGTTCTTTATTTTCTGAATTATTCATGAGAGAGTTGACGACATGCAGAATATTTTGCAACATTTTCGAAAAGATGAACAACCATTTATCGAACGTGTCATTGAATGGAAAAAAGAAGTGGAAGATCGATATGCCCCAAAATTAACCGTGTTCTTAGATCCGAGAGAACAACATATAGTACAATCCATTATTGGAACTCATGATGAAATTAACGTTTATAGTGAAGGGGCGTTTCAAGAAGCGGAAAGGAAAAGACTGTACATTGCCCCATCCTATTTTGAACCAACTATAAAAGATTTTGAAATTATCATATTAAAATTAACATTCCCTTCCAAGTTCGTTGAATTAAGGCATCCGGATGTGTTAGGAGCTTTGCTTTCCTTAGGAATTGACCGCAAACATTTTGGGGACATCCGCATTGATAAGGAAATTATTCAGTTTGCCTGTACAAAAGAGATTGCGCTTTACGTGAAAACTAATTTGACGAAAATCGGCAGGGTAAATGTGCGGATTGATGAATTAGAAAACATGGAAGAGTTAATTCTTCCGCAAGATGAATGGATAGAGAAAGTGCTTACTGTATCTTCAATGAGATTAGATGCCATATTATCAAATAGTTTTAATATTTCAAGGCAAAAATCCCAAAACTTAATTCGTGGAGGGAAAGTAAAAGTGAATTTTGCTCTTTGTGAAGAAACATCCTATGAGCTGCAAGAAGGGGATACAATTTCTTGTCGAGGCTTTGGGCGTTTCAAAATTACACGTATTGAAGGGCGAACGAAAAAAGACAAAATTCGATTAACAATAGGACTATTTGAGCGAAAGTAAGATTGTTTTAAAAATTTACTGTAAAGAACTTCATCGAACGTTATAATAATAATAATAAGCTTACATTTTGACTAAAGGAGTGCGAGACCATGCCACTATCACCTCTTGATATACATAATAAAGAATTTACGAGGGCTTTTCGAGGTTATGCAGAAGACGAAGTAAATGAATTTTTAGATCAAATTATTAAAGATTATGAGCTCATTATTCGAGAGAAAAAAGAGCTTGAAGAAAAGGTAAAACAAATGACTGCTCAAATGGAGCACTATAATACAATGGAAGATACTTTGCAAAAATCGATTGTCGTAGCGCAAGAAGCGGCAGAGGAAGTACGCAGAAATGCTCAACAAGAGGCAAAACTTATCATTAAAGAAGCGGAAAAAAATGCGGATCGTATTGTCAATGAAGCATTAGCAAAAGCACGGAAAATAACAATTGAAATTGATGCATTAAAAAAGCAATCAAAAGTATTCCGAAACCGTTTCAAAATGTTAGTAGAAGCGCAGTTGGACTTGTTGAATGCCGATGATTGGGATCACTTAATGGAATACGATATTGGATTAACGGAGATACAAGAACAATTTAAGTTAGAGGATGAAGAAGAATTTCTTAAAAATAGTACATCAGAACAAGAAAAATTGTAATAATTTTCTTAATACTTGACTGGGTGGTATGATTTTCATATACTGATACACAGGAATTTAATCAACAGGGATAATAGGTGTTGACGGAGACAGTATTTTTTGCTTGCGGCAACTAGCGATTCGAGGGCGGTGGAAGCTCGAACAAGCAGCAAAAAAGAAAATCGCTCCTGAGCCAAATCACTGAAAGGAAAGTAAGTGATTTCGTTTTACACGACGTTACAGTGTCATGAGGCAACGGTCAATTATTTTATTGACGTTGTGAATAAGGGTGGTACCACGGGCAATCGTTTCTCGTCCCTATAGGGATAGAGAAACTTTTTTTATTTTGAGAGTGATTTTCTATTTTGCAAAATCCAAATTTAAAAATACGTATAGGTCAAAATAATTAAAGGAGGAAGTTGAATGGTAGAGTATAAAGATACGTTATTAATGCCTAAAACTGATTTTCCAATGCGTGGAAATCTTCCGGTTAACGAACCAAAAATTCAAGAAAAATGGGAACAAATGAATATTAATAAGCTGGTAAATGACCGTACGAAAGGTCGTCCAGAATTCGTATTACATGATGGTCCTCCATATGCAAACGGGGATATTCATATTGGACATGCATTAAATAAAATCCTTAAAGATATGATTAACCGTCATCGTTCTATGACAGGTTACCATGTTCCATATATTCCAGGTTGGGATACGCACGGGCTTCCAATTGAACATGCGTTAACGAAAAAAGGTGTTAATCGCAAAGAAATGTCAATTGCCGAATTCCGCAAACTTTGCGAAGAATATGCTTACGAACAAATTGAAAATCAAAAGGCCCAATTCAAGCGTTTAGGCGTACGGGGTGATTGGGAAAATCCATACATTACATTAAAACCTGAATTCGAAGCCCGCCAAATTGAAGTGTTCGGCCGCATGGCGGAGAAAGGGTACATTTACAAAGGGTTAAAACCTGTTTACTGGTCTCCGTCTTCCGAGTCTGCATTGGCGGAAGCGGAAATTGAATATAAAGATGTGAAATCACCATCCATTTATGTGAGCTTTGAAATTAAAGACGCAAAAGGCGTTGTTCCTGAAGATGCAAAATTCATCATCTGGACAACTACACCTTGGACAATTCCAGCTAATTTAGGTATTTCTGTTAACCCGGAATTTACGTATGCCGTTGTGAAAGTGGATGGCAACTTATATATCGTTGCAAAAGAATTGATTGAAAACGTTTCAAAAGAAATTGGATGGGAACAAGTTGAAATCGTTCAAGAAGTAAAAGGACAACAATTGGAATATATTGTTGCGAAACATCCATTCTATGACCGCGATTCTTTAGTAATGGTTGGAGAACACGTAACACTCGATGCAGGTACTGGATGTGTTCATACTGCACCTGGACACGGGGAAGACGACTATATCGTAGGGAAAAAATACGGTTTGGACGTATTGAGCCCAATCGATGACCGAGGCTGCTATACTAATGAAGCACCTGGATTTGAAGGCATGTTCTATGATGATGCCAATAAAGTGGTGACTGAAAAATTAAAAGAGGTCGGAGCTTTATTAAAATTAAATTTCTTTACGCACTCCTATCCACATGACTGGCGTACAAAAAAACCGGTTATTTTCCGTGCAACGCCGCAATGGTTCTGTTCCATCGAACCGTTCCGCGATCAATTGTTGGAAGCGATTGAAAATACAACATTTACACCAAGCTGGGGTAAAATTCGCCTTTACAACATGATTCGCGATCGTGGTGACTGGTGTATTTCCCGTCAACGCGCTTGGGGTGTGCCAATTCCGGTATTTTACGCTGAAAATGGAGAAGAAATTATTACACCAGAAACAATTGCTCACGTAGCAAAATTGTTCCGTGAACACGGTTCAAATATTTGGTTTGAAAAAGAAGCAAAAGATTTATTACCTGAAGGTTTTACTCATCCAGGCAGTCCAAACGGAAAATTTACGAAAGAAAAAGATATTATGGACGTGTGGTTCGATTCTGGTTCCACTCACCAAGGTGTGCTTGTTGAACGAGGCATGAAATATCCTGCTGACCTTTATTTAGAAGGTTCTGACCAATATCGTGGATGGTTTAACTCATCGTTAATTACATCTGTTGCAATTAATGGACATGCTCCATATAAAGGGCTTTTATCTCATGGGTTCGTTTTAGATGGTGAAGGACGCAAAATGAGTAAATCCCTTGGAAACGTCATCGCTCCTGAACAAGTGATGAAACAATATGGTGCGGATATTCTTCGTCTATGGGTTGCTTCTGTAGATTATACAGGTGATGTTCGTATTTCGATGGACATGTTAAAACAAATTTCTGAAGTGTATCGTAAAATCCGAAATACGCTTCGTTATTTACACGGGAATCTATATGATTTCAATCCAAAAACGGACCGAGTTCCATATGAAGAATTGCGTGAAGTGGATCAATATATGTACATGCGCTTGCAGGATGTATTAAAACAAGTGCGTGCTGCATATGACAGATATGATTTCTCAGCAGTTTATCATTCCATCAACAACTTTGTGTCTGTTGAATTGTCAGCATTCTATTTAGATGTTGCGAAAGACGTAGTATATATTGAGGCGCCAAACAATCCAGCTCGCCGTGCGATGCAATCAGTGATGTATGATTGCTTGCATACATTATTAAAGGTTCTAACACCAATCATCCCACATACGACGGATGAATTATGGTCATATTTAAATGAAGAAGAAACTTCTGTTCAATTAACAGACTTCCCAGAAGTTGATGAACGCAGCAACTTCAAAGAACTTCGTGAAAAATGGAATCAAGTGATGGAGATTCGTGACGAAGTATTAAAAGCTTTAGAAGAGGCACGAAACGCGAAAATCATTGGTAAACCATTAGATGCAAAAGTGGCTGTTTATGCAGATGATGAAGAAGTATTAGCATTATTAAATGATGAACATGTTGACTTTAAACAAATTTCACTCGTATCACAATTTGTTGTTCTAGGCAATAGAAAAGATGCACCAAACAATGCTGTAGAGTTAGATAAAACATCCATCGCTGTTGAGAAAGCGAATGGCGAAAAATGCGAACGTTGCTGGTCTTATGCTGAAACTGTTGGACAAAACGAAAAACATTCAACATTGTGTGCTCGCTGTGCAGAAATTGTAATCAATCATTACGAATAATTAATAGACCGCTTTTGAATTACTTATGTAATTCAAGGGCGGTTTTTTTGTTTGCAAATACATCTTTTTTTATAAAATGATTAGTAGAAGAAATTTAATGGAACGATTCATGAATTTGTAAGGTTGTTACAAAAGATTTTTTCCATTTAATGGAGTGGTTTACACTGTATCCGCATAAGTTGAAGGATTATCTTCACGAGTGGGAAGTGTATCCACACAAGTTGAAAAATTATCTGCACGAGTGGGAAATGTATCCACACAAGTTGAAAAATTATTTGCACGAGTGAGGAGTGTATTTGCACAAGTTAAAGAATTATCTGCACGAGCGGAAAGGAAGCAATGAAGATATCTGCGCAAGTGCGAAAGGCAAACGCACAAGTAGGAGGATTATCATATTAAATGGAAGTAGTATTTACACAATATTTTTGTTTTTTTACATAGGAATTGAAATAAAAGGAATAGTTTCTCTGTATTAATTGAAGGAATATGTTAGAATAATGAAGATATATAGGCAAACGGGGGAAAGAATGTGTTTAAATACTACGTTTTAGCACTATTCATCATATTGATTGATCAAATTACAAAATGGTTTATCGTGACGACTATGCAAATAGGTGATAGGATTGGCATTTGGGATCCTTGGATTGGTATTTTAAGTCATCGAAATCGTGGAGCAGCTTGGGGAATGCTTCAAGGACAAATGTGGATTTTTTATATTGTCACGATTATTGTAATTGTCGGTGTGATTTATTATTTTCATAAAGAAGGAAAAAATAAGCCTTTACTTGGCGTTAGTTTAATGATTTTATTAGGTGGGGCAATCGGCAACTTTATCGATCGAGTTTTTCGAGGTGAAGTGGTTGATTTTATTGATGTTTTCATTCCAATTATCCGCTATGATTTTCCTATTTTTAATGTAGCTGATGCGGCATTGACGATATCCGTAGTCATGTTGATTATTGTGATATTAAAGGAAGATCAAAAAGAACAGAGAAAGGTGAAACAATGACAGTTGTATCCATAACAATTGAAGCAGAACAAGCAGGAGAACGAATTGATAAAGCTTTATCAACTATTCAAGAGGACTGGTCCAGAACACAAATATCAAATTGGATTGAAGAAGGGCTAATAAAAGTAAACGGCAAGGAAGTAAAGGCTAAATATAAAGTAAAAGAAGGGGATTCTATTGAAGTAGATGTTCCCGAACCTGAAATACTTGAAGTAATCCCTGAAAATTTAGAGTTGGATATTGTGTATGAAGATTCTGATGTACTTGTTGTGAATAAACCAAGGGGGATGGTAGTTCATCCTGCCCCAGGACATATGACAGGTACATTAGTGAATGGCTTAATGTATCATTGTAAAGATTTATCTGGAATTAACGGGGTTCTTCGTCCAGGGATTGTTCATCGCATCGATAAAGATACTTCTGGTCTGTTAATGGTTGCTAAAAATGACCAAGCCCATCATTCGCTTGTTGAACAGTTAGTGAATAAAACAGTAAAACGAAAATATACTGCATTAGTTCATGGACATATTCCACATAATAAAGGTACAATTGATGCTCCTATTGGTCGGGATCCGAAAGACCGCCAAAAACAGGCTGTTGTCAACAATGGAAAAGAAGCAATTACTCATTTCCAAGTGTTGGAACGTTTTGGAGGAAAATATACATTAGTGGAATGTCAATTAGAAACAGGGCGCACTCATCAAATTCGCGTTCATATGAAATATATTGGTTATCCATTAGTGGGAGATCCGAAATATGGTCCAAAGAAAACGATTGATTTTGGAGGACAAGTTTTACATGCAGGTGTTTTAGGTTTCGTGCATCCTAGAACAAATGAATTTTTGGAATTTGAAGCACCTTTACCTCATGATTTTGTAAATTTACTTGAACAATTAAGAAAAGAGTGTTGACTTGGAAGATAATTAGTTCTATACTTTACAGAAGTAGAATAACATCAAACGACAATAAAATATGAGTACCTTTAATGGCAGTCCAGAGAGGCTGAAAAGGTAATGAGATATGTTGGATGGAATGGGTATAATTATATCTAATTAGGGTGAAGTGTACCCAATTTTACAGGGATTACTGTACTCAATTACTATACCAACATACTATTTTACTGTAACTTCAACCTCTTAAGCTGACGGCTTAAGAGGTTTTTTTGTGCAAAGTGATTGGATTATGAAATAAGGAGGAATTTATGAATGGCTCAAGTCACAGAATTGTTAGACGCACAGGCGATGAACCGAGCGTTAACGAGAATTGCTCACGAAATTATTGAACGAAATAAGGGAATTGACAAAGTTATTTTAGTTGGCATTAGGACTCGCGGTACTTATCTTGCAAGGAGATTGGCTGAGAGAATCGAAAAAATTGAAGGTACAAAAGTTCGCACAGGTGAATTAGATATTACATTATACCGCGATGATTTATCTACGAAATTTGATGAGGACGAGCCAACTGTACAACAAGTGGATATTGATTACGTTGTGAATGATCAAAAAATAGTTCTTGTTGATGACGTGCTCTATACAGGTAGAACTGTACGCGCAGCACTTGATGCAGTGATGGATTTAGGGCGTCCTGCTCAAATTCAGCTTGCTGTATTAATTGACAGAGGACATAGGGAATTGCCAATTCGGGCAGATTATGTAGGGAAAAACATTCCGACTTCCAGTTCTGAAAAAATTGTTGTTCATGTAACAGAAGTAGACGGAAAAGATCAAGTTACTTTACACAAATCAAACTAATGAAGATAGAGAGGTAAAATTATGTCAAATCAAGTTATCGATATTAATGAAAAACCTTCTAGTGGACAACTCATTACATTAAGTTTTCAACATATGTTTGCCATGTTCGGATCGACGATTTTAGTGCCCCAATTAGTTGGGTTAAGTCCAGCGATTGCACTTTTAACAAGCGGTATTGCAACAATAATCTTTTTGATTGTAACACAATTTAAAGTACCAGCTTATTTAGGTTCATCCTTCGCATTTATTGCACCGATGTTATTAGTATCTGGCGGTTTAGATCCAGAGGGTGCAGCAGTGAATCCTGGAAATGCAATGATTGGTGCGATGGCAGTTGGATTAGTATATGGAATTGTTTCATTACTAATATATAAAACCGGCTATAAATGGATTATGAAAATATTGCCAGCTGTTGTAGTAGGACCAGTTATTATGGTAATCGGACTTGGACTTGCTGGAGTAGCGGTAGATATGGCAATGAATATTTCAGTGGAACAAGTAAATTCTGATACAGGTCAAACAGAATTAGTAAAACAATATAGTGGCTGGCATTTTTCAGCAGCATTAGTGACTTTATTTGCAGCGATATTTTTCAACGTGTTCTTTAAAAATATTTTAAGCGCGATGCCAATTCTTTTAGGATTAGTAGTCGGGTATATATATTCCGCAATCATCGGTATCGTAGATTTTACAAAAGTAAAAGAAGCATCATGGTTTGCAGTCCCAGACTTTTTAATTCCTGGAATTCATTATGAGTTTAACGTAACATCAACAATTTTATTAGCCATGGTTCCAATTGTGATCGTAACGATTTCAGAACATATCGGTCACCAACTCGTATTAGGAAAAATCGTTGAACGAAACTATATTAAAGATCCAGGATTGCACCGCTCCATTCTTGGTGATGGTTTAGGTACATTTGTAAGTGCGCTAATTGGTGGTCCACCGAAAACGACTTATGGAGAAAACATTGGTGTATTAGGCATTACGAAAGTGTATTCAGTGTATGTCATCATGGGTGCTGCAGTGATTGCAATATTACTTTCATTCTTCGGTAAAGCAATGGCGTTAGTACAAACAATTCCAACAGCCGTTTTAGGAGGAATCTCCATCCTATTATTCGGTATTATCGCATCAAGTGGTCTTCGAATGGTTGTAGAAAACAAAGTTGATTTTGGTCAAAACCGCAACATGGTTATAGCATCTGTCATTTTAGTGGTGGGAATTGGTGGCGCTGCAATCAGATTTACTGAAGCATTTGCGATTGAAGGTATGGCACTTGCTGCTATTGTTGGCGTTATCTTAAACTTAATCCTTCCGGGTAGAGAAAAGAATATAGAAGAATTTAAATAAGAAGATATTCAATAATCCTTTAATGATTTGTCCAGTGAGGCAAAAAAGGAGACGAATGGCAAGTGCATACTTGTCATCCCTCCTAAGCCATGTATATGGCAATGAGTGTAAATAAAATTAGGAGGAAACTGACAATGAAGAATTTACTTTCAATGGAACATTTATCAAACGATGAAGTGTTGGCTATTTTAGAAAGAGCAAGAGAATTTGAACAGGGAGCGGAAACGAAGCTACAACGCTCCTATTATGTAGCGAATTTATTTTTTGAACCAAGCACTCGAACAAAAACAAGTTTCGAAATGGCAGAACGAAAAGTAGGATGTACAGTCATCCCCTTTGAAGCAGGATTTTCAAGTATGCTAAAAGGGGAAACTTTGTACGATACTGTAAAAACGTTGGAAATGATTGGACTTGATACGGTTGTCATTCGTGCAAAGGAAGATGAATACTATAAAGAATTGCTCGAAGGAATTAATGTCGGCATTATTAACGCCGGTGATGGAACAGGGCAGCATCCATCCCAAAGTTTATTGGATTTATATACGATTTATAAAGAATTTGGACGCTTCGAAGGTTTAACAGTAACGATTGCAGGGGATATCTCTCATAGCAGAGTAGCAAAATCTGATGCCATCGCATTGCGACGATTAGGAGTAAATGTAAATTTCCTTTGTCCTCCTGAATGGGCCGGTGATTTTGAGGCACAGCACGCATGGAACGGTCTGTTAGAAGAAAGTGATGTGATTATGTTGCTTCGAATTCAACATGAACGACATGATGTATATTTTTCAAAGGAAAATTATCATCAACAATTTGGGTTGACACCCGAACGAGAAAAGCAAATGAAGGAACATGCAATCATCATGCACCCGGCGCCAGTCAATCGGGATGTGGAAATTGCTTCAGAACTAGTGGAATGTGGACGTTCAAGAATTTTTCAACAAGTACAAAACGGTGTATTTGTTCGAATGGCAATTCTTGAAACAATTTTGAAGGAGAGATAACATGGCGACGTTTATAGAGAATATCAAGATGTTAAATGACCACGGTGAACTTGTTAAAACAACGATCACGATTGAACAAGGCAAAATTGCTGCAATCGGTGAATCAAAACCAGAAAATGCTGAAGTAATTGATGGAAAAGGAAATTTTGTTTCTCCAGGATTTGTCGATGTACATGTTCATTTAAGGGAACCTGGTTTTGAACATAAAGAAACAATTGAAACGGGCACTCGATCAGCTGCTAGAGGTGGATTTACAACAATTTGTGCTATGCCAAATACAAAGCCTGTGCCAGATTCTGTTGAAAACCTTGAATATATTAAAGGATTAATTAAAAACAGTGCAGTGGTTCGTGTCCTTCCTTATGGCTCACTTACTGTTGATGAAGCCGGGGAAAAACGTACCAATATCGCTGAATTAAAAGAACATGGTGCTGTAGCTTTTTCAGATGATGGCGTGGGCGTTCAACTTGCTGCAACAATGTATGAACAAATGCAAGATGCAGCAAAAGTTGGTGCAATTGTTGTTGCCCATTGTGAAGATAACTCATTAATCTATGGCGGGGTAATGCACGAAGGGGTTCGTAATAAACAATTAGGATTACCTGGAATTCCAAGCGTTTGTGAATCGGTACAAATTGCGCGGGACGTATTACTTGCCGAGGCAGCTGGGGCAAGATATCATGTTTGTCACGTTTCTACGAAAGAATCCGTTCGTACAGTAAGAGATGCTAAAAAAGCGGGCATTCGTGTTACTGCAGAAGTTTGTCCACATCATCTCCTATTAGAAGATATGGACATTCCAAGTGATGATGCAAATTGGAAAATGAATCCTCCGTTACGAGCTTCAGAAGATAAAAAAGCTTTAATTGAAGGATTACTTGATGGTACGATCGATTGCATCGCCACAGACCATGCACCACATACTACTGAAGAAAAATGTTGCGGAATGGTTGGAGCTCCTTTTGGAATTGTAGGATTTGAAACAGCCTTTCCATTGCTTTATACAAAATTTGTAGAAACAGGAATTTTTACACTAAAACAATTAGTGGATTGGATGGCTACAAAACCTGCTGAAATTTTCGAGCTTCCTTATGGAAAAATTGAGGTAGGTGCACCTGCAGACTTAACAATTATTGATTTAAATAAAGAGAAAACAATTGATGCAAATGAGTTTTATTCTAAAGGTCGCAATACGCCATTCAATGGATGGAAAGCAAAAGGTTGGCCGGTCATGACAATCTTTGAAGGAAATGTGGTTTATAAGGAGGAAGAATGATGAAAAAGCGTCTCTTAATTTTGGAAGATGGGACAGTATTTCAGGGAGAAGCGTTTGGAAGTGAACAAAGCAGTCAAGGAGAAGTTGTTTTTACAACTGGGATGACTGGGTATCAAGAAACAATTACTGATCCTTCTTTTTACGGTCAAATTGTAACATTTACTTATCCATTAATCGGTAACTATGGAATAAACAGCGATGATTTTGAAACGATTGCTCCTGTTATTCGAGGTGTTGTTGTTCGTGAATTAACGAAAATCCCATCAAATTTCCGTTCTGAAATCACTTTGGATGAGTATTTAAAAACACATAATATTCCTGGAATTGAAGGAATTGATACAAGAAAACTTACTCGCATCATTCGTTCAAAAGGCGCAGTTCGTGCGATGTTAACTGCAGCAGGCGAGGAAGTGAATGTAGAAGAAATAGTTAAACAATTAAATGAAACGCCTTATTTGAAAAATCATGTAAAAGAAGTTTCGACAAAAATGCCATTCCCAAGTCCCGGTAGAGGGAAACGAGTAGTGCTAATGGACTTTGGAATGAAAAACGGGATATTGCGTGAATTAAATAATCGTCATTGTGATGTTCTTGTAGTTCCTTATAATACACCTGCTGAAAAAATCATGAGTTTTCGTCCAGAAGGCATTCTATTATCCAATGGTCCAGGTAATCCCGCCGATGTAACAGAAGCTATTGAAACAATCAAAGAATTAATTGGGAAAGTTCCGATGTTTGGTATTTGCTTAGGACACCAATTGATTGCATTAGCTTGCGGTGCGAAGAGCTATAAGTTACCTTTCGGACATCGTGGTGGAAACCATCCAGTAAAAAATCTTCAAACTGGTGTTGTTGAAATCACTTCGCAAAACCATGGTTATGTAATCGATGAAAACTCATTGGAAGGTACTGATTTAGAAATTACGCATGTTTCATTAAATGATGGTACGATCGAAGGTTTAAAACATAAAAAACATCCAGTCTTTTCAGTGCAATTCCATCCGGAAGCTTCACCAGGTCCGGAAGATTCGAACTATTTATTTGATGAATTTATTGCATTAATGGAACGAGCAGGGGAGGAAATAGCATATGCCAAAGCGTAAAGATATTGAAAGCATTTTAGTTATTGGTTCAGGTCCTATTGTTATTGGACAAGCTGCAGAATTCGATTATGCTGGTACTCAAGCTTGTCTTGCATTAAAAGAAGAAGGATATAAAGTGATTCTAATAAACTCAAACCCTGCAACGATTATGACAGATACAGAAATTGCAGATAAGGTTTATATCGAACCGATTAGTTTAGAGTTTGTTTCCCGAATATTGCGAAAAGAAAGACCAGATGCCATACTTCCAACACTTGGTGGACAAACTGGCTTAAATATGGCAATTGAACTTCAAAAATCAGGTATTTTGGATGAATTAGGGATAGAAGTATTAGGAACAAAATTAGAAGCAATCCATCATGCAGAAGACCGTGAATTATTCAGAAGTTTGATGTTTGAATTAGGTGCTCCAGTTCCTGAATCCGACATCGTTCATAGTGTTGAAGAAGCAAAAGCTTTTGTTGAAAAAATCGGTTATCCAGTGATTGTTCGACCAGCCTTTACGCTAGGAGGTACTGGTGGAGGTATTTGTCACAATGAACAAGAGTTGGAAGAAATTGTTTCAAGCGGTTTAAAATATAGCCCAGTGAAACAATGTCTACTTGAAAAATCAATTGCAGGCTACAAAGAAATTGAGTTTGAAGTAATGCGCGACTCAAAAAATAATGCGATTGTAGTTTGTAGCATGGAAAACGTGGATCCAGTTGGTATTCATACTGGTGACTCAATTGTAGTAGCACCAGTCCAAACGTTAACTGATCGGGAATATCAGATGCTACGTAACATCTCATTAGATATTATCCGTGCATTAAAAATTGAAGGTGGATGTAACGTACAATTAGCACTTGATCCACATAGTTTTAAATATTATGTAATTGAAGTAAATCCTCGTGTTTCTCGTTCATCTGCTTTAGCATCTAAAGCAACAGGTTACCCAATTGCAAAAATCGCTGCAAAAATTGCGGTTGGTTTAACGCTGGATGAAATTAAAAACCCTGTTACTGGCACTACATATGCAGACTTCGAACCTGCCATCGACTATGTAGTGGCAAAAATTCCTCGTTGGCCATTTGATAAATTCGAATCTGCAAAACGTAATTTAGGTACGCAAATGAAAGCCACTGGGGAAGTAATGGCTTTAGGACGTAATTTTGAAGAAGCGATCTTAAAAGCAGTTCGATCTCTCGAGACTGGCCATTATCATATCGATTTAAAACATGCAGAAGATCATGATGATAACTGGATTGAAAAACGCATTAAGAAAGCAGGCGACGAACGGCTATTCTTTATCGCTGAAGCAATGCGCCGCGGTGTCGCTGTGGAACAAATTCATAAATGGTCACAAATCGATTTATTCTTCCTATATAAACTAAAAAACATTATCGACATGGAGACTGTTCTTTCTGAAAATAAAAATGATTTAGAAGTGTTAAAACAAGCAAAACGTCTAGGCTTTGCAGATCAAAAAATCGCTGAGCTTTGGGATATGGAAGCGAAAGAAATTTACGAACTTCGCAAATCGAATGGTATTGTACCGGTTTATAAAATGGTTGACACTTGTGCAGCGGAGTTTGAATCAGCAACTCCTTATTATTACGGAACTTACGAAGAAGAAAATGAATCGATTGTTTCCGATAAACCATCTGTCATCGTTCTTGGTTCTGGTCCAATCCGAATTGGACAAGGCGTTGAGTTCGACTATGCAACAGTGCATTCGGTTTGGGCAATTCAAGAAGCAGGGTATGAAGCAATTATTATCAACTCAAACCCTGAAACGGTATCAACAGACTTTTCAATTTCCGATAAACTCTACTTTGAGCCTTTAACGATTGAAGATGTAATGCACATTATCGATTTGGAAAAACCGATTGGAGTAGTAGTACAATTCGGTGGACAAACAGCAATTAACTTAGCAGATAAACTTGCAGCAAATGGTGTGAAAATTTTAGGTACATCATTAGAAGATATCGACAGAGCAGAAAATCGCGACTTGTTTGAACAAGCTTTAAAAGAATTAGAAATTCCACAGCCAGAGGGGGACACTGCGGTTTCATTGGATGAAGCATTGGAAATTGCAAAGAGAATCGGCTTCCCGGTATTGGTTCGTCCTTCTTACGTTCTTGGCGGCCGTGCGATGGAAATCGTTTATAACGAAAATGAATTGAAACAATATATGGAAAATGCGGTAGAAGCTTCTCCAGATCATCCTGTATTAATTGACCGTTATTTAACAGGAAAAGAAGTAGAAGTAGATGCGATTTCTGATGGAGAAAATGTACTCATTCCTGGCATTATGGAACATATTGAACGTGCTGGGGTTCACTCAGGTGACTCAATTTCCGTTTACCCACCGCAAAGTTTGACGCAAAAACAAATTGAAACGATTGTGGATTATACAACAAGATTGGCTAGAGGATTAAATATTGTCGGATTAATGAACATCCAATATGTCATTTCAGATGGAAATGTATATGTCATTGAAGTAAACCCTCGTGCATCAAGAACAGTGCCGTTCTTAAGCAAAATTACAAACATTCCGATGGCGAATGTTGCAACAAAAGCGATTTTAGGTCAATCAATCGTTGAACAAGGTTACGAAACAGGTCTAGTTGAAGAGAAAAAAGGTGTATACGTAAAAGTACCTGTATTTAGCTTTGCAAAACTACGACGCGTCGATATCACACTAGGACCTGAAATGAAGTCAACTGGTGAAGTAATGGGGAAAGACATTACTTTAGAAAAAGCATTATATAAAGGGTTGGTTGCTTCAGGTATAGAAATCAAACCGTATGGAACTGTGTTATTTACAGTAGCGGATAAAGATAAAGAAGAAGCAATTAGTCTTGCCAAACGTTTCCAATCTGTAGGTTATCGCATCATGGCGACAGAAGGAACAGCGAAAAAATTTGAAGAAGCAGGTATTCGAACAGAAGTAGTAGATAAAATTGGTGGTAAAGGTAAAACGTTGGTGGATGTAATCCAAAACGGTGATGCCCAAGTTGTAATTAATACTTTAACGAAAGGAAAACAACCTGCCCGCGACGGTTTCCGCATTCGTCGAGAAACTGTTGAAAACGGCATTCCTTGTTTAACATCATTGGATACAGCTAACGCTTTAATAACAGTCATTGAATCCATGACATTTGCAATACAGGAAATGCCGAAAGCGGAGGTATATTCATGATTCGACAAGAACGTATGACGGTAGTAAGCCAAAGGGAAATTGCAAAAGACATTTTTGAAATGACTTTGCAAGGTCAAATTGTTCAGGAGATGTCTCCTGGACAATTTGTTCATATACGAGTTTCAGATTTGTTGGAGCCTTTGTTAAGACGCCCAATTAGTATAGCGAATATTCAGAAAGAAGCAGAAGAATTTACAATTATTTATCGAGCACAAGGTAGAGGGACAAAAGTTTTATCTCAGAAACAAGTAGGCGATGAGGTGGACGTATTAGGTCCTCTCGGTAACGGTTTTCCAGTTGAAGAAGCACGTGAAGGTGAAACGGCTCTTCTTGTTGGAGGAGGGATTGGTGTTCCACCCCTCTATGAACTGTCAAAACAGTTAAATGCTAAAGGCGTTCGGACTATCCATGTACTTGGTTTCCAAACAGAAGAAGTAGCGTTTTATGAAGAAGAGTTTACAAAATTAGGCGAAACCTATTATGTAACGGATGACGGATCAAAAGGTTTTAAAGGATTCGTTACGGATTTATTGAATGAATTAAATCCAGATTTTAATATCTTTTATTCATGTGGCCCGCTGCCGATGTTAAGAGCATTAGCTTCAATGTATGAGGAGAAAAAAGGATATTTATCCCTTGAGGAACGTATGGGCTGCGGCATTGGAGCTTGTTTTGCTTGCATTTGCAAAACGGAAGAAGGGCAAGAGAAAGACTACGTTAAAATTTGTTCAGATGGTCCTGTATTTGAGAAAGGAGTTGTGAAATTATGAATCGATTAGATATCCAACTCCCTGGTTTACAATTAAAAAATCCGATTATGCCTGCTTCTGGTTGTTTCGGATTTGGCCGTGAATATGCCGGGTTGTATGACCTTTCCAAGTTGGGAGCCATTATGATTAAAGCAACGACAGTAGAACCACGACTTGGAAATCCGACGCCTCGTGTAGCAGAAACACCTGCTGGAATGCTGAATGCCATCGGATTACAAAATCCAGGACTCGAAAAAGTCATGGCTGAAGAATTACCTTGGTTAGAACGCTTTGATGTGCCGATTATCGCTAATGTAGCAGGTACTACACCGGAAGATTATGTGGAAGTGGCAAGACGCATTTCAACTGCTCCAAATGTAAAAGCATTAGAATTAAATATTTCTTGCCCGAATGTTAAGCAAGGAGGCATTACGTTCGGAACAGACCCTGTGATTGCTAGAGAACTTGTAGAACAAGTGAAGGCCGTTTCTCAAGTGCCTGTATATGTGAAACTTTCACCTAATGTAACGAATATCGTGGAAATGGCACAAGCGGTTGAAATAGGCGGAGCCGATGGAATTACGATGATTAATACATTATTGGGCATGCGACTCGATGAAAAAACTGGAAAACCAGTCATCGCCAATGTTACAGGAGGACTATCCGGTCCAGCGGTAAAACCGATTGCTTTACGAATGGTTTATGAAGTATATAAAGCGGTAGATATTCCGATTATCGGTATGGGTGGCATTTCTTGCGTTCAAGACGTAATCGACTTTATGTCTGCTGGTGCATCAGCAGTTGCAGTAGGTACAATGAACTTTATCGATCCTTTCATTTGTCCGAATATAATTGATGCCCTTCCAGCGAAGTTAGATGAGCTTGGAGTAAAGCATATTAAAGAGATTATCGGAAGGAGCCATCGTTAATGAACAAACCGATTATCGCGTTAGATTTTCCGAGTGAAATTGAAGTTTTTCAGTTTTTAAACCAATTCGATGAAAAATTGTTTGTAAAAGTTGGAATGGAGCTTTTTTATCAAGAAGGTCCTGATATTGTAAGAAAAATTAAGGATTTAGGACATGATATATTCCTTGATTTAAAACTTCATGACATTCCAAATACAGTGAAATCTGCAATGAAAGGGCTAGCTCGTTTGGGCGTTGATTTAGTAAATGTGCATGCAGCCGGCGGAAAAAATATGATGGAAGCAGCCATTGAAGGATTAGAGGCAGGAAGTGCTGACAAAAGGCCAATGCTCATTGCCGTGACTCAATTAACGTCTACAACGGAAGAACAAATGCAAAAGGAGCAAAAAATCCCATTATCCTTGTTAGATTCAGTATTGCATTATGCACAATTAACGAAAGATGCTGGATTAGATGGAGTTGTTTGCTCTGTTCATGAAGCAAAAAATATTGCGGATGTATGTGGAGAAACGTTCTTACGAGTGACACCTGGAATTCGACTGCCTGGTGGAGATGCTCACGATCAGAAACGGATTGCAACTCCTGACTATGCCCGAATTAATGGCTCTTCTTATATTGTTATTGGACGAGCAGTGACTAAAGCAGAAAATCCTGTAGAAGCTTATAAAAAGGTATGCCAACTTTGGGAGGGAATTTAATGGCTATTGAAAAAGAAATTGCCCAAATCATGTTATCAGTAGGTGCTGTTGAATTAAACGCATCGGAATTATTTACCTGGGCAAGTGGAATTAAATCACCCATTTATTGTGATACACGTTTAACAATTTCTTATCCAGAAGCAAGAAAACAAATTGCGAAAGGTTTAGCGGAAAAAATTAAAGAACATTTTCCTGAAACAGAAGTGGTTGCAGGCACAGCAACAGCAGGAATTCCTCATGCTGCATGGGTGAGTGATGTATTACAATTGCCAATGGTATATGTGCGTTCCAAACCGAAAGAACATGGACGAGGCAATCAAATTGAGGGGAAACTAGAACCAGGTCAGAAGGTAGTTGTTGTAGAAGACATCATTTCAACTGGCGGTTCATCACTTACTGCAGTAAAAGCATTAAGAGATGCAGGATGCGAAGTCGTGGGTGTTGTATGTGTTTATACATACAATTTGCCAAAAGCCGAGGATGCTTTTGAAAATGAGGGTATAAAGTATGTCAGCTTAACGAATTTCGACTATTTAATTGAAGCGGCAAAAGATTCTGGTGCTATTAAGTCCGACGATATTCCATTCTTAAAAAATTGGCATGAAGATTTGAAAGCTGGTAGATTATAATAAAAAAATTCTCCTGAGTCATTAAAATGATTCAGGAGAATTTTTTTATTATGCAAAACCAGGAAAAAATCTCCAGTAGATGCAGTATGGGATGAAAAGTAGGCAACCCATTAGAATGACGAAATAGCCGATTTTTCTTTTATTCGAAACGTTTCTATACAATTGATAATACAATCCAAACAGTAACATGGTCAAAATGCCAGTAATCACAGGTACATACAGCAATATTTGTACGAGTTTTGGTAGGCCAAAAGCAACTGCAGGGAATCCAGCTATTTGATTTATAAAACATAATTGAAAGATTGGAAATGGAAATGAAAGATTTAATAAACTAATTACTCCACAGAGTTGAAGGAAAGGCAATTCCATATAAGCATAGAATTTCTTATTTCTTTTAATAAAATGGATGATTGAATAGATGAGTGTTATGACAAATAGTATTGTAAAAATAGTTAGGAACACTAGCTGTGATATCACTTTTTCATACCAAGGAATTTTTTCATACGTGGTGTGATAACCATTACCTGTATGCATCAATAATTTTCCGTCAAGATTTTCAAAAGCAACATATCCTTCCATATCACTACGTTGAAACAGCATCGGTTCAATTTGTGTGAGCGTTGCTTCTTTTTCAAATCCTCCCCAACCTGCTGTATCGCCTGGACCTGAAACAACAAGTTGTAAAGTGCCATCATGATTTGCAGTAATATCAATCATCATCCCGGAGAAAAAGCTACCAACTTTCATGATATTTTGATGTTGCTGGATTGCTCGATAAGTACCTTCTAATTTCTTTGCTTCCTCTAATGTTAAGGGAATACCAGTCTTTTTTGCTTTCTTTTCAAAAAAGTAATCGAAAAAAGTAGTGGTTAATTCATTAAGTAAATCATCACCTCGAATATTTTGAAAATATACGAATCCTATTTGTTCTTCAGGTATAAACAACATTCTGGTTGTTACTCCAAATCCACTGCCATCTCTAACAAGTGCCCTTTTGTTGTTTTGAAAGAATTCAAAAAATCCATAAGTAACACCTGCTAGATTGTCATGTCCACGGTATTGCGCTTGAATCATAGATTGTACTGTTTCTTGTTTTAATATTTCGATTCCATCAAATGTGCCATTTTTCATTAAGGCAATTAGTAAATTGCTAACTTCTGCTGGAGTGCTACTTAGACCTCCTGAAGGCGGAGTGGAGCCATATAAAAACTCTGTTTCAATAAACTTATTATCTTCAAATAAATAGGTAGTGGCTAGACTATGTTGTAATGACTTTGGAATGGTTTGAGAGAATGTACTGTAGTTCATAGAAAGCGGCTGAAGAATTTTTTCCTTTACATAAACATCAAATGCTTTTCCAGTGATATTTTCAATAATATGAGCAGCTAATACGGAACCCATTCCACCGTAGGCAATGCCCGTACCGGGTTGAATAGTTGGTTTTCTCAAATCTTTTATTAATGTGTCATGAAGAGGCGGAATGGCATCCGCATTTAACACAAAAGTTCCAACATCTTTAGATGGAAAGCCTTCTGTATGGGTAAGCAAATGGTGAATTTTAATTCCTTTCAATCGATGGATAAGTGGATCATCTTCTGCTAAATATTTTGATACTTCATCATGAACCGATAATTTGCCTTCTTCTTGCAATTTTAAAATTGCCATCAGTACATAAATTTTTGATAATGAAGCAACCCGAAATAGAGTCTTTTCTGGGTCAACCCCAATTTTTTTATCAATATTTGCGTAGCCGTATCCTTTTGAAATTATTCTTTTTCCATCTTTCACTAATATGAAACCGACACCTGGAACATGCTTTTTTGACATCTCCTTTGAAAAAAATTCATCAAAAAACTGTTCGATTTCAGCTTGTGATTTATGAAATTCTGATGCCTTTGCCTTTTGAGGTGATTGAATGAGAAATGCAAATAGTAGTACGAATATACTGAGGCAATGAATAAATTTGAATTGCATCATTATTCCTCCTGAAAATTTTACAGATGAATCGTTAATTTCTATGCATTTATAGAGTAATTAATAACTTGGTAATGCAATAATATTGAGCCAATATTTTAACAAAAGGTGTTTGGAAAAAAGAGGTTGTTGATTATTTTTAGTAAGGCTCAAGCTTTAGGGTTATTTATAAACCAGAAGGCTTGAATTATTTTAAAAAAATAGTACAAACCGTCGTATAGGTTTGCACTACAATAATAAAAAGATCAATCTTTTTTCTTAAGTTTTAATACAACTTCTTCATCCGGTGTGACATAGAGCGTTTTTTGCTCAAAATAAATCACGAAACCTGGTTTTGCTCCATTCGGCTTTTTCACATGTCGAATTTTCGTATAGTCTACTGGTACAGAAGAGGAGCTTCTTGCTTTGCTAAAATAGGCGCTTAATATAGCAGCTTCTTTCAATGTTGTCTCGTCTGGATTATCCGAATGAATGACGACATGTGATCCTGGAATATCTTTTGTGTGAAGCCAAGTATCGGATTTTTTAGCTAATTTAAAGGTTAAATAGTCGTTTTGTTTATTGTTTTTGCCGACCGATATAGGAACCCCTGTTGATGACATAAATTTTTCAGGAACAGGTTTTAATTGTTTTTGCTTTTGTTTTTTGTTTCGTTTTTTCAAATAGCCTTGTTCTGCTAGTTCATCACGAATTTCTTCAATATCCGTTGGGCTTGCTTGGTTTACTTGGTTGATGAGCATTTCAAAATATTCAATTTCCTCTTTTGTTTTATCAATTTGCTCTTTTACCCGAATGAGCGCATGTTTAGCTTTATTGTATTTCGAATAATAGCTTTGGGCATTTTCGATAGGTGTTTTTCTTTCATCTAATGGTATTGTCAATTCTTGTTCATTGTAGTAATTCGTTACGGTAACTTCCTTCATGCCTTTGTCGAATTGGTATAAATTAGCCATTAATAGTTCGCCATATAATTGGTATTGATCTAATTTGGAAGCTTGTTCTAAATCTTTATGTAACTTTTTTAATTTTGTTTTCAATTTATTGATTTCATTTTGTAAAAAGCGTTCTAAGTCGCCCGCTTGTTGTTTTACACGGTCCCTTTCAGCTCTTGCGTAAAATGCTCGGTCTAGGAGGGAGCTTAAATCAACAAAAAACGTATTTTTCCTCGATACATGAGTAATTGTTGTCGGTGAAAAATAAGGTTTTCCATCAACTTCTAAATAAGTAGGATTAGCACTAGCAAGAATTTCGTTTATAAACGTGCGGAATATTTCAATTTTATTGTTTTCGTCCTTCATTCGATGCAATAATTCTTTAGCATGAAAAGGAGAAAATCCAGCAAAATGAGCAACTACTTCTTGTGATGTTTTTTCATTTGAGAAAAAGTTCGTAATCTCCTCATCAGATATTGTAATCGGATTGGCTTTTTGTTGTGCTGGTGGATGGATATACTCAAATCCTGGAAGCACTGTTCGATAACTGTTAACGGAAGGTGGTAAATGTTTTAATCCATCGATGATTTTATTTTCATCGTCAACTAAAATTAAATTACTATGTCGTCCCATTATTTCAACGATTAACTTCCGAGTCACTTGGTCACCAATTTCGTTTTTACTTTCAATGTGAAAAGTAATCAATCTCTCAAAACCATTGTTTTCAATTCGAGTAATAATGCCGCCTTCAATATGTTTGCGGAGGAGCATGCAAAACATTGGTGGTTCTTGTGGATTTTCAATCGATTCTTTTGTTAAGTGAACTCGTGCATATGATGGGTGAATAGAAAATAATAATTTTTCATTTTTCCCTCTTGCTCGGATATGGAGCACTACTTCCAATGCATTTGGTTGATGAACTTTTGAAATTCGACCAGTTTCAAGTCTCTTCAACTCATTGATCATCGCTACTGTAAATAATCCATCAAATGCCATAATTGTTCCTCTTTTCTTGAAAAATCACTGATATATTATTTTATCATGTTTTTATATCTCTGCATTGATTCTAATGCAATTCATAAAATATTTAAAGTTTAATGAGAAGAAGCATTTGACATTTTAAAACCTTTGAATTATCTTATTATTGAACAGTGGTCAATTAATTTAATGCAACTAGAATGACTGGAGGATTTATTATGGCAAGAGATGCGTCTAAACCTGTCCTTACGCCAAAAATGATTATGGATGTTGCAAGAGATTTATTCGTAAAAAATGGCTATCAGCAAGTTTCGATGCGTCAAATTGCAAAAGAACTTGGCTGTTCCCACGGTGCTTTGTATTATCATTTTCAAAGTAAAGCAGAATTATTTTTTGCATTGGTGAAGGAATATTTTGTTCTATTAGAACAGGAATTAAACAATGTATTAGAGAAGGACATTGAAAATTTAGAAAAACTTGAGCAATGTATGCTTGGGTATATCAAGTTTGGTTTAAACCATCAGAGCCATTATGAAATAATGTTTATGCTAAAAGATGATGAGGTACGCAATTTCATCAATGAACAACCGATGAAGGTATATGAGAAGTTTGCCAATGCTTTATACACATTATCAAATAAAAAATTGCAATTAAAGGATATATGGTCAATTTTTATTTCTTTGCATGGTTTTGTTAGTCACTATTTATCCCATGTTGTAAGTTATGAAGATATAGAGAATGCAGCAATTCATCACGTAAAATTTTTACTTAAAGGCGTGTGTTAATTTTTTTATATTTATTTAACCAGCGGTCAATAAAATGTATTGAACATTTAATTGACCACTGGTTAACAAAAAGGGAGGAGTTTTTTTATGAAAAAAGTATTAGTTCTTGGTGCTTCAGGTAATATGGGAGCGGCACTTGTAAAAGAATTTTGTAATCGTGGAATTGAAGTAAAAGCATTTGCACGAAATAAGGAAAAATTAGAAAGACTATTTAATAATGAGGAACGAGTGGAAATAGTCCAAGGAGATTTATTTAATCAAACAGATTTACTTCATGCAGCACAAGATGTTGATTTAATCGTTCATTCAGTGAATATACCTTATCAAGAGTGGAAAAAACTACCTGTATTAATGGACAATGTTATTCAAACTGTAAAAAAGTACAACATAAAATTTGCTTATGTTGATAATATATATGCTTATGGTCGAAGTGTTGGCAAAAAAATGACGGAGGATATGCCGAAAAATCCTCATACAAAAAAAGGAAAAATCCGATTGCAATTAGAAAACATGATCAAGAATTCTGGAATTAAATATACTATTGCTCATTTCCCAGATTTTTACGGTCCGAATGCCGCTAATACATTATTATATACAACAATCAATGCTGTAATAAACAATAAAAAGGCCATGTTTATAGGGAATCCAAAGTTGGCGAGGGAATACATTTATTTGCCTGATGGAGCAAAGGCTTTTGTAAACTTAGTATTGAATGAAAAGGCTTATGGGCAAGAGTGGAATATTCCTTCTTACGGTCCGATTACCGGGGAAGAAATCATTCAAATGATTCGAGAGTTTACGGGATATGATAAAAAAATCTCCATTGTAACGAAAAGAATGGTTCAAATGGTAGGATTATTCAACCCATTTATGCGTGAATTTTCGGAGATGTTTTATTTAATTGATGAACCTGTTATTTTAAGCGGTGAAAAATATGAGCGGGAAATCGGTCCCCTACCAAAAACATCATACTATGATGGACTAAGAGAAATTTTTCAAATAAAATAAAAAAGCTAAGTTAATCTTCTAATAACGGATAAATACGTTATAATTTTTTAATCATGTGTTATAATTGGAGCATAGCTTTATGAAAGGTGTGACTTACCTTGGTGCGTAGTATGACTGGTTTTGGCAGAGGTGTCACAACTACGAATGATTATCAACTGACAGTAGAAATTCGATCAGTGAATCATCGCTTTTTAGAAATTTATACAAAATTTCCAAAAGAGTGGTTAGAGGCAGAACTGCTTGCAAAAAAAATCATATCTCAATATGTAAAACGAGGGAAATTTGATTGTTTAGTAAACTTAAAACTTACTGGTGAAGAAGTAAAAGATTTTAAAATTAATTGGTCTCTTATTGAAGCCTATAAAAATGCAAAAGATGAACTTCGCCAAGTAATCCCAATAGATGAGCAATATTCTATGCAAGAAGTGCTATCATTAGAAGGTGCACTTTTATATGAAAAAAAAGAGTTAACACCAGAAGAGATTGCATCTAGTGTTGAAATTGCTGTCCGAGAAGCGATGGAAAAATTAGTAGAAATGCGAGAGCGAGAAGGACAAGAATTAAAACAAGTGTTGCTCGAATATAATGATGAGCTTAAAGCGCAAGTAAAATTTATTCGTGAACATTCGCAAGATGCAGTAAAAAAACATCGAGAAAAATTGACAGAAAGATTAGCAGAAATTGCAAATGTGGAAGAAGTAGAAGATAGAATACTTGCTGAAGTCGCTATTTTCGCTGATCGGATTGATATATCGGAAGAATTGGATCGACTTGAAAGTCACTTCCAGCAGTTAGAAGAGACGTTAGAAGAACCTTTTTCCATAGGAAGAAAATTAGATTTCCTTATGCAAGAAATGCTCAGAGAAATTAATACAATTGGGTCGAAAAATCAGTCTGTAATCATTTCACCAGTGGTTGTTCAATCAAAAACTATTTTAGAAAAAATGCGAGAACAAGTTCAAAATATTGAATAAGCTTGGAAAGGTAGTAATAAGGGAGAGTATGAAATCGATGAAAAAAGAGCGCGGATTATTAATTGTTCTTTCTGGCCCATCTGGTGTTGGGAAAGGAACAGTAAGAAAAGAGCTTTTTAAACAACCGAATACAAATTATGAATACTCCATTTCAATGACAACTCGAAAACCTCGTGAGGGAGAAGTCGATGGAGTCGATTATTTTTTTAAAACTCGAGAAGAGTTTGAAAAATTAATCGAGGAGGGAAAACTATTAGAGTATGCTGAATTTGTAGGCAACTATTATGGCACCCCTCTCGATTATGTAAATGAAACATTGGATGCAGGCCGCGATGTTTTTTTAGAAATCGAAGTTCAAGGAGCGGCTCAAATTCGCGAAAAAGTTCCGGAAGCTCTTTTCATCTTTTTAGCACCTCCTAGTTTGTCGGAGTTAGAAAGACGATTAATAGGTCGCGGTACAGAAACGGAAGAAATTATTCAAAAGAGAATTGAAACTGCAAAAGAAGAACTTGAAATGATGAGTTTATATGATTATGTTGTAGAAAATGATGAAATTCAAAAAGCTTGTGAAAAAATAAATGCAATCATCATGGCTGAACATTGCCGCCGTGAACGTGTTGAAAAAAGATATTTATCGATGTTGAAAGGAGAATGATGATGTTATATCCATCCATTGATGTGTTGAAAGGAAAAGTAGACTCCAAATATTCATTAGTTAGTTTAGCATCAAAACGTGCCCGTCAATTACAAGAACTTGGAAACTTTAAATTGTCTGAGTATAAATCACATAAACCAGTTGGGAAAGCGTTGGAAGAAGTTGCTGCAGGTTTATTAGAAATGGAAATCCAAGATGCTAACAAAGTTTATTCTGATGAACAATAGAAGTAAAATTTAATGTAAAACTACGAGTAGCTCCCGGAGAAACATTCTTTGGGAGCTTATCCTTTGAAAGGGTGAAAGTTGATGAGTCGAAAAATTTTACTAGGAGTGTCTGGCGGTATTGCGGTTTACAAAGCAGTAGCATTAGTAAGTAAATTAACTCAAGCAGGGTTTCAAGTAAAAGTAATTATGACCGAATCAGCGATGAAATTTGTTACACCCCTTACTTTCCAAGTAATGTCAAAAAATGATGTGTATATTGATACGTTCGACGAAAAAGATCCAAGTTCAATTGCCCATATTGAATTAGCTGACTGGGCGGATTTAGTGATTGTTGCACCTGCGACAGCGAATATCATTGGTAAACTTGCCAATGGAATTGCTGATGATATGTTGACAACAACACTGCTCGCTACAACGAGCCCAGTATGGATTGCCCCAGCTATGAACGTGCATATGTATGACCATCCTGCTGTAAAACGCAATATCGCACAGCTTGCAAGAGACGGCTATTCCTTTATTGAACCATCAGAAGGGTATTTAGCTTGTGGATATGTTGGTAAGGGACGATTAGAAGAGCCGGAGAAAATAACGGAGTTGGTGATTCAATATTTTGAAAGAGAAGAGAAAAAATGATGATTGCCGAAGTCATTGTTGACGTGTCCGCATATCCAGTCGACCGCCCTTTTGATTACTTCATTCCAGAACAAGTAGAAGAGCTTATTGAATGTGGTTGTCGAGTAAAAGTGCCTTTTGGAAATCGGAATGTTCTCGGATTTGTTGTTGGGATAAAGAATGAGACGGATGTTCCGTTAGATAAAATTAAGCCAATCGCGTCATTACTCGATATTGAGCCGGTATTGACAAGTGAAATGCTTCAATTGGCAAAATGGTTGAAACAAGAAACGATTTGTTATGAAATCGATTGCTTACAAGTAATGTTGCCATCAGCACTTAGGGCAAAGTATGAAAAAATGGTCGTTCTTCAAACTAATGTAGAAAATTTAGATGAACCTTTAAAACATTACTTCCAAAAGTCGACAAAAGTGAACTATAAAGAATTTGAGAAAAATAATTTGCTCATCCCTTTAAAAAAAGCGTTAAATAAGAAATTACTTTCCCTTGAAAATGTAGTTAAACAAAAAGGCCAAGTAAAAGAAATTAGAAAAGTAAAAGTTTCAGATAATCTTCAACTTCTTCAAGAAGTATATGATAAGTTATCCAACCGTGCCAAAAAACAAAAACAACTGCTTTTATGGATGAAACAACACGTTGGGGAAATATTGGAACCTGATTTTATTTACAAGGAAACAAACTGTTCCCCTCAAGTGTTACAAGCAATCATTGAGCAAGGTGCTGCTGAATTTATATTAGAAGAAGTGTATCGAAATCCTTTTAAGAAGGATGTTAAAAAAACAGATTTTTTAACTTTAACAGAGGAACAAAAACAAGCATTACATAAAATTGTAGAAGCGATGGACAATCGTTCCCCTGAAACGTTCTTATTACATGGGGTAACCGGAAGCGGTAAAACGGAAGTTTATTTGCAGGCAATTCAGCATTGTATTCAGCAAGGTAAAGATGCGATTGTACTTGTTCCAGAAATTTCCCTCACTCCGCAAATGACAAATCGCTTCCGTTCAAGATTTGGTGAACTTGTTGCGGTGATGCATAGCGGTTTGTCGATCGGTGAAAAGTACGATGAATGGAGGAAAGTTCATCAACAAAAAGTGAAGGTTGTTGTTGGTGCGCGATCCGCAGTATTTGCTCCCTTTGAAAATGTAGGACTCATCATCCTCGATGAAGAGCATGAATCGTCTTATAAACAAGAAGATACACCGAGATATCATGCAAGGGATGTTGCCATTTGGAGAAGTAAATATCATCATTGTCCAGTGATTTTAGGAAGCGCTACGCCAAGCCTTGAATCCTATGCTCGTGCTAGAAAAAACGTGTATAAATTATTGACATTAAAAGGGCGGGCATTAAATCAACCCCTACCGACTGTTGAAATTGTTGATATGAGGGAAGAATTAAAAAAGGGAAATCGTTCCATGTTTTCTGAAAAATTAACTGAGTCCATTCGTAATCGGTTAAAAAAGAAAGAGCAAATCGTGTTGTTTTTAAATCGGAGAGGGTATTCTTCCTTCGTTTTATGCCGAGATTGCGGAACGGTGATGCAATGTGAAAATTGTGATATTTCCTTAACATATCATCGCTACAATGAAAAATTAAAATGCCATTATTGTGGATATGAACAGTTTGTACCAACAATTTGTCCAGAATGTAGTAGCGACCATATTCGTTATTTTGGAACAGGTACTCAAAAAGTGGAAGAAGAATTGATGAAACTCTTTCCAGAGGCAAGGGTATTAAGAATGGATGTGGATACGACAAAACAGAAAGGTGCACATGAGGAGATATTAGAGAATTTTGGAGCTGGCAAAGCGGATATACTGCTCGGAACTCAAATGATTGCCAAAGGATTGGACTTTCCAAACATTACCCTTGTTGGTGTACTAAGTGCCGATACTTCGCTGCATTTGCCAGATTTTCGCGCAGCTGAGCGGACATTCCAACTGCTTACTCAAGTAAGTGGTCGTGCGGGTAGAGCGGAAAAGCATGGTGAGGTAATTATTCAATCCTACACACCGGAACATTATGCAATTGAACTTGCGAAAACCCAACAATATGAACCATTTTATGAAAGAGAAATGATGGTTCGCCATGGTGCGGCATATCCACCATATTATTTTATAGCACTCATCCAAGTAGCACATGAAGACGTATTGTTAGCAGCAGAATATGCTAATAAATGTGCAGAATTTCTTCGTACTCATCTTTCTTTTAATGCTTCTATTATTGGACCGACGACAGCAGGCATCGTTCGTCTGCAAAATAGATATCGCTATCAATGTTTGATAAAATACAAAATAGAGCCGAATTTAATTCCAACATTTTTACAGTTAATGAAAATATATCGTACGGATTGGATAAAAAAGGGTGTCGTATTAACAATTGATTTAGACCCCTCCATGATTTAAATAGAAAGAGGTTACCTAATGATTAGAGAAATCGTAAAGCATCCGGCAAAAATATTAACACAGCCATGTAAAGAAGTAACAGTAATTGATGAAGAGATTATCACTTTATTAGATGATATGTACGAAACGATGGTTGAATATGACGGTATGGGTATTGCTGCTCCTCAAGTTAATGTTCCCCTTCGTATTGCTATTGTTGAGTTAGGTGAAGAGCGAACGTTGATCGAAATGATTAACCCTACAGTCATCGAAACGGACGGTTCATCAGTGGACATCGAAGGTTGTTTAAGTTTCCCTGGGCTTTATGGAGAAGTGGAAAGATCGAATTATGTTAAAATTGAAGCCCATGATCGAAACGGTCAAGTATATCAATTGGAAGCAACGGATTACGATGCTCGCTGTATTTTACATGAAATTGACCATTTAGATGGCATTTTATTCAATTCTAAAATTACACGTGTCTATACTGAAGAAGAATTAGAGGAAATGTTCGAGGAGGAGGAAGAATAAAATATGACAAAAATCGTATTTATGGGCACTCCGGAATTTTCAGTTCCTATTTTGCGCATGCTTCATGAAGAAGGATATGAAGTTGCAGCAGTCGTCACGCAACCGGACCGTCCTGTTGGAAGAAAACGGGTGCTAACTCCTCCTCCAGTAAAAGAAGAAGCACTTCGTTTAGGATTAAAAGTTCTTCAACCTGAGAAATTAAAAGGTTCTGATGAAATGAGCGAATTAATTCATATGAATCCCGATTTAATTGTTACTGCTGCTTATGGTCAAATCTTGCCGAAAGAGTTGTTGGAAGCGCCAAAATGGGGATGCATTAATGTGCATGCATCGCTATTGCCAAAATATCGCGGTGGTGCGCCGATTCATCAAGCCATTATTGACGGAGAAGAGAAAACAGGCGTTACCATTATGTATATGGCAGAAAAATTAGATGCGGGTGATATCATTTCCCAAAGAGAAATCCCTATTGAAGAATTGGACCATACGGGCATCATGTTTGAAAAACTGAGCCTTTTGGGAAGAGATTTATTAAAGGACACGCTTCCTAGCATCCTAAATGGTACAAATGAACGCATTCCGCAGGATGAAACAAGAGCGACTTTTGCACATAATATTACAAGGGAACAAGAGCGAATAGATTGGACAAAAAGTGCGAGAAGTATTTATAACCAAGTGCGTGGCCTACATCCATGGCCTATTGCCTATACAACCTTTAAAGGTGACAATGTGAAAATTTGGTGGGCAAAAGTAGGTGACTCACAAGTTACAGCTCGTCCTGGTGAAGTGGTGAAAATTGAAAAAGATTATTTTGAAGTGGCTACTGGTGAAGGAACCCTTGCAATAATCGAATTACAACCTGCAGGTAAAAAACGCATGTCAGCGGAAGATTATTTACGTGGCGTGGGTTCAAAATTGCAGATTGGAGATTTATTTGAATGAGAAAGAAGAAGAAAAGTATTCATATTTGGGATGGTAATGTGCGAGATGCGGCGTTAAGCATACTACTTGCCGTAGACAAGAACCAAGCATATTCCAACCTATTATTAAACCAAACAATCAATAAATATCATATTGAAGCAAAAGATCGGGCCTTGCTGACGGAATTAACCTATGGAACTCTTCAATATAAATATGCCTTGGATTATTATTTAGAACCGTATATTCGTGGCAAAATAGAACAATGGATTCGATGGCTTTTAAGACTTTCGGTTTACCAAATGGTCTATTTATCGAAAATTCCTGAGCATGCAATTGTTCATGAAGCTGTAGAAATTGCCAAAAGGAGAGGCCATAAAGGGATTGCTTCCATGGTGAATGGTATTTTGCGATCTATCACCAGAATGGGCATTCCGTCGCTAGAAAAAATAAAAGATCCGATTGAGCGTATAGCTATAGAAACAAGCCATCCTAGATGGATTGTAGAAATGTTTGTTGACTCATATGGACTAGAAAAAACGGTTGCTATGTTAAAAGAGAATAATATTCCTCCGAAGCAAACTGTCCGAGTGAATACTTTAAAAGCTACAGTAGGTGAAGCAATAGAGTTATTAGCTCAAGAAGATATTCAAGCAGAACAAAGTAAAGTAATTCCACAATGTTTAAATCTATTAAACGGACAAGCTGCTAGAACGGAAACTTTTCGACAAGGCATCATAACGATTCAAGATGAGAGTTCAATGATGCCAGCAATCGTTTTAAATCCAAAGCCGGGCGAACGGGTACTAGATATGTGTGCCGCTCCTGGTGGAAAAACGACTCATATGGCAGAAATCATGAAAAATGAAGGTTCCATTCTTGCAACGGACATTCATCCTCATAAATTAGATTTAATTGAAGAAAACTGTGCAAGGCTTGGAATTAATATCGTTGAAACAGCGCCAATTGACGGTAGGAAAGCAGTGGAATTATTACAGCCTGAATCATTCGATGCAATCCTTGTTGATGCACCATGCTCTGGATTAGGTGTAATGCGTCGAAAACCGGATATCAAATATACAAAAAGAGAAGAGGATTTTGACCGCTTACATGAAATTCAATTGGAGCTGTTAGATAATGCTGAAAAATTATTAAAACCTGGTGGAAGACTTGTGTATAGCACATGCACAGTCAGCAAAAAAGAAAATGAAGGAACAGTCGAAGCATTTTTAGCGTCTCACCCTGAGATGAAACTTGTACCAATAAACCATTTGCCAAAGCAATTACTAGAAGCACAGCACGAAGGCATGCTGCAAGTTTTTCCACAAGACTTTGGAAGTGATGGTTTCTTTGTTGCTGCCTTTGAAAAAGTTAAGTAAAAAGGAGAATCCTATTTAATGGATAACGCTATTTTTAATGAACGTATAAATGAATTAGTTGAACATGCAGAATCATCACAGAAACGTGTAAAAAAAGAAAAACCACAATTAAAAGAATCCATTTATTCATTAACATTGGATGAATTAAAACAATGGTTGAATGAAAATGGAGAAAAGCCATTCCGTGCTACACAAATTTATGAATGGCTTTATAATAAGCGGGTTAAAACTTTTGATGAAATGACAAATTTATCGAAGCAATTGCGAGATAAACTTAAAGAAAACTTTGCATTTACAACCCTTTCAACGATTGTAAAACAAGAATCAAAAGATGGAACAATCAAATTTTTATTTCAATTACAAGACAACTATTCCATTGAAACGGTATTAATGCGCCATGACTATGGAAACTCCGTCTGTGTGACAACGCAAGTGGGTTGTCGGATTGGTTGTACTTTTTGTGCGTCAACTTTAGGCGGATTAAAAAGACATTTGCTTGCAGGAGAAATCGTTGAGCAAGTGGTCAAAGTGCAACAAACGTTAGATGAAGTCGGAGAAAGAGTATCCCATGTGGTGATTATGGGAATCGGTGAACCATTCGATAATTATGATGCAATGATGAAGTTTTTAAAAGTCATCAATCACGAAAAAGGCTTAAATATTGGAGCGCGTCATATAACTGTTTCTACCTCTGGTATAATACCTAAAATTTACCAGTTCGCGGATGAACAATTGCAAATTAATTTCGCATTGTCTCTTCACGCACCAAATCAAGAACTGCGTGAACGTTTAATGCCGATTGCTAGAGCGTATAAGTTAGATAAATTAATGGAAGCAATACGCTATTATACGAATAAAACTGGACGCCGTGTCACATTTGAGTATGGGTTGTTCGGTGGTGTAAACGATTCTATTGAGCACGCAGAAGAACTAGCCCAACTGATAAAAGGAATTAAAAGCCATGTCAATTTAATTCCCGTAAACTACGTACCAGAGCGAGATTATGTGCGTACTCCAAGAAATCAAATATTTGCCTTTGAAAAAGCATTAAAAAAGAATGGCGTCAATGTAACAATTCGCAGAGAGCATGGCTCAGATATTGATGCAGCGTGTGGGCAATTACGGGCGAAAGAGAGAGTTCACGAGACGAGGTGACAATTGTGAAGTTTACGGTTGAAAGTGATGTAGGGAGAAAAAGAGTTATTAATGAAGATAGGGCAGCTTTTTTAGAGCGCCCTGATTCATTAAAACTTGCTTTATTAGCGGATGGAATGGGTGGTCATAACGCGGGTGATGTTGCAAGTGAAATGGCAATTCAAGAAATGTCCAATTATTTTCTACAGGCAGAATTTCAAAATGCAACGGTGGAAGAAAAGCGAAAGTGGATGCAGGAAGCCATATCAAACATCAACGAAAAAATTTACAACCATTCCTTAGAACATGAAAACTGTAAAGGAATGGGGACGACATTTATAGCCGTGTTGATTGACCATAATCATTGTTTAATTGGTCATATTGGAGATAGTCGAGTATATCATTTTACATCAACTAGCGTTGACTTAATAACTCGTGATCATTCGTACGTTAATATATTAGTAGATAGTGGAGAAATCAGTGAGGAAGAAGCACAAAATCATCCGCAAAAAAATTTTATTGTGAAAGCTTTAGGCACAGAACCCACCATTGAACCGGATTTTTACGAGCTAACCCTGAAGGAATATTCTTATTTACTTATCTGTTCAGACGGGTTAAGCAATAAAATATCAACGGAGGAAATGGCTGCCATCATTACTTATCCGATGCCTATTGCTGAAAAAGGTCGGAAACTAGTGCAATTAGCAAATGATAGCGGAGGAGAAGACAATATTTCCCTCATTCTATTAATGATGACTGAAGAGGAGGTGTAATTTATGCTTGAAGGTAAACGCATTAATGATCGCTACAAAGTTCTTGAACTCATTGGCGGCGGGGGCATGAGTTATGTTTATCTAGCCCATGACGTTATATTAAATCGAGATGTGGCCATTAAAGTGTTGCGTTATGATTCAACAAATGAAGAAGAAAGTATGCGCCGCTTTCACCGAGAAGCTTTATCTGCAACAAGTTTAATGCATCCGAATATCGTCAGTATTTATGATGTCGGCGAAGATGGCGATATGCATTATATTGTTATGGAGTATGTAAAAGGGAAAACGCTAAAGCAGTACATAAAAGAAAATGCACCGCTTTCTCCTGCTCGAAGCGTTCAAATTATGAAACAACTAACGAGCGCCATTAGTCATGCCCATGAAAATCAAATTATACACCGGGACATCAAACCGCAAAACATTTTAATGGATGAAGCAGGTAATGTGAAAATAACAGATTTTGGGATTGCTACTTCCCTTGCTGCAACAAGTTATACAAAAACGAATTCAGTCATTGGGACAGTTCATTATTTGTCTCCTGAACAAGCACGCGGCGGAATAGCAACGAAAAAATCAGACATTTATGCACTAGGGATTGTGTTATATGAGTTGCTAACTGGAGAGGTACCCTTCTCTGGGGAATCCGCAGTATCAATTGCTTTAAAACATTTGCAAGCAGAAACACCTTCTGTTCGTAACTTCGATGCTTCCATTCCACAAAGTTTAGAAAATGTCATTTTAAAGGCGACAGCAAAAAATCCTGACCATAGATATGCTTCAGTGGAAGAGATGGCAGCGGATTTAGAAACGGTATTATCTCCCTCTCGGCAACATGAACCGAAATTTCGCCCTCCTGTTGATAATGAAGAAACGAAAGCTATTCCAGTTATAAAAGATGTAATGCCAATCGATGAATTGGCAAAAACGAAAGAAATAAAACCGATCATTTCAGATCATAAAAAGAAAACAAAAAATGAAGAAGTGGAAAAGAAACCTACAAAACTAAAGAAAAATAGAAAAAAACTTTGGACAATCATCGGGGCAGCTGCTCTTGTTCTCATCATTGGACTAATTGGACTCGTTAACTTGATGATGCCGGATAAAGTTGAGATACCGGACGTTTCAAATATGGAAGTGGAAGAAGCTACTGAGATTCTAAAAAAGGCAGGATTTGTCATCGGTGAAATCCGTGAAAAGAATTCCGATGAAATTGAAGAAGGGCTAGTCATAGAAACTGATCCAAAAGCTGGTTTATCAAGAGTAAAAGGAACAGAAATTGATTTAATCATTTCAATTGGCAACGAAAAAGTTGAAATGAACGATTATGTAGGAAAACAATTAAATCAAGTTCTTTCCATCATTAGTGAAGAATTTAAGGATGTAAAAATCATCGAGGAATATTCAAATCAACCGGAAGGGACAATCATTGGTCAAGATCCAGCACCGGGAGAAGAAGTTGTACCTGAAGATTCAATTGTAACGCTTACAGTTAGTAAAGGGAAACAAATTGGAACTGTCAGTGATTTAACAGGCTTTAATCAATCTGCTATGAGGGAATATGAAAAGACTTCAGGATTTAAAATTAAAATTGTCGAAGAAGTGTATTCAGACGACATTCCAGCTGGAAGCGTCGTATCACAAGATCCTAAGCCGAACACAAAATTAGAAATTGGAGAATCGGTGAACGTAGTAATTTCAAAAGGACCTAAACAAAAACGCGAAAAATTATATGTAAAAGAAGTTGTGATACCGTATGATCATGCATTAATGGGTGAAGAACAAATAGTTAGAATTTACATTCAAGACAAATCTAATACGATGGATAAACCGTATGATGAAATTAAAATTACTGAAGATACGACTTATCAAATCCAATTAGTAATTCAAGAGGGTTCAACAGCATCCTACATGATTGAAAAAGATTCGGTAATTATTGAAAAAGATACAATACCATTTGAAAGAGGAGATTAAGGAGGAATTGGATGCCTAATGGGCAAATTCGAAAGGCTTTAAGTGGATATTATTATGTGTACGATGAAGGAAAATTATTGCAATGTCGAGGACGAGGGGTATTCCGTAAGCGAGGGGAACAGCCTCTCGTCGGCGACTTTGTTGAATATGAGAAAGTGGAAGAAGGATCTGATGGTGTTATAAAGAAAATTTTTCCGCGAAAAAATGAATTAATACGACCACCTATTGCAAATGTTGATCAATCATTGCTCGTATTTTCTGTAAAAGAGCCTGATTTTAATACAATTTTACTGGATCGTTTTTTAGTAATATTGGAATCTCATCAAGTGATCCCAATCATTTGCTTAACTAAGATGGATTTGTTGACGGAAAAAGAAAAAGATGAAATAAATTCATATATCAAAATCTATAAAGATATTGGCTATGAAGTGGTAGATACTTACAAAAACGATCCAACATTACTAGATAGATTAGAGCCGATCCTTAAAGGAAAAACAACAGTATTGGCAGGACAATCTGGAGTTGGAAAGTCTACATTATTAAACACTTTAATTCCAAATCTCAATTTAAAAACAGGGGAAATATCCCAAAGCCTTGGGAGAGGAAAGCATACGACAAGACATGTTGAGTTAATCGAAGTTGCTGGTGGACTTGTTGCAGATACACCAGGATTTAGTTCTTTTGAATTTGACCATCTTGAAAAAGAGGATTTAACAACTTGTTTTCCTGAGTTTGAACGAAAAAAAGATGAATGCAAATTTCGTGGGTGTCTTCATTTGAAAGAACCAAAATGTGCCATAAAGGCTGGGGTTGAAACTGGAGACATTCTAGAATTTCGTTACGAACATTATTTACAATTTTTGCAAGAAATAATAGATCGAAAGCCGAGGTATTAGTTATGATAAAAATAGCACCATCCATATTATCAGCGAATTTTGCGAAATTAGGGGACGAAGTAAAGGAAGTGGAGGAAGCTGGAGCAGACCTTATTCATATTGATGTAATGGATGGTCATTTCGTTCCTAATATTACAATGGGTCCTATCGTTGTGGAGGCTTTACGTCCCGTTACAAAATTACCGTTAGATGTGCATTTAATGATTGAAAATCCAGATCAGTATATTGAGGCATTTGCAAAAGCTGGAGCAGATTGGATTTCTGTTCATGTCGAAGCTTGTCCACATTTACATCGCACGATTCAACTAATTCGTTCTTTTGGTGTAAAACCTGGAGTAGTATTAAATCCGCACACACCGATTGAAATGATTCAACACGTTTTAGGAGAAGTAGATTTTGTATTGTTGATGACGGTGAACCCTGGTTTTGGGGGACAAAAGTTTATTGATAGCGTTGTGCCCAAAATTGAAGCTCTCTCCAAAATGATTAAAGAAAACGGATATAATGTAGAAATTGAAATTGATGGCGGCATTACGGAGGAAACAATTATTCCGTGTGCGAAAGCGGGAGCGACGATTTTTGTAGCTGGTTCAGCTATTTACAATAAAGAAGATCGAAAATCTGCGTTGCAGGCTATTAAAACGAGTGGTGAGGCTGCAATTCAGCAATGAAAAGAGTATTAATTTGTGCTGGCGGTCCAAAAAACGAATTATGTTCATTTGAAATGTATGCTAAAGAAAAGGACATGTATTTTATTGGTGCAGATCGCGGCGCACTTTATTTGCTTGAAAAAGGAATTGTTCCAGATGAAATCATCGGGGATTTTGATTCATTATCGAAGGAAGAATGGGAAATAATTCGCTCTAAAGTAAAAAAAATTGAAAAGTATCGCTCAGAAAAAGATGAAACTGACACCGACTTAGCACTGCTAAAAGCTGTTTCCTACAATCCGAATGAAATTTTGATTACAGGAGTAACTGGTGGACGCTTGGACCATTTTGAAGCGGCTCTTCGTTCTTTATATAAAATGAAGGCACAATGTCCGCATATTGAACATAGAATTATTAATAGCCACAATGAAATTAGCATACTGTTACCAGGAACGCATACGATTTCTCGAGATGAAAGATATCGTTACCTTTCATTTTTCTCTTTTATACAAGCGGTAGAAAATGTGACGTTACGCGGTGTGAAATATGAGACAACGCGGGAGAGGATTGAAGTGGGTTCTAGCCGATTTACTAGCAATGAGCTCGTAGGGGAGCAAGGTTATATCTCCTTTTCATCAGGCATATGTTTAATGATAAGAAGCAGTGACTTATAAGGAGGTCTCAGTGTGCGAGTTTATACTTTTCAATTGCCAAAGTTTTTAAGTAATCTTACCCGTTCTTGCATCAATTTGTTCTCAGGCAGTAATAAAAAGAAAAAAAGAAAAGAGTAGTTTATCGTATTCATCTGTTATTATCTTTTGATTATTTTGGTCTAGCTCCCAGTAAAGGGGCTGTCTGAAAAGCAATTTGAGACGGTCTCTTTGTGACTGTCGCGCATAGTTACAGATAAGTTGCGACAAGGATTGTGAAAACTTTGTTTTACTACCGCAGGAGTAAAAGATTTGGCTCTATAATATTTGGTGTTGGTGAGTAAAAACCAGCACCAATTTTTTTGAACAAAAAAATGAGACAGTGACAAAACTCTGGTAAAATGTAATCGCCAAAACACATTTTCCAAAGGAGTTGTGTCACATGTCTCACCATCATTCTATACGAAACCTACTCAATATAAAAGACAAAAATATCACATTTGATGAAAATTTTTGTGCAGAAGAACTCATTAAAGGGGTCCAATCAAAAGTCTTTTATGGCCAATTAACTTACCAACCAAAAGCTTGTTATGCTTGTGGACATGTCTTTGATGTTCAAATCATTAAACACGGTTTTAAAACGTCTCTCATTAAAATGCCTAGCATTTCAGGTTTTCATACCTACTTAAAATTGCGTAAACAGCGTTATTTCTGTAAACATTGTCATTCCACGTTTACTTTAAAAACGAGCGTCGTGGCTAAAAACTGTTGTATTTCCAACAATACTAAAGTAGCGATTGCTTTAAACGCCAAAGATAAAATATCCGAAAAAGATATTGCGATGAAACATAATGTTTCTCATGCCACTGTCAGTCGTGTCATTGACAGCTTTTATAGCTACTATCAACCAAATGTTCACTACCTTCCAAAGCACCTGTGTTTTGACGAGTTTAAATCAGTGAAATCCGCAGCTGGAGCGATGTCCTTTATTTTCTGCGACTCTGAAACGGGGGAGATTGTGGATATCGTGGAGGACCGAAGATTACATGTCCTCAAAGAGTATTTCTTACGGTATTCCAAGAAGGCGAGAGATGCGGTAAAAACGATTGTCATCGATATGTACAGCCCTTATATTTCCTTAATCCAAGAAGTTTTCCCTAAAGCGGAAATCGTACTCGACAAATTCCATATCCTCCAACTATTTAGCAGAGCTTTAAACAAAACGCGCATCAACGTCATGAATCGGGATAAAAAGAATTACAATAAATTGAAAAAATACTGGAAGCTCCTTCTGAAAGATCAAACAAAACTTGATCGTTGCTTTAAAAAGCATATGTGTGAGGTGGAGATTCTCCACTACCTCATTGATTTAGATTCTGAATTAAAAGCGTCCTATGAGTTATACCAATACGTTCGACATTGCATCAAAACCAAAGACTTTGAGCTCTTGAAGAAAACCTTGGCGAATAAACAGAACAGCGTTTCCAGCTATATGAAAACCGCCATCAAGACAATAAACAAATACATAAATTACGTGGAGAATACGTTGAAATATGATTATAACAACGGCATTTTAGAGGGGATTAATAACAAAATCAAAGTGATTAAACGCATTTCTTTCGGTTATCGATCCTTCTATCACTTTAGAAACCGAATATTCATTACCCAAAACTTAGCGAAAATAAAAACAGCTTAGGGGAACCTCGAATTTCCCCTAAGCCATCCGATTACATATTACCAAATAATGTCACTAAAATTTATTCACCAACACCATTTGACAAAGAACCAAAGATTTATCAGAGACATCATAAGAAGTAAGGGTGTGTAGAAAGTTTTCAATTTTCTACACACCTCCTTTTATTTTCTCTCAAAATAAAAAAGCGTAAATAAAGTACGTTAAAAACGACTTTACTTACGCTTTTATATACGCGTCATTATACACGTTCTACTTTACCTGATCTTAAAGCACGAGTAGAAACCCAAACGCGTTTAGGTTTTCCATCAACTAAAATACGTACTTTTTGAAGGTTAGGTTTCCAAGTACGTTTGTTAGCGTTCATTGCGTGTGAACGTTTATTACCTGTACGAGTTTTACGACCAGTTACTACACATTTTTTTGGCATCTATATTCCCTCCTTACAGATGAATCTGAAAGATTTTTTTCAGTTCGAGTATTTCACATACCATAATAATTTAACATAGACAAAAAATCTATGCAACTATTTTAGAGAATAGTTTCAAGAAAAAAACCTTTACAGTCTAATAAAAAAGATGAAGGATTAGGTGAAAAAATGTTGTTACAAAATAAAATATAACACGAGATTTTAACGAAGTTATAGGAAAATACTGATAAACTAGACGAGCAACATCGTTCTCTTTTATAATCAAATTTTGTATAGTACAATATTTTTAGTTAAAATGAGCCAAGGGGGCAGTATCATGTCAATCGAAATTAGAACAGATTACGGCCAAATTGATATTTCTAATGATGTTATCGCTCAAATTGCTGGTGGAGCAGCTATTGAATGTTATGGTATTGTTGGAATGGCAAGTAAACATCAAATTCGAGATGGGTTAACGGATATTTTGAGAAAAGAGAATTTTGCGAAAGGTGTCATTGTACGGCAAGAAGGAGAAGATCTCCACATTGATATGTATATCATTGTCAGCTATGGGACTAAAATTTCTGAAGTAGCTTATCAAGTCCAATCAAAAGTAAAGTACACAATAAATAAGACATTAGGTTTGAACGTGAAATCAGTCAATATTTTCGTTCAAGGCGTTCGTGTAATGAACGGTGAATAGAGGAGGATATTAATCGAATGAAGTTATTAGATGGAACAAAATTTGCAGAGATGGTTCAGATGGGATCGCACCATCTAACTCAAAATGCAGATTTTGTAGATTCATTAAACGTATTCCCAGTACCAGATGGAGATACGGGAACTAATATGAATTTATCAATGATATCCGGGGCAAAAGAAACGGAAGCAAACGCCCAAAAACATATCGGTAAAACTGCCCAAAGCTTATCAAAAGGTTTATTGATGGGGGCACGAGGAAACTCAGGGGTAATCTTATCCCAACTATTCCGTGGCTTTGGAAAATATTTAGAAAAAGAAAGTGAAATTAACGCGAAACAATTTGCTCAAGCTTTTCAAGCGGGAGTAGACACTGCCTATAAAGCGGTTATGAAGCCTGTGGAAGGGACAATTTTAACAGTTGCTCGTGAAGCAGCGGCAAAAGCGGTTGAAGTAGCAGAAAATGAACAAGATATCATTAAAGTGATGGAAGCGCTTGTAGAAGAAGCTAAAAATTCATTAAAACGTACACCAGAATTGCTCCCTGTACTGAAAGAAGTTGGTGTAGTTGATAGTGGCGGACAAGGTCTTGTTATTATTTATGAAGGCTTTTTAGCATCATTAAAAGGGGAAGCGCTACCAGAAAAAACGAAAGTCGATAATCTTGAAGAATTAGTAAATGCTGAACATCATCGAGCTCAAGAGTTTATGAGCACTGAAGATATCGTATATGGCTATTGTACGGAGATTATGGTTCGTTTTGAGCCAGGAAAAGAACCGTTTGATGAAGGGAAATTCCGTGAAGACTTGAGTAATCTCGGAGATTCTTTACTTGTTGTTTCAGACAACGAAATAGCGAAAGTACATATTCACACTGAAACTCCTGGAGTTGTTCTGAACGAAGGGCAAAAATATGGAAGCCTCATAAAAATAAAAGTTGATAATATGCGCGAACAACATTCAGCGATCGTGAATTCCGAGAAAGATGAAAAACAAACGGTAGAAAAACATCCATATGCTGTTGTGACTGTTGCAATGGGTGAGGGGATTAGCAACTTGCTTCGTAGTATTGGAGCCTCTTATGTCATTGAAGGCGGTCAAACGATGAATCCGTCTACAGAAGATATCGTGAAAGCGGTAAAAGAAATAGGTGCGGAAAAAGTATTAATTTTACCAAACAACAAAAATATTGTGATGGCTGCTGAACAGGCGGTTGAATTATTAGATATTGAAGCGGCAGTTGTGCCGACAAAAACAATTCCTCAAGGTATGGCAGCAATCCTTGCATTCAATCCGGAAGCCTCTGTTGAAGAAAATAAAGAAGCGATGACAGAAGCGATTGCAGGAGTAAAGACGGGTCAAATTACCTTTGCTGTTAGAGATACGACGATTGACGGAGTAGAAATCCATAAAGATGATTACATGGCACTTGCTGACGGAAAAATTGTTGCTTCAACTTCCGATATGTTAGATGCTACTTACAATTTATTGTCTCATCTAATTGATGATGACACAGAAATTGTAACGATGATTTATGGTGAAGATGCAACTGAAGAACAAGTCAATGCAGTCGTTCAGTTCATTGAGGATCGATTCTCACATGTAGAATTGGATATTATCGATGGAAAACAAACATTATATCCGTTTATCTTCTCAGTAGAATAAAAAAGCGTCTCTTCTAGGGACGTTTTTTATTTTATATAGAGTTTCTAATAAGTGGCAGGTGAAAAAAATATTATTGTTTTGATAGAAACTGATAGTTCATGTTACACTTAATTCAAACTTAACAAATAGGTGATGTTATGAAATTTACCTCTGTTTTTGATATTATCGGTCCCATCATGGTAGGACCTTCTTCCTCTCATACAGCAGGAGCTGTTCGGATAGGGAAAGTGGCAAGGGATTTGTTTGGAAAAAAACCAACGTGGGCAAAAATCCATTTATATGGTTCTTTTGCAGAAACTTACCGCGGTCATGGGACAGATGTTGCCATTGTAGGTGGATTATTAAATTTTGACACTTTCGATACTAGAATTATTGATTCCTTTAAGCATGCAAAAGAAGAAAATTTACAATTTGAATTTATTCCAGAAACAGCAAACAAAGAACATCCTAATACAGCAAGAATAGTATTGGGTGATGAAGAATCGGAATTGTCGATTGAAGCGATTTCGATTGGCGGTGGAAAAATTGAAATTAGTGAAGTAAATGGATTTAAATTGCGTTTAACTGGCGGGATGCCTACTATTTTAGTCGTTCACAATGACCGGGCAGGGTGTATTGCGAATGTAGCCAACATTTTAGCCATGCATGATGTGAATATCGGGCATATGGAAGTGTCTCGAATCGACCGCGGTTCTACAGCATTAATGGTCATTGAAGTTGACCAAAATGTAGATGAAAAAATACTAACTCAAATTTCTTTAATCCCTAATATTACGAAAGTTTCGAAAATCAATACTTAAAAGAGGAGATGCTATGGATTTACTATTTCGAAATGTCAGAGAATTAATTGAGCTTTGTGAAAATGAAAATAAAAGCATTTCTGAAGTGATGATTGAACAAGAAATATTAATGACGAATCGCTCTAGAGAAGAAATTATTGAGCAGATGGATAAAAATTTAACTGTGATGGAACAAGCAGTTGAACGAGGATTAAAAGGTGTAAAATCAGTCACTGGTTTGACTGGTGGTGATAGTGTTTTATTGCAAAAGTACATTGAAAAAGGAAACACTCTATCAGGGGAATTGATGTTAGATGCGGTAAGTAAGGCGATGGCAACAAATGAAGTGAATGCAGCTATGGGAATCATTTGTGCAACACCTACTGCTGGTTCCGCCGGAGTAGTGCCTGGCACTCTTTTTGCTGTAAAGAATAAGCTTAATCCTACTCGTGAACAAATGATTCGTTATTTATTTACTGCAGGTGCTTTCGGGTTCGTGGTAGCAAATAACGCAAGCATTTCTGGTGCAGCTGGAGGTTGCCAAGCGGAGGTAGGTTCAGCCGCAGGAATGGCCGCTGCTGCCATTGTAGAAATGGCTGGAGGAACTCCAAAACAAAGTGCAGAAGCTTTCGCCATTACGTTAAAAAATATGCTAGGTCTAGTTTGTGACCCGGTCGCTGGATTGGTGGAAGTTCCTTGTGTAAAACGTAATGCAATCGGTGCTAACAACGCTCTTATTGCTGCGGACATGGCGCTTGCTGGAATCGAAAGTAGGATTCCTTGTGATGAAGTAATTGGTGCTATGTTTAGAATTGGGCAAACAATGCATCCAAACTTGAAAGAAACTGGTAGAGGAGGACTTGCTGCTACACCGACTGGAAAAGCAATTGCTGCAAAAATATTTGGAGCGTGAAGATATATTGGGACAAATCGAATTAGAACCCGTTACCAATATTAAAGGCGTAGGAACAGAAACCGCTGAATTATTAAATGAATTAGGGATTTATCATATACATGATCTAATCATGTATTTTCCATATCGGTATGAGGACTTTCGATTAAAGGATTTAGCAGAAACGCCTCATAACGAACAAGTAACAATAGAAGCAAGAGTAGAAGGCATGCCTGTCGTCTTTTTTACCGGACGGAAAAAGTCAAGACTTCAAGTAAGCGTTTTCTCTGGTAGGCATATTGTTAAAGTGGTTTTCTTTAACCAACATTATTTAAAAGAACGGTTAACTCCAGGTACCATTATTACTGTTTCAGGGAAATGGGATAGAGGACGGCAAACGATAACTGCATCGTCAGTCAAATTTGGAGCGAAGGAGATTAACCAAGATTTTGAACCGGTTTATCGTTTAAAAGGCAATCTGCATCAAAATAAATTTCGGAAGTTTATGCGGCAAGCACTCGATCTTGCAAAAGGACAGATGGCTGAAAAGCTGCCAAATAAAATAAGACAACAATATCAATTGTTATCTATCGAAGAAGCATTAGAGGGCATTCATTTTCCGAAAGATGCTAATCATTTGAAGCAGGCTCGCAGGCGTTTTGTTTACGAGGAACTTCTTATGTTTCAACTGCGCATTCAAGCATTGCGTAAGTCGAGAAAAGAGCATGAAAAAGGAATTGTTATTCAGTATGATTTAGAAAAACTTAAGAAATTTATTCAACAAATTCCTTTTGAATTGACAAATGCCCAAAAACGAGTCGTCAATGAAATTTGCAAAGATTTAAAATCACCATTTCGCATGAATAGGCTTCTGCAGGGGGATGTTGGTTCAGGGAAAACGATTGTTGCTGCAATAACCTTGTATGCTTGCGTTACAGCAGGTTTCCAAGGTGCTTTAATGGCACCTACGGAAATATTAGCAGAACAACATTATGCTTCTCTGGAAAGTTTATTCCAACCGATGGGTGTAAAAATTGCACTGCTAACGGGCTCTACAAAAGCAAAAGACCGAAAAATCATTTTAGAACAGTTGGAGAATGGGGAAATCCAAGTCATTATTGGAACACATGCCCTAATTCAACCTGATGTCACGTTCAATCGTCTAGGGTTTGTCATAACCGATGAACAACATCGCTTTGGAGTGGAACAAAGGAGAATCTTGAGGGAAAAAGGGATGCACCCAGACGTGCTATTTATGACAGCAACACCTATTCCGCGTACATTAGCTATTACGGCATTTGGAGAAATGGATATTTCCGTCATTGATGAAATGCCTTCTGGACGCAAGCAAATTGAGACGCACTGGATGAAAAAAGAACAGTTGAATGCAAGCCTTGTGAAAATGGAGATGGAATTGAAAAAAGGTCGCCAAGCATACGTTATATGTCCATTAATTGAAGAATCAGAGAAGATAGATGTCCAAAATGCGGTAGAGGTATATGAACAGTTAAGAAGAATATTCCACGGACGCTACAAAGTAGGGCTCATGCACGGTCGGCTTCATCCCGATGAAAAAGATCAAGTGATGCGAGATTTTAAAGAAGGGAACATACATGTGCTCGTTTCTACGACAGTTGTGGAAGTAGGAGTGAACGTGCCGAATGCAAGTTTCATGCTAATTTATGATGCGGATCGTTTTGGGCTTGCACAGCTCCATCAGCTGCGTGGTCGAGTTGGACGTGGGAACTATCAATCTTACTGTGTGTTGCTAGCAAATCCAAAAACCGATGAAGGAATTGAACGAATGAGGAGTATGACAGAAACGAATGATGGTTTCCGGTTAGCTGAAAAAGATTTAGAATTACGTGGCCCTGGAGACTTCTTCGGTAAAAAACAAAGCGGCTTACCGGAATTTAAAATAGCTGACTTAGTGCATGATTATCGAGTATTGGAAGTTGCTCGAAATGATGCTGTAAAGCTTATTAATGATGAGCGTTTTTGGAAAGAGGATGAGTATAGGCTTCTGCGGGAAATGTTAGAACAATCCGGTGCATTAAATGGAGAGAGAATGGATTGATGTACTCAATTAATAGAAAGCAAGAACAAAACATAAATTAAAGAGAGGATTTAGGAAGTATTTTTATTGAGCATTGAAAGAACTCAATAATTGAACGTAACAATTCGTTGTTGCGTTCTTTTTTATGGAAATGTATACTGGTATTAGTACCAAGTGCTAAAACAGAAGAAAGTAGGTGGCGAATGTTGATAAAAAAATCGAAAAAAGAACGGCAGCAATTACTTTTAGAAACGATTGAGGAAAATCCATTCGTCACGGATGAACAACTTGCTACAAAATTTGGTGTGAGCGTTCAAACGATTCGCCTCGATCGGATGGAATTATCAATTCCGGAACTAAGAGAACGAATAAAAGATGTTGCGGAAAGAAATTTAGAAAATGAAGTAAAGTCATTACCTATTAACGAAGTAATCGGTGAAATTATTGATATCGAGTTAGATAAGAGAGCCATATCCATTTTTGATGTAAAAGAAGAACATGTTTTCCAAAGAAATGGAATCGCCCGTGGACATCATTTATTTGCCCAAGCCAACTCCCTATGTGTTGCAGTGATTAATGATGAACTTGCATTAACAGTTCGGTCAAATGTTGTATTTATTAAACCTGTTCGTGCAGGAGACCGAGTAGTAACGAAAGCGATTGTCCGAGAAACTAACACTGAAAAAAATCGAACGTATATCGATGTTATTTCGACGGTAAACAACGAAACCGTGTTCAAAGGCGAATTTGAAATGTATCGCACGAAAGGTGAAGGTGAACAAAAATGAAAATTGCAATTGACGGTATGGGCGGAGATCATGCACCTCAGAAAATTGTGGAAGGTGTCAACGAAGCTTTAAAAGATTTTACAAACATAGAAATACAACTATTTGGAAGAAAAGAAGAATTAGAAAAATACATTATACAAAATGACCGTCTAGAAATCATTCACTGTGAAGAAGTCATTACTGGAGAAGATGATCCTGTCCGTTCCGTTCGACGAAAAAAGGATTCATCGATGACACGCATGTTGGAAGCTGTAAGTGAAGGGAAAGTAGACGCATGTATTTCTGCTGGTAATACAGGTGCATATATGTCCGGCGGATTATTCAAAGTGGGGCGAATAGAAGGGGTATCAAGGCCTGCTCTCGCAACAATCCTCCCAACAGTCGATGGTAAAGGGTTTTTAATGCTAGATTTAGGTGCAAATGCAGACGCAAAACCTGAAAATCTTTTTCAATATGCGGTGATGGGTAATATTTATGCTCAAAAAGTTCAAGGAATAGCTCGCCCTCGAATTGGGTTGTTGAATATTGGAACTGAAGAAAATAAAGGGAATGAACTGACAAAAGCAGTTTATGGCATGTTGCAGCAAGGAGATTTCAACTTTGTCGGTAATGTGGAAGCACGCGACTTGCTTGAAGGGGTTGCAGATGTCGTTGTAACAGATGGCTTTACAGGCAATATGGTGTTAAAGTCCATTGAAGGTACAGCAGGAACATTAATGAAAATGTTAAAAGACGTATTCATGGCTTCTACTAAAACAAAGCTTGGTGCATTACTCGTAAAAAATGAATTAAAAGGATTAAAAAATAAACTAGACTACTCCGAACATGGCGGAGCATTGCTTTTCGGGTTGCAGGCTCCTGTCGTGAAAGCTCATGGATCATCCGATGCGAGAGCGATTTATAATACAATACGCCAAGCTGCTATGATGGTTGAAAATGATATCGTCAACGTCATGAAGCAAGCAATACTAGAAAGTCAGAAAGAAAATGAGTAAAGGAGACGACAAATGTCAAAAATAGCATTTATTTTTCCAGGACAAGGCTCTCAAAAAGTAGGAATGGGTGCAGAGTTTGTAGCCAATGATGAAGCGAGCAAAGCTTTTTATGATCAAGCGGATCAAGCTTTAAATATTAAACTATCAACATTAATGTTAGAGGGACCACAAGAAGAACTAACGTTAACTTACCATGCTCAACCTGCGCTGCTTACAACAGGAGTGATGATTGCATCCAAATTAATGGAAGCTGGTATTACTCCTGACTATACAGCAGGACATTCATTAGGAGAGTATGGATCTTTCGTTATTGCAGGATCGTTATCTTTTGAAGAGGCTGTCAAAATCGTTCATAAACGAGGTCTTTACATGAATGAAGCGGTGCCAGCTGGTCAAGGTGCTATGGCTGCGATTTTAGGAATGGATGAAGAGCCTTTAAAAGAAGTATGTGCTGAAATCACTAATAACGGTGATTTAGTACAACTTGCTAACTTAAACTGCCCTGGCCAAATTGTCATTTCAGGTACAAAAGCAGGTGTAGAAAAAGCATCTCAATTGGCGAAAGAAAAAGGTGCGAAAAGAGCCATCCCACTTGATGTAAGTGGACCATTCCACTCTGAATTGATGAAAGATGCGGCAATAAAATTAGAAAAGGAAATCGAGCAAGTAGAAATTTCACAACCAAATATTCCGATTATTAGTAATGTACATGCAGGAATATTGGAAGATGTGGAATCCATCAAGAAAGAAATGGTGGAACAAGTTTATAGCCCTGTACAATGGGAACGTGATGTTCGCAAGATGTTGGAATGTGGTGTTACAACATTTATCGAATGTGGACCAGGTAAAGTATTATCAGGATTAGTCAAAAAAATCGATCGCTCAGTAAAAACATATTGTGTATATGATATAGCAACGTTTGAAGAAGTTGTAAAGGAATTGAAGGGGTGAAAACATGGGAAAGTTAGATGGTAAAACGGCAGTTGTAACGGGAGCTTCAAGAGGAATCGGACGTGCCATTGCATTGGAACTGGCAAAAGAGGGTGCCAATATAGTCGTGAACTACAGCGGCAGTAAAGAAAAAGCAGATGAAGTGGTAGAAGAAATTTTAAAAATTGGTAAAAAAGCTATTGCAGTTCAAGCTAATGTTGCAGATAATGAATCAGTACAAAACTTAATGAAAACAGCATTAGATGAATTTGGCTCAATTGATATTCTCGTAAACAATGCAGGCATTACTCGAGATAATTTATTGATGCGTATGAAGGAAGAAGAATGGGATGAAGTTATTCAAACGAACTTAAAAGGCGTATTCCTATGCACAAAAGCTGTAACTCGCCAAATGATGAAACAACGTTCTGGTCGCATTATCAACATTGCTTCAGTCGTTGGCGTGACGGGGAACGCTGGACAAGCCAATTACACAGCAGCAAAAGCAGGTGTTATTGGATTGACGAAAACGACTTCAAGAGAGTTGGCATCACGAAATATTTTAGTGAATGCTGTAGCTCCAGGATTTATTACGACAGAAATGACAGACGCTCTTCCGGAAGATATTAAAAACTCTATGCTTTCACAAATTCCATTAGCCAAACTTGGTAAGCCAGAACATGTAGCAAAAGCAGTTGTATTTTTGGCTTCAGACGATGCTGAATATATTACTGGACAAGTTCTTCATGTGGATGGCGGCATCGCAATGTAATCAAAAATTGTGGGCTACTAACTATAAATAATGTTGATTAACCATCCTTTCATGAAAGACTCTTTGAACAGGAAACACTTTTATGTATACTATTGAAGGGAGGTGACCTAAATGAGCACAGTATTAGAACGTGTAACAAAAGTAATCGTTGACCGTCTTGGTGTTGACGAAAGCGAAGTAAAAGAAGAAGCATCTTTCCGTGAAGATTTAGGTGCTGATTCATTAGACGTTGTAGAATTAGTAATGGAACTTGAAGATGAATTCGATATGGAAATCTCTGATGAAGATGCAGAAAAAATCGTTACTGTTGGCGATGCAATCAAGTATATCGAAAGTAAATTAAACTAATTTATAAGAGGCACATCCCGCACAACGTGGCTGATGGGTGCCTCTTTTCATTGCTTAAATTCATTAAAAGAAAAATGAAAAGTGAATTTGGGTTATAATAAAAACAATGTATTTATTCGATGTGAAGATATGTGGATAAATCTTTTATCCTTATATCTTTACTGTTTCGAATAACAACGATATATTTACGAGAGAAATGAATAGGAAGGCAGATTGTTCATGACGATAAAAAGAAAAGGTACTCAACAAAAAAATGGAGTGTTTCCCGAAAAAATTAAACAGCAATTTGAAGAATTACAAGAAGAATTAAATATCACGTTCAATAACAAGAATTTACTCTACCAAGCTTTTACCCATTCATCCTATGTGAATGAGCATCGCAAAAAATTATTTGCTGATAATGAACGATTAGAATTTTTAGGTGATGCAGTTCTTGAACTATCAGTATCTAAATTTTTATTTGATCGTTACCCGCATATGAGTGAAGGAGAATTGACGAAGCTTCGAGCTTCCATCGTTTGTGAGCCATCCCTTGTGATATTCGCAAACGAATTGAATTTCGGAAAATATGTACTTTTAGGTAAAGGTGAAGAATTGACTGGTGGAAGAGAGAGACCAGCCTTGCTTGCCGACGTATTTGAATCCTTTATTGGTGCCCTTTATTTAGATCAAGGTTTAGATTCTGTTGTTCAGTTTTTACAAAGAGTCGTGTTCCCTAAAGTTGAAGTCGGTGCTTTTTCGCATGTGATGGATTTTAAAAGCCAATTGCAAGAATTGGTGCAGCAATCAAATACTGGAGTATTACATTATGAAATTATTGACGAAAGAGGGCCTGCCCACAATCGGACATTCGTTTCCCGCGTATTGCTAAACGACAAAGAACTTGGAATTGGACGCGGAAAATCGAAAAAAGAGGCTGAACAGCAAGCTGCACAAAATGCAATGGTTGCGCTAAATCAGTCCTTGCATAAGGAGGAATAATATGTTCCTTAAACGACTTGAAGTAGTAGGTTTTAAATCATTCGCGGATCGCATCGGTATCGATTTTGTTCCAGGGGTAACTGCAGTTGTAGGCCCTAATGGTAGTGGAAAGAGCAATGTAACCGATGCGATTCGTTGGGTCTTAGGGGAACAGTCGGCAAAAAGCTTGCGCGGTTCGAAAATGGAAGATGTTATATTTGCTGGAAGCGCATCTCGAAAACCTTTGAACTTTGCTGAAGTTACGTTGATTTTAAACAATGAAGATGAAGAAGTGGGTATTCCCTATTCTGAAATTAGCGTAACTCGACGAGTATATCGTTCGGGTGAAAGCGAATATCTATTGAATAATCAGCAATGTCGCCTGAAAGATATTACGGATTTGTTTATGGATTCAGGATTAGGGAAAGAAGCCTTTTCTATTATCTCTCAAGGCCGAGTTGATGAAATTTTAAATAGTAAACCGGATGATCGCCGAACAATATTTGAAGAAGCAGCTGGAATATTAAAATATAAACTGCGCAAAAAAAAGGCAGAGCAAAAATTATTGGAAACCGATGACAACTTACATCGAGTGTTAGACATTTTACATGAATTGGATAGCCGTTTAGAGCCATTAAAAATCCAGAGTTCTGCAGCAAAAGACTACCTTCACATGACAGAAGAATTGAAAGAATTGGATATGTCACTGATCGTTCATGATTTAAAAGAGCACCATCAAGAACTACTCATTGTCAAGGAAGAGCACGAACAACTGGAACAACAAGAGCAAAATCAAGCATCAGAAATAGCAAATTTACAAACAAAAATGGACGAACTCCGCACAAAAATCCATAACATTGATGAGACGATTGATGCTGCGCAAGAACGACTAGTTGAAGCGAGTGCTGAAGTGGAGCGTTGGGAAGGACGAAAAGCGTTAATGCAGGAAAAACGCTCCAATGCAGAAAAGCAGTTTCAACAATTACAACTTGCCTTAAAAGAAGCAAAAGAAGAAGAAATGGAACTAGCGAAAACTGAGGAAGAAAATAAAAAATTGTTTGATTTGAAAAAAAATGAAATTCAACAACTAAAAGCTGAAATTAAACAACTGGATGTTTCGTTAAATAGTTCTGTTTCTCAAATTGAACAACAAATCGAAGAATATAAAAATTTATATATTGATTTATTGAACGAAGAAGCAACTGCAAAGAATGAGTTAAAACATATTGAGCAGCAATTAGCCCAATATGAAGAAACAGAGGAGCGAATGAACGACCGCTCTGAAGAGATGTTAAAAAAATTAAAACAAGTTTCCAACTTGAAAAATGAACTCGCACAAAAGCTCGAATATATACGAAATAAAGTTAGTGACGTGTTGGAGCAATATGAACAATTACAACGACAACTAAACGCTGCCACTTCCTCATTTGAAGAAAAACAACGAATGCTGTATCAAGCATATCAACATCAGCAACAATTGAAGTCCAGAAAAGAAGCGATTGAGGAACTAGAATCAGACTTTTCTGGTTTCAATTTTGGAGTGAAGGAAATTTTACTTGCAAGAGAACGGGGAGAATTAAAAGGAATTGAAGGAGCCGTTCTAGAGCTGTTAAAAGTGGAAGGTAAGTATTCTAAAGCCATTGAAACCGCTTTAGGAGCAGCAACCCAACACATCGTCACAAATACAGAGCAAGATGCGCAAAAAGCGATCGGCTGGTTAAAAGCAAAAAAAGCTGGACGAGCTACTTTCTTGCCAAAAAACGTCATGAAATCTCGAAAACTATCTACTACACAAATTCAGGAAGCAATGAATCATCCAGCTTATATTCAACTTGCTCATGAATTAGTAGAATTTGATGAACATAACCGGAATATTGTGGAATACTTATTAGGAAATGTTCTTGTTGCTGAAAACTTAGAAGGAGCAAGTCAAATCGCGAGGTTATGTGGCTATAAATATCGTGTTGTTACATTAGATGGAGATATCGTAAATGCTGGCGGTTCATTAACTGGCGGTTCCGTCAAACAACAAAACTCTTTATTTACTAGAAAAGCGGAGTTAGAACAGTTAAAGAAAAATTTATCCCAAATTGAGCAATCCATTTATCAAGCGGAAAAAACGCTGGCAACAGAAAAGGAAACGTTAACAACCTTACGTGAACAAGTGGAATTGTTAAAGGTGCAAAGCGAACAATACCGCCAAGAGGAAATGGAGTTGCATTCGAAATATGTTGAATTAGAATTGGAAGAGAAAAACTTAAAAAATACTGTAAATCTCGCATCTTCTGAAAAATCGTCCGCATCTTCAAGAAGAGAGGCGTTACTTAAACAAAAAAGCCAAACAGAAGAACGACTAGCTGAACTGAATAAAGAATTGCAAAAAGTAAACGACAAAGTTGAGCAATTATCGAAAGCAAAAATTCAAAGCGAAACGGAAAAAGACTTGCTTCGTGAACAGTCAGCTGAAAAACGCTCAGAACTTGCGGTATTGCAAGAACAATTAAATCAACTTCAAATTCAAACGGCGGATATCGCTTTGAAGCGTTCGAAAGTTTTTCAACAAATGGAATCGATTTCTCGAGAAATTGAATGGATTCAAAATGAGCGAGACAATCATTTGACCGATGAAGAAATTGAACAAGCGATTTCTGAGTGGGCTGAAAAGCGTGATCAATATTCGTTCACAATTCAAGAAAATCGTCAATTGCGAATTGAGTACCAACAACAGCTCTCACAATTGGACGAACAGTTCAAGGAATTGCAAAGAATTCATAAAGGTTTTTTAGAACAATTACGTTCAATCGATGTAAAGAAAAGCCGTATCGAATTTGAAATTAATCGATTAACTAATCTATTAGAAGAAGAGTATGAAATTGATTTTGATGAAGCGAAAAATGAAGCTGTTGAACTGGACGATGTAGAGCAGATTCGCAAGAAAGTAAAATTGTTAAAACAGTCAATTGAAGAATTAGGGCCAGTTAATTTAACTGCTATTGAAGAGTATGAGCGGGTGTTAGAACGCCATACATTTTTAACGGAACAACGAAATGACTTAATTGAAGCGCAACAAACGCTTAACGAAACAATTAGAGAAATGGATGAAGAAATGGCGACTCGTTTTAAAGAGTCTTTTGAGAAAATTCAACTACAATTCCGCGAAGTTTTCCGTGAACTTTTCGGTGGCGGTCATGCAGATTTAATTTTATTAGATCCGAACAATTTACTAGAAACAGGAATAGAAATAGTAGCTCAACCTCCAGGGAAAAAATTGCAAAGCTTAAGCTTACTTTCTGGCGGTGAACGAGCATTAACTGCAATCGCCCTATTATTTGCCATTCTGAATTCGCGCCCAGTACCGTTTGTTATTTTAGACGAAGTGGAAGCGGCTCTTGATGAAGCAAATGTAGAGCGTTATAGTACCTATCTAAAAAAATTAAGCCGAGATACACAATTCATTGTGATTACCCATCGAAAAGGAACGATGGAAGGAGCCGATGTATTATACGGGATTACGATGCAAGAATCTGGTGTATCGAAGCTCGTTTCGGTTAAATTGGAAGATGAAGTAGTACTTGTTGGACAAAGGAGCGAATAATATGAGCTTTTTTAAACGTTTGAAGGAAAAATTAAGTGGAAAATCAGAAGAAAAATTACAGCAGGACACGGTTGAGGAAACGGCTGAACAAAACGAAGATGTTCAAAATGAAGCTGATGATGTGGGAGAAACATCAAAAGAAGTAATAGAAGAAAAAAATGAAACGATAGAAACTGAAGAAACTTTTTCTGATGACAGCGAAAAAGCGGAAGAAACTCTTGGTGACGACGTTGAAACGGTTCAACAAGAGGATGAAAAGGAAGAGGAGAAGAAGCCTTCCGCATGGTCGATCACTCAAAAATTTAAAATGGGTCTTGCAAAAACCCGTGATACGTTTACTTCTAAAGTGAACGATTTAATTGCACGTTATCGCAAGGTAGACGAAGAATTCTTTGAAGAATTAGAAGAAATATTATTGCAAGCGGATGTAGGTTTTGAAACAGTTATGGAATTAATGGACGAACTCCGCTTTGAAGTACAACGAAAAAATATAAAAGATACAGATGGCATTTATGAAATTATTTGTGAAAAATTAGTGGAAATTTATGAAAAGGGCGAGGAAGGCATTTCTGAACTTAATTTGCAACCAAATGGTGAGCTAACAGTTATTTTATTTGTGGGTGTAAATGGTGTAGGGAAAACAACGACAATTGGTAAACTTGCTCATCGTTTGAAAAATCAAGGAAAAAAAGTGATGCTTGCTGCTGGTGATACGTTCCGTGCTGGTGCCATAGAACAGCTTCAAGTTTGGGGCGATCGAGTTGGCTGCGAAGTAATTAAACAATCAGAAGGCTCAGATCCCGCTGCGGTAATTTATGATGCTATAAATGCTGCGAAAAAGCGCGGTGTTGATGTGTTGATTTGTGACACAGCTGGCCGTTTGCAAAATAAAGTGAACTTAATGAAGGAACTAGAAAAAGTGCATCGCGTTATTTCTCGTGAAATTCCAAACGCCCCACATGAAGTGTTGCTTGCGTTAGATGCGACAACGGGTCAAAATGCGTTAATTCAAGCTCAAACATTTAAAGAAGCGACAAATGTGACGGGGATTGTATTAACAAAATTGGATGGTACAGCAAAAGGTGGTATTGTCTTAGCAATTCGTAACAAATTAAATATTCCGGTTAAATTCGTTGGTTTAGGTGAAAAAATTGATGACCTACAACCATTTGATGCGGAACGATATGTATACGGATTATTTGCTGATTCATTAGACCAAGAATTGAAAAAAGCTGAACAATAAGAAGAGATATTTGAAAAGGAGCCTGACCAAAAATTTTTGGCCAGGCTCAAATACTTAATGGCGCTAGCAATAACATTTCCGATTCGTGTATATTATCAGTGTTAAAGGGAATTTACTTGACACTTATAAGTAAAACCGATATGATACAGTAGAAAAAATATGAATGGAGAGACATTCGATGTTACTTGAAAAAACGACGCGGATGAATTTTCTCTTCGATTTTTATCAAGCTTTGTTAACGGATAAACAGCGGGCATATATGGAACTATATTATTTAGATGATCTTTCCTTAGGTGAAATTGCAGAAAGCTACAAAGTTTCTCGACAAGCTGTATACGATAATATCCGTCGCACTGAAGCAATGCTTGAAGAATATGAAGAAAAACTAAAGTTATTTGAAAAGTTTCAAAAGCGTCAGCAAACGATTGAAAAGCTAGCCGCTGCAATCAAAGGCAATGCCTCTATTGAAGAACAATTAAAGTTAATAGATCAATTAAAAGAAACGGATTAGGAGGCGAAAAGTTTGGCATTTGAAGGATTATCAGAACGACTCCAAAGCACAATCCAAAAAATTAAAGGCAAGGGAAAAGTTACTGAAGCAGATGTAAAACAAATGATGCGGGAAGTGCGCCTTGCATTGATTGAAGCCGACGTAAATTTAAAAGTTGTAAAAGACTTTGTAAAAAAAGTAAGTGAAAGAGCAGTCGGCGTTGAAGTTATGAAAAGTTTAACACCTGGTCAACAAGTCATTAAGATTGTAAAAGATGAATTGACTGAGTTGATGGGTGGAGAACAGAGTCAAATTAAATTTAATACAAAGCCTCCAACAGTCATTATGATGGTAGGTTTGCAAGGTGCTGGTAAAACTACGACTTCCGGAAAACTTGCAAATGTTTTAAGGAAGAAATACAACCGTAAACCGCTTTTAGTTGCTGCCGATATATATCGTCCAGCAGCTATTAAACAATTAGAAACATTAGGAAAACAACTTTCGATTCCTGTGTTTTCTCTTGGTGCGGATGTTTCTCCTGTGAAAATTGCGGAAGAAGCAATCGAACATGCAAAAAAAGAACATTATGACGTGGTCATTATCGATACAGCTGGTCGATTACATATCGATGAAGAACTGATGGACGAATTAAAAAATATTCGGGCCATTAAAGAACCAGACGAAGTATTTTTAGTTGTTGATGCCATGACCGGACAAGATGCAGTTAATGTTGCTCAAAGTTTCAATGATGCAATTGGCATCTCAGGCGTCATCTTAACAAAATTAGATGGAGATACACGCGGTGGTGCTGCGTTATCGATTCGTGCTGTGACAGAAAAGCCAATAAAATTTGTTGGTATGGGTGAGAAGATGGACGCTTTAGAGCCTTTCCATCCAGAACGTATGGCTTCTCGTATACTAGGGATGGGCGACGTCCTATCGCTAATTGAAAAAGCACAGGCAAATGTGGATTTAGAAAAAGCGAAAGAATTGGAAGAAAAGTTTAAAACGCAAAGCTTTACTTTCGATGATTTTGTAGAACAAATTAAAGCTGTCCGAAAAATGGGACCGTTGGAAGACTTATTAAAAATGCTTCCAGGTGCCAATAAAATAAAAGGTTTAAATAATATTCAAATCGACGAAAAACAAATCGATCGCCTGGAGGCTATTATTTATTCCATGACGCCTGAAGAAAGAGAGCGTCCAGAAATCATCAATGCTAGCCGTAAAAAGAGAATCGCAAACGGTTCTGGTACGTCCATTCAGGATGTCAACCGATTATTAAAACAATTTGAAGATATGAAAAAAATGATGAAGCAAATGACGAGCATGGCACAAGGAAAAGGCAAGAAGAAAATGAAACTTCCTGGATTCGATTCATTATTTAAATTTTAATATAAAAGAAAAAATGAACTGTTAAGAAAAAACACTTTACAAACAAATCAAACACTGATATTATTCTATCTTGTGTGAAACTAATTCGGAGGTGCAATAAACATGGCAGTAAAAATTCGTTTAAAACGTATGGGAGCTAAAAAATCTCCTTTCTATCGTATCGTAGTTGCTGATTCTCGTTCTCCACGTGACGGACGTTCAATTGAAACAGTTGGTACTTACAATCCTCTAACTGTTCCAGCAACAATCAATATCGATGAAGAGAAAGCTCTTAAATGGTTAGCAAATGGTGCGAAACCATCTGATACAGTACGTAACTTGTTCTCACAACAAGGAATTATGGAAAAATTCCACAATTTAAAATTCAATAAAAATGCTTAATTGAAAAGTATCTAGGAGGTGTCCGCATGCAAAAGCTGATTGAAACAATTGTCAAACCACTAGTTGATTATCCCGAAGACGTTCGCGTTGAAAAAGATGAAAATGCTAGTCGCATTGTTTATAAACTTTTTGTCAATCCAGAGGATCGAGGAAAAGTGATTGGTAAACAAGGTCGTGTTGCGAAGGCGATTCGTACTATTGTTTATTCAGCTAGCGGTCACCAAAAGAAAAAAACTTACGTCGATATATTGGACTAATGCAAAAAGGGGCTACTTCAGCCCCTTTTTTATACATATAAAATCTTCCTAGGTTAATCAAACTATATCGTGTACCATGATGAACTGGTTGGAGAAAAGCCAGTTAATTAGAAAACTTCAATTTAAAGAGGTGTCGTTTGATGGAATGGTTAAATGTGGGTCGCATTGTCAATACACACGGCATTCGTGGAGAGGTGCGCGTCATTTCTTCCACAGATTTTGAAGATATTCGTTTCAAAAAAGGATCGCAACTTGCTATTTTTAAAAGTGATAATGCAGAACCAATCTGGGTGACAGTAGAAAATGCCCGGAGACATAAAAACTTTATTTTGTTAACATTTGAAGGATATTATAACATCAATCAAGTAGAACCATTTAAAAACAGTGTATTAAAAATTTCAAAAGACCAATTAAAAGAAGACGAATTAGGCGAAAACGAATATTATTATTTTGAAATCATTGGCTGCCAAGTTTATTCAGAAGAAGGAGAACTCTTAGGGGAAATCACAAATATTTTAGAAACTGGCGCTAACGATGTTTGGGAATTAAAAGACGGAAAAGGGAAAAAACATTATATCCCTTACATTGAAGATGTAGTTAAAGATATTGATGTTGACAATAAACGAATTACCATTCATGTGATGGAAGGATTATTATCATGAAAATACATGTGCTTACCTTATTTCCTGAAATGTTTGATGGTGTGTTCGGTTCATCCATCTTAAAAAAAGCCCAAGAAAAAGGAATCGTCGATATTCAAGTAACCAATATTCGTGATTACAGCGACAACAAACATAAACAGGTAGACGATTATCCTTATGGTGGGGGAGCTGGCATGGTGTTGAAGCCTGAGCCAGTGTTTCATGCGGTTGAATCGATTACTGAAGGCCGTAATCCTCGCGTTATTCTCATGTGTCCACAGGGAGAACGTTTCACTCAGTCGAAAGCGGAAGAATTGGCGGAAGAAGAGGAACTTGTTTTTATTTGTGGACATTACGAAGGATATGATGAACGTATTCGAGAGCATCTTGTAACCGATGAAATATCCATTGGGGATTTTGTATTGACTGGTGGAGAAATACCGGCAATGGCGATTATTGATTCGGTTGTTCGCTTAATTCCTGGAGTATTGGGACAAGAAGCTTCACATATTCATGATTCATTTTCTACAGGGCTGTTAGAACACCCGCATTACACAAGACCCCAAGAATTTAGAGGAATGAAAGTTCCAGATGTGCTATTGTCAGGAAATCATCAAAAAATTGAAGAATGGCGTATGGAACAATCAATCAAGCGCACTTTTGAGCGAAGACCTGACTTATTGAAAAATATTGAACTAACACCAAAACAACTGGAATATCTTGAAACTTTAAAAAGAAAAAATGAAAAATCATGAATATTTTATAAAAATAATCAATATGAATAAACAGTCCCTTTTAGTTGATTATTGATTCGTGATTAGAATTTTCCTTGCACGTTGATTTAAAGTATGATAATATTCAATCTGTGCTTCTATGAGAAGCTTTAATTACGGTGTTCCGCTGTAGTGAATAAGACTATATGAACATTCGGTATAAGGAGAGAATAAACATGTCAAATATTATTGCAGAAATTACAAAAGAACAACTTCGCACAGATCTTCCTGAATTCCGCCCTGGTGATACAGTTCGCGTACACGTTCGTATTCAAGAAGGTAACCGTGAACGTATCCAAGTATTCGAAGGCGTAGTAATTAAACGTCGCGGTGGTGGAATTAGCGAAACATTTACAGTGCGTAAAATTTCTTACGGTGTAGGGGTTGAACGTACTTTCCCTGTTCACACACCAAAAATTGCAAAATTAGAAGTTGTTCGTCGCGGTAAAGTGCGCCGTGCAAAACTTTACTACTTACGTAATTTACGTGGTAAAGCAGCACGTATTAAAGAAATTCGATAATCATTCTACTAAAGGGGGCTTTGTTTTAAAAAGCCTCCTTTCTTTTGCTTGTCATAAAGAATAAGAATGAAATAAAATGTAGATAGTAGATTTGGGGGAATGCTCTCGTGGAAAAAGTAAAAAAAGAAAAAAACGAGATTTGGGAATGGACAAAAGCGTTAATCATTGCTCTCCTCATTGCTGTAGTTATTCGTTACTTTTTATTTACTCCTATTGTGGTAGATGGAGAATCGATGATGCCAACGCTAAAAGATGGCGACAAGATGATCGTCAATAAAATCGGATATCGATTAGGTGAACCAAAGCGGTTTGACATTGTTGTATTCCATGCACCAGAAGGCAAAGACTATATCAAAAGAGTTATTGGATTGCCTGGTGAACATATTGAATATAAAGATGACCAGTTGTATATTAACGGTGAACCCATCGATGAACCATATTTAGATGAATATAAATCACAACTCTCAGAAGGTCAATTAACGCAAGATTTTACCCTCCAAGATATTGATCCAAGCCTTGACGTAATTCCGGAAGGTTATGTATTTGTAATGGGGGATAACCGACGATTCAGCAAGGATAGCCGCCACATCGGAGTCGTCAGTGAAGATGAAATCATTGGCAGTACAAGCGTAGTCTTTTGGCCTTTAAGTGAAATAAAAATTGTGAAATAAAAAAGAGGAGTAGATGAACACTCCTTTTCTTTTTTGACTGAAGGAGGAATAATAATGACAATTCAATGGTTTCCAGGGCATATGGCAAAAGCAAAACGACAAGTTCAAGAACATTTAAAACTTGTTGATATTGTCTTTGAATTAGTTGATGCCCGATTGCCATTATCTTCAAGAAATCCAATGATTGATGAAGTCATTAACCAAAAACCTCGATTGATATTATTAAATAAAGCAGACATGGCTGATGAAACAGAGACGAAAAAATGGGTTGAATATTTTTCAAATAAAGGATTAACGGCAATCGCCATCAACTCCTTTGAAGGGAAAGGACTAAACCAGGTCACAAAAGCTGCTCAACAAATATTAGCAGAAAAATGGGCTCGCATGAAAGCAAAAGGGATGAAACCCCGCGCCATTCGAGCGATGATTGTAGGGATTCCGAACGTAGGAAAATCAACTTTAATCAATCGTCTAGCCAAAAAAAACATAGCCAAGACTGGTAATACTCCGGGGGTCACGAAAGCCCAGCAATGGGTTAAAGTTGGAAAAGAATTAGAATTATTAGATACGCCAGGAATTTTATGGCCAAAATTCGAAGATAAAGAGGTAGGTTTAAAACTGGCTTTAACGGGAGCAATTAAAGATACAATCCTCAATATGGAAGATTTAGCAACTTATGCGTTGAATTTTTTATCTACCCATTATCCTGAGCGAATGAATGAACGCTATGGTATTAGTTCAGTAGATGAAGATATCGTAAAGACTTATGACCATATCGGAAAATTGCGCAATGTATTAGGTCCTGGTGGTACAATTGACTATGATAAAGTATCAGAATTGATTGTACGCGATATTCGCAATTTAGAATTAGGGAAATTAACTTTTGATTTTGTTGATGAAGAATTAAAAAAAGAACTTGTTCACAATTAGATGAAAAAACCATCCAAAAGTCCCATCGAGAAACTTTATGGATGGTTTAATTTTATGCAGGCATTTCAGTCGGAGTTGGTTTCGAAAAGCCCTCTTGATATTTTTCATCAATATATTTTCGAATTTCTTTAATGGATTTTCCATCATTTGAGAGCTTTGCAGATTCAACTGCAATTTCCATACAAACGAGACAGCGAGTTCCATGGTCATCCCACAGAACTTGTTCGTCGCGAATTTCAGCAACGAAGCAATTTAAACTGCTTCGGTGGCCAGCTGATTCTCCACAACCGCAATAACAAGGAATCCATTGCAACACATCGGCATGTTCGAATGCGATTTTGTATACAGTCGTTATGTTTTCATGTTTTTCTTGTAAAAAAGAAGGTAATTCATTAATAGAGGTTAGTTCTTGTAAATCTCCCGACAATGGATTGTGATGAATATGGCTTGTATCACTGTGAACTTCTTGTTGAGTTGTTTCGCCTTTGCAAGCGCTCAGTATAAAAAGAAGAGAGAGCAATATGTATATTTTTTTCATTTCTTTTCCTCCACAGTATATTCCCCCTCATTATAGAATGAATTTATGATAAAGTACAGCATGAGTGGAATCATGGAATCACTCTAGTCAATCTTATAAGAAATCTATTTAAGCCGATATAAAATAAAAATATTAGGAGAAAGCAAGTATGAAAACAATTAAGGAAATAACAGAAGCATTAAAAAGTGCGTCTACATATGAGCCATGGATGAAGGAACTTGAATATGACGAAAGAGCGGGAGTAAAAAAAGCTTTTTTACAGTTTAAAAAGAGATTAGAAAATCAGGAGAAAATGCTTGAACAATTTCGTCAAAAGCAAGCATTTGATGCAAGTTTTCTTCCCTTTGAAGATGCCTATTTAGCTGGAATAGATGAGGCGGGAAGAGGTCCTCTAGCTGGACCAGTTGTCACTTGCGCAGTCATTTTACCAAAAGATTGTCCAGAACTTGTTGGAGTGAATGATTCAAAACAACTATCCAAAAAGAAACGCGCAGAATTTGCTGAGTTAATTAAAAAGCATGCTCTTGATTATTCAATACATTTTCAGAGCGCGGAAATCATTGATGAGATGAATATTTTAGAAGCAACAAAACAATCGATGAAAATGTGTGTTGAAAGTTTAAAAATACGCCCAGATTTTTGCATTGTAGATGCAGTTACAGTCCCGATTGATATACCTCAAAAAAATATAATAAAAGGCGATGCGAAAAGTCTTGCGATTGGAGCGGCATCGATATTAGCTAAACACGAACGGGATTTATATATGGAAAAGTTACATAAAGAATATCCTCAATACGGATTTGATCAGCATGCTGGTTATGGCACAAAGCAACATTTAGAAGCAATTGAACAATTTGGGCCAACCATTCATCATCGCAAATCATTTGAACCAATTAAAACAATGCTAGAGAAGAAGGTGATGATATGACAATTCCTTCCTTTCAACCGATTCAACAACAACAAGTGTCCGCACAAATAAATCCTCTTGTGTTGAAACAAGGACAAGTATTCCATGGAAAGATTAAACAATTATATCCAAATCAAATGGCGGAAATCCAAATTGGCGAGCATCGTCTCATAGCAAAACTGGAAACGCCTATAAAAGTGGGAGATTCGCATTTTTTCCAAGTGATGAGCACTTCCCCCCAGACGGAGTTAAAAGTGGTTACAGGGCCAATGACGAAGGAATTTGTAAATGTGCAACAATTGATTGAAACATTGCATTTGCCGAAGTCTCCTGAAATGCAGCAACTGTTGACGCATTTCATCAAACATCAGCTTCCTATTGTTAAAGAACAATTATTGCAATCGGAAATATGGTTGAAAAATTTACCTGACGGAGTAACAAAGCAAGAAGCATTACAAACATTGCAAAAGATGATGGAATTGAAAATTCCTTTTTCGGAAGTAACATTTAAGGCGCTACTACTCGGTTCGAAAACAAGTGGCATTTCCAATAACCTTGAACAACTTACCCAATTATTGCAACAAAATCACTTAATTTCACCTCAAATAAAAGAAAATTTACTAAATGCGTTGCAGTCCATTGCCAAACCTTTCGAAGCAGAAACAGCGGGAACGATGATTGCACGCTCTGTGCAAATTCTTCTACAAAGTGATGGACAAGAAACAAAGCAACTTGAAGCGTTAAATATTTTAAAAGAAGCAAATATTTTACCAAAAGATGCAACACTTAATAATTGGTTGAACACCGCAACGCTCTCTTCTCGCAATGAAACAGCAGGATTCTTTGTCAGACAGTTGCAATCAAGTTCAACTGTTTCAATTGCTCATACAATTCAACAGATTACCCATTGGATTAAAGGGGAAGTAACGCTTACAGAACAACAGAAAAATACCATTCTTGAATTGCTCAAATCCTTCGAAAACACTAATCATGTTGAACAATTGGCTAAACAACTCCATGTCCAATTGTTAAAAGCCTTTTCAGAACAAGCAGTAAATCGATTATTTTTTAACGAAGATGGAGTTTCGCCGAAGGAGCATTTATTGTCACTACTAAAACAGGAAATGAGTATAAAAAGCGATATGGAATTTATTCAAATGGCAAAAGCTTTTCAAGCATCTAAAGAGCCATCTACACAAGTTATGATGGCGGAATCTCAAGCAATTTTGGAGTCATCGTTGAACAGTCAAGGGATACAAAAAGCTATTCAACACATATTAATAAGGCTTGGTTTAAGTTATGAAGCTGCACTGAACAAAGGAGAGGATATTACAAACCTCATCCAATCTATAAAGCCCCAATTATTGTCCCTTATTCAAGATGAGAACGCATCTACAGAATTGAAGAATAGTGCTGAGATGGTATTAGCCCGATTAAATGGAATGCAACTGCTTTCTGGAGAAACAGGTCATCAACATCAAATAATTATGCAACTTCCATTGCAATTTTTAGGAAAGCACGTAGATGCGACCATTCAATGGAATGGAAGAATGAAAAAAGATGGAAAAATTGATTCCAACTATGCTCGGATTTTATTTTATCTAAATATGGAAGTATTAAAAGAAACCGTGATTGATATGCAGGTGCAGAACCGAATTGTTTCGATTTATGTGTACAATGAACTGGAAGGGTTAGATGTACTAGCTGAGCCGTTAAAAAAAGCTTTAAAAGTGGGCCTAGAAGAAAAAAACTATCATTTATCCGGCGTAATGATTAAACCTTATAAAAAAACTTTGCAAAAAAATCTTGAGAAAAATATTGAAAAATTGAATGACAGAGGGGCAGTACAAAGGGGAGTGGATATTCGCGTATGAATTCGGAAAAAAGAAAAGAAGCAGTTGCCCTTATGTATAATCCTGATGAAAATAGTCCAAAAGTGATTGCGAAAGGTAAAGGGAAAATTGCAGAAAATATCCTGCAAAAAGCGCAAGAATTCGATGTACCTATATATGAAGATCCCAGCCTAGTAGAATTGCTGGGACAACTCGATTTAAACGAGTCGATACCACAGGACTTATATGAAGCAGTGGCAGAAGTATTTGCTTTTATTTATCGATTAGATCGAAAAGTTTCTTCACATTCTTAACATGACTATTGTAGTATTGTAAAAGCAAAAATGCTTATTTTACGCGAAGTAGAAAAATATGTCGAAAATTAAGAAAAATACGAAAAAAATGCGAACATAGACAATGGGTTACTGTTTGATTAAAATAGTATTGGTAACAAACTATTTCCCAAATTGGTGAATTGGAGGATGGCAAATGAATATCCATGAATATCAAGGTAAGGAAATTCTTAGGAATTATGGTGTAGCAGTTCCAAACGGAAAAGTTGCTTTTTCACCGGATGAAGCAGTTAAAGTTGCAAAAGAACTTGGATCAAATATCACAGTGGTGAAGGCTCAAATCCATGCTGGTGGACGTGGGAAAGCCGGCGGGGTAAAAGTAGCCAAAAATTTGGATGAAGTTCGTGCATATGCGAAGGATTTATTAGGAAAAATTTTAGTTACGCAACAAACAGGTCCACAAGGTAAGGAAGTAAAACGCCTTTATATTGAAGAAGGTTGCGAAATTAAAAAAGAGTACTATATCAGTTTTATTTTGGATAGATCCACTTCGCGCATTACTGTTATGGGTTCAGCAGAAGGTGGAATGGAGATTGAAGAAGTAGCAGAAAAATCACCTGAAAAAATCTTTAAAGAAGTAATTGATCCGATAACAGGATTATTACCATTCCAAGCAAGAAGATTAGCATTTAATATGGAAATTCCACCAAAGTTAGTAAATCAAGCTGCTAAACTCATGATTGGATTATACACTGCTTTTGTGGAAAAAGATGCTTCTATTCTTGAAATCAATCCACTTGTGCTAACAGAAGACGATAAAATTATGGCGTTAGATGCGAAATTTAACTTTGATGCAAATGCTCTTTATCGCCATCCTGATATCGTTGAATTACGTGACTTTGATGAAGAAGATCCAAAAGAAATTCAAGCATCAAAGTACGATTTAAACTATGTATCATTAGACGGAAATATCGGATGTCTTGTTAATGGTGCAGGTCTTGCGATGGCAACAATGGATACAATCAGCTATTATGGAGGCTCTCCAGCCAACTTCTTAGACGTTGGTGGCGGTGCAAATACGGAAAAAGTAACAGAAGCGTTTAAAATTATTCTTTCTGATCCGAACGTAAAAGGTATTTTTGTAAATATTTTCGGGGGCATTATGAAATGTGATGTCATCGCTGAAGGTGTAGTAGCAGCAGCGAAGCAAATAGGGTTAAATGTTCCGTTAGTTGTTCGTTTAGAAGGAACAAACTCTGCTCTTGGTAAAGAAATACTAAATAAATCTGGATTAAATATTATCGGAACGACTTCAATGGCTGAAGGTGCACAAAAAATTATAGAACTCGTAAGGTAAGAAAGGCTGGGGAGAACAATGGCGATTTATGTAAATAAAGATACGAAAGTAATTGTTCAAGGTATTACTGGTGAAACAGCTTTATTCCATACAAAACAAATGTTGGAGTACGGTACAAAAATCGTAGCAGGGGTAACACCTGGTAAAGGTGGACAAGTAATCGAAGGAGTACCTGTATTTAATACGGTAGCTGAGGCAAAAGCAGCTACAGGAGCGAATGCATCTGTTATTTTCGTACCGGCGCCATTTGCTGCTGATGCGATTATGGAAGCAGTAGAAGCTGAATTAGAATTTACATGCTGTATTACGGAACATATTCCAGTATTAGACATGGTGAAAGTTAAGCGTTTTATGGAAGGGAAGAAAACGCGCTTACTAGGTCCAAACTGCCCTGGATTAGTAACAGCTGAAGAATGTAAAATCGGTATTATGCCTGGATATATTTTGAAAAAAGGTCATGTTGGTTTAGTATCCCGCTCTGGTACTTTAACATATGAAGCAGTACTTCAATTATCAGATGCTGGTATTGGCCAAACAACTGCTGTGGGAATTGGCGGTGACCCTGTTAACGGTACAAACTTCGTAGATGTATTAAAAGAATTCAATGAAGATCCGGAAACATACGCAGTTGTGATGATTGGTGAAATTGGTGGTACAGCTGAAGAAGAAGCAGCAGCATGGATTAAAGAAAATATGAAAAAACCGGTTGTAGGATTTATCGCAGGTCAAACAGCACCTCCAGGAAAACGAATGGGACATGCTGGTGCGATTATTTCTGGCGGTAAAGGTACAGCAGCGGAAAAAGTTAAGGCGATGAATGATGCGGGAATTGAAATCGCTCCAACTCCGTCTGTTATTGGTGAAACATTAATTAAAGTATTAAAAGAAAAAGGGCTATACGAAAAATGTAAAACCCATTAATATAAAGAGTGTAGCGCATCTATTTGCGTTACACTTTTTCATTTCTTTATTTTATAATATTTTTTGGACAATTCTTTGTGCGGTCACGAAAAGGATATGTTCTACTATAGGAGGTGTAATGTGAGCTCATTTTCAATTGATGAGTTGATTACCCTCCACTATGTTTACCCACTTCCACTAAATCAATTTCACAAATTATTAGATGAAATTTCCTCCCTTCATGAACTGCAATTTTTATCGCCTACAAAATTAACGTCCATTCTCCAAATTTCATCGGAAAAAGCAGAAAAAATCCTAACTAATTATAAGAGAATGTTAAAGAAAAATTTGCTTGATGCATATAATCATGAAGGAATACATGTAATTCCTTATACCGATCCAAATTATCCCCTATCTCTATTTACATTAGTCGATTCACCTACTGTGCTTTATGCGAAAGGGGATATTTCTTTATTAACTAGAAGAAAAATTGCTATTATCGGTTCTAGAATGGCTACACAATATACTGTGAAAGCGCTGGAGTCGATTGTTCCACCTTTAATTGAAAAGGATATAGTTGTCGTTAGTGGATTGGCAAAAGGTGCAGATAGAATGGCTCATGAGGCAACTATTCGATACGGCGGGAAAACGATTGGTATATTAGGGAATGGATTATTTCATATTTATCCTAAAGAAAATAAGAAATTAGCTACGATAATGGCTAATCAACACTTATTGGTAACGGAATTTCCACCCTATGTTGGTCCCAAAAGGTGGCATTTTCCACTCAGGAATCGTATTATAAGTGGTATTAGTGAAGCGATTGTAGTAACAGAAGCTACGGTGAAAAGCGGTACGTTAATTACTACAGATCATGCTTTAGAACATGGAAAAGATATATTTGTAGTACCAGGCCCTATTGATTCAAAACTTTCAGAGGGAACGAATCGATTGTTAAGAGAAGGAGCAATTCCTGTATGGAGTGGTCAACAAATTTTAGATGAATTAAATTTGTTTTTTTAGGAAATATATTGAAAAAAAGTTGCATTATTAGTCAAACTGTTATACATTTTGCAACAGGAATTTCTTTAAAAATATATAAAGGTGCCTCTAGTGAGGAGGAAGTTGAAGATGGCAGACTATTTAGTGATAGTAGAATCACCAGCGAAAGCGAAAACCATTGAACGATATTTAGGAAAAAAATATAAAGTAAAAGCATCCATTGGACATGTAATTGATCTTCCGAAGAGCCAAATGGGGATTGATACGGAAGATAATTATAAACCTAAATATATTACCATTCGTGGAAAAGGGCCTATATTACAAGAGTTAAAAACAGCTGCGAAAAAGGCGAAAAAAGTGTATCTTGCAGCCGACCCAGATCGCGAAGGTGAAGCGATCGCATATCATTTAGCAAAAGCTTTAAATATCGATACTGAAAGCGATTGTCGAGTAGTATTTAACGAGATTACGAAAGATGCGGTGTTAGAATCTTTTAAACATCCGCGTCCAATTAATAAGCATCTTGTGGATGCTCAACAGGCTCGCAGAGTATTAGACAGGCTTGTTGGTTATAACATAAGCCCAATTTTGTGGCGAAAAGTGAAAAAAGGATTATCCGCAGGACGTGTTCAGTCCGTTGCAATGCGGTTGATTATCGATAGAGAAAATGAAATTAAACATTTCGTTCCAGAAGAATACTGGACAATAGAAGGAAAATTTGAAAAGAATAAAAAGCAATTTGAAGCGCTTTACTATGGAGATGAAAAGGAAAAAGTAAAGCTCACAAATCAACAACAAGTGGAAGAAATTTTAAAAAAAATAGAGGGATCCGAATTTGAAGTTGTAAATGTGACGAAGAAAGAGAGAAAAAGAAATCCTGCTCCAGCGTTTACAACTTCATCACTTCAACAAGAAGCGGCGCGAAAATTGAACTTCCGAGCAAAGAAAACAATGATGATTGCTCAGCAACTTTACGAGGGTATTGATATTGGAAAAGATGAAGGTACGGTCGGTTTAATTACGTATATGCGTACCGATTCCACACGTATTTCGGATGCTGCAAAAGCAGAAGCAATTCAATATATTCACGATAAATATGGCAAAGAATATGTCTCTGAAGAAATTCCGAAGGCGAAAAAACAAACAAATGCTCAAGATGCTCACGAAGCGATTCGACCAACAAGCGTGTTAAGAACACCAGACCAATTGAAAGATGTATTAACTCGTGATCAATTGCGTCTGTATCGTCTCATTTGGGACCGATTTGTAGCAAGTCAGATGGCTCCAGCTATTCTAGATACAGTATCTGTAGAATTAAAAAATTCTGGCTGTATTTTCCGAGCAAATGGATCTCAACTGAAATTTTCAGGATTTATGAAAGTATACATTGAAGGAACTGACGATCAAACGGAAGAAACAACCAAAATACTTCCAGAGTTGCACGTTGGAGACAAAATCAAATCAGTTGAAATCATTCCAAAGCAACACTTTACACAACCACCTCCACGCTATACGGAAGCCAGACTTGTGAAAGAATTGGAGGAACTTGGAATAGGAAGACCATCCACCTATGCTCCGACTGTGGACGTTATTCAAAGACGTGGTTATGTGCAACTTGATAATAAACGTTTTGTCCCGACGGAGCTTGGAGAAATTGTCCATTCATTGATGATGGAGTTTTTCCCGGAAATTATCGATATTGAATTTACCGCGAAAATGGAAGCTGATTTAGATAAAATTGAAGAAGGAAAAACTGATTGGATTCAAATTATCGATAATTTCTATAAAGAATTTGAAAAACATGTAAAGCATGCTGATGAAGCGATTGAAAAAATCGAAATTAAAGATGAGCCTGCTGGAGAAGATTGTGAAAAATGCGGAGCACCAATGGTATTTAAATTAGGCCGTTATGGAAAATTTATGGCTTGTTCCAATTTCCCAGAATGTCGAAATACAAAGACGATTACAAAACCAATCGGCGTAACATGTCCAAAATGTAAAACTGGAGAAATTGTGGAGAGAAAAAGTAAAACGAAACGCATTTTTTACGGTTGTGAAAATTATCCTGAATGCGATTTTGTCTCATGGGATAAACCGATCAGCAGACCTTGTCCAAAATGTAGTTCATTATTAGTTGAGAAAAAAGTGAAAAAAGGTATTCAAGTACAATGTACAAATTGTGACTACGAAGAACAACCAACACAATGAAGTTAGGAAGATGATAATTATGACAGAACAAGTAGTAAATGTAATTGGTGCAGGACTAGCAGGAAGCGAAGCGGCATGGCAGATTGCAAGCCGTGGTGTAAAAGTAAAACTTTATGAAATGAGACCTGTAAAACAAACACCAGCTCATCATACAGACAAATTTGCAGAATTAGTTTGTTCCAATTCATTGCGAGCGAATGCGCTTACAAACGCAGTTGGAGTAATAAAAGAAGAAATGAGAATGATGAACTCATTAGTTATTAAAGCTGCTGACCAGGCTAGCCTTCCAGCAGGAGGCGCTCTCGCAGTCGATCGCCATGAATTTTCTGGATTTATTACAGAACAATTAAAAAATCATCCTCTTGTTGAAGTAGTTAATGAAGAAGTAACGGAAATACCTGAAGGCATTACGGTAATCGCAACTGGACCATTAACTTCTGAAACTTTGGCTAAGAAAATTCAACAATTGACAGGTGAAGATTATCTCTACTTCTATGATGCTGCTGCCCCAATTGTTGAAAAAGATAGCATCAATATGGATAAAGTGTATTTAAAATCACGTTATGATAAAGGAGAAGCTGCATATTTAAACTGTCCAATGACAAAGGAAGAGTTTGAACGATTTTATGATGCTTTAGTAAATGCAGAAGTAGTCGAATTGAAAGAATTTGAAAAGGAAATTTACTTTGAAGGTTGTATGCCGATTGAAGTGATGGCAAAGCGTGGACCGAAAACATTATTATTTGGTCCGTTGAAGCCAGTCGGATTGGAAGATCCAAGAACTGGCGAACGTCCATATGCGGTTGTACAACTACGACAAGACAATGCAGCTGGCACATTATATAACATTGTTGGATTCCAAACTCATTTAAAATGGGGAGCGCAAAAAGAAGTATTTCGATTAATTCCTGGTTTAGAGAATGTAGAGATTGTTCGCTACGGGGTAATGCATCGTAACACATTCATTAATTCACCGAAAGTATTAAAGAAAACTTATCAATTGAAATCTCGTTCTAATTTATTCTTTGCTGGTCAAATGACGGGAGTGGAAGGCTATGTTGAATCGGCTGGAAGCGGACTTATTGCGGGAGTGAATGCAGCCCGCTTGGCACTTGGGAAAGAACCGATTGAATTCCCAATTGAAACGGCGTTAGGTAGCATGGCCCGCTATATTACTGAAGCAGATCCAAACAACTTCCAACCGATGAACGTTAACTTTGGTATCTTCCCGGAATTAGGTGAACGAATAAAATCTAAGCAAGAACGAGCATTAAAACATGCTGAGCGAGCAATTGAAACAATTCGGAATTTTATGAATACTCAAACTATATAATTGATTTTAGCCTCTAAATGTTGATATAATGTTTAGAGGCTATTATTTATGTCATCATCTTTGAATAAACGTGGATAAAAAAGGTTAAATTTTTAACAATTTGTGAAGGGAAACTGATTTTTTACAAAATTACTGATTTTTTGCTTGATATATCTCGAAGTTCGGTATACAGTCGAGAATGGATGTTTTCACTGTATGTGTTCCAATAAAGAAATGACGAAAAATATGCCCTAAATGCCGCATTTTTCTTCATGGTACTTCGAAATAGAGGTGACCCAAGTTGAATATTCAACCAACAAAAGCTTTGGATGAGTTTCTCCGAGTAATTCAATTGGAAAAAAACTTTTCTGTTCATACGGTAAAGGAATATGAACGAGACATTACCCAATTCCTTACCTTTTTAAGAGCAGAAGGAGTTGACGATTTACGCGAAGTGGAGTATATACATGCAAGGTTGTTTGTGACCAAACTATATGAAGAAAAACTGTCTCGTACAACAGTTTCTAGAAAAATTTCTTCCATTCGCACATTTTTTCGTTTTCTAAATCGAGATTATGGGATTGACCTTTCGCCTTTTCTATCTTTATATCATCCGAAAAAAGAAAAATTACTACCCAATTTTTTTTATGAAGATGAACTTGCACAGTTATTTGAAGCAAATGCAGGCGACGATTTAAAATCACTACGCAATATGGCGCTACTTGAATTACTATATGCTACAGGAATTCGTGTAAGTGAGTGCACATCGATTGAATTAGACGATATCGATTTTCATTATTCCATTCTTCGGGTGATGGGAAAAGGGAGGAAAGAAAGAATTGTTCCATTTGGGCAATATGCTCATGATGCTTTAATAAAATATATCAATGAAGCAAGACCATTGATTATGAAAAATAATAAGCACAACAGGTTATTCGTGAATATGCGTGGAGGCGAACTTACTGCTCGTGGTGTCCATTATATTTTAAATGAAATGATTCAAAATGCTTGTATGCATACGAAAATTTACCCTCACATGTTAAGACATACCTTTGCGACGCATTTATTGAATAATGGGGCAGATTTACGTACAGTTCAAGAATTGCTAGGACATGCGAATTTATCCTCCACTCAAATTTATACACACGTGACGAAGGAACACCTTCGAAGTACTTATATGAAGGCGCATCCAAGAGCATAATGGTAGGGAGGAATAAAAATTGGAAATGCACGCTACTACGATTTTTGCCATTCATCATAATGGCAAATGTGCAATGGCAGGAGATGGGCAAGTTACATTAGGGAATTCCGTCGTTATGAAGCATACAGCTAGAAAAGTGAGAAAATTATTTAACGGGCAAGTATTAGCGGGATTTGCGGGTTCTGTTGCTGATGCGTTTACGCTGTTTGAAATGTTTGAATCCAAATTGAATGAATATAGCGGCAATCTGCAACGAGCAGCTGTTGAAGTAGCGAAACAATGGCGTGGAGATAAGATGCTCCGACAATTAGAGGCACTATTACTTGTCATGGACAAAAACACGTTGCTTCTTATTTCCGGTACTGGCGAAGTAATTGAGCCAGATGATGGAATACTTGCAATCGGCTCTGGAGGAAACTATGCTCTTGCAGCAGGGAGAGCTTTAAAGCAACATGCGGGGCAGCATATGACAGCGGAAGAAATTGCAAAGGCGGCCCTAACAATTGCAGCCGATATTTGCGTTTATACAAATCATAACATTATTGTGGAGGCGCTAAACTGATGACGACACTTACGCCAAGACAAATTGTAGAACAATTAAACCGATATATTGTTGGTCAAGATGCTGCAAAACGGGCAGTAGCGATTGCATTAAGAAATAGATACCGGAGATCGCTTCTTAGCGATGAACTAAAAAGTGAAGTGATTCCAAAAAATATATTGATGATTGGTCCTACCGGTGTCGGTAAAACGGAAATAGCAAGAAGAATAGCTAAGTTAACAAATGCTCCGTTTGTCAAAGTTGAAGCAACAAAGTTTACCGAAGTGGGCTATGTTGGCCGAGATGTGGAATCGATGGTTCGGGATCTTGTTGAAGCTTCCAGAAGACTTGTGAAAGAAGAGATGATGGAAAAAGTTAAAGATCAAGCAGAACAACAGGCTAATGAAGTGTTAGTAAAATTGCTTGTTCCTTCTAAATCTAAGTCAAAAATGACGCAAAATCCATTTGAACTTTTATTTGGTGGACAAAAAACGGAAAGCCAAACGGATTCTCAAGAAGAAACTGAAATTCGATTAAAACGTTCTAAAGTAAAGGAAGACTTATTAGCAGGTAAACTGGAAGACGAATGGGTAACTGTAGAAGTGACTGAACAAAATACAGCATTTCTAGACATGATGATTCCGGGAATGCCTGAACTAGGCTCTAGCGGTATGCAAGATATGTTATCAAGTCTTGTGCCGAAAAAAACGAAAAAGCGTCGCATGAAAGTGAAAGATGCTCGTCGGGTATTAGCAATCGAAGAGGCGAACAAATTAATCGATTCCGAAGAGCTAGCGCAAGAAGCGATTAAACGTGCAGAACAATCTGGAATAATCTTTATCGACGAAATTGATAAAATTGCAAGCAGAGGTCAGCATTCGTCTGCGGATGTTTCGCGTGAAGGAGTACAAAGAGATATTCTCCCAATTGTAGAAGGATCAACAGTGACGACAAAATATGGACCTGTTAAAACGGATTATATGCTCTTTATTGCTGCAGGAGCTTTCCATATGTCGAAGCCGAGTGATTTAATTCCAGAGTTACAAGGTCGTTTCCCGATTCGAGTAGAGTTGGATAAGTTAACAAAAGAAGACTTTGTTCGGATTCTAAAAGAACCTGATCAATCTCTTATTTTACAATATAGAGCCTTGCTTGAAACTGAAGGCGTATCTATTGATTTTTCTGATGATGCAATTGAACGCATTGCGGAAATTGCAACGGAAGTAAATCAAGAAACGGATAATATTGGTGCACGTAGATTGCATACGATTATGGAGCGATTATTGGAGGAGTTATCTTACGAAGCACCTGAAATTGCTCCAACACATATTCAAATCACTCGTTCATATGTAGACAAAAAACTTGGTGAAATTTCAAAGAACAAGGATTTGTCACAATTTATCCTTTAACATGAATACTTTAGCAAATAAGTATAAAGCATTTTCTACGATAATAATTGAACAATGTAACCCTAGGAGGCAATTAATATGGATTTATTAACAAAAACTAGAAAAATTAACGCATTGTTGCAAAAAACAGCTGGAAAACCAGTTAATTTCAAAGAGATGGCAGATACATTAGGTGAAACGATTGATAGTAATGTATTTATTGTTAGTCGAAAAGGGAAATTATTGGGGATTTCCATTCATCAAAAAATCGAGAATGACAGAATGAAAAAAATGTTAGAAGAACGTCAATTCCCTGAAGAATATACAAATAGTCTGAAAGACATCAATGAAACATCTTCAAATATTGATATCAATAGTGATTATACAATTTTCCCTATTGAAAACCGCGATATTTTCAAAAATGGTTTAACGACAATTGTGCCTATTATCGGCGGTGGTGAACGTTTAGGTACGTTGATTTTAGGGCGTTTAGAGGAACGATTCGGTGACGATGATTTAATTTTAGCAGAGTATGGTGCGACGGTAGTCGGCATGGAAATTTTGCGTGAAAAAGCTGAAGAAATTGAGGAAGAAGCTCGCAGTAAAGCAGTCGTGCAAATGGCTATCAACTCCCTTTCTTATAGTGAATTAGAAGCAATTGAACATATTTTTGAGGAACTAGATGGAAATGAAGGTTTACTCGTTGCATCTAAAATTGCTGATCGTGTTGGTATTACGCGTTCAGTAATCGTTAACGCATTACGTAAACTTGAGTCTGCAGGAGTAATTGAATCAAGATCTCTCGGCATGAAAGGAACATATATTAAAGTATTAAATGATAAGTTTTTGACGGCTTTAGCTGAAATTAAAATGAAATAAGCAAGTTCTTCCTATACTAGAATAATGAATTCATAACAATATTGTTGTGTAATAACTACAACTATTAAAAAGGTCTCATTATTAATGAGACCTTTTTATTTGTGCGCCCGGCATGTACATGAACTATAGGGTGTAAGTCCCGAACCCCGAAGACAGAAGTAGAGGTTAGCCAAGAGCAAGGGTGTCCGTGGTGACGCGGAATCTGAAGGAAGCTGGAGGCAAAAC
>NZ_JAAXPW010000040.1 GCF_012396605.1 Ureibacillus thermosphaericus
CAAATCCAAAGAGATAATAGCCAACTCGTCCGAGATAATAGTCAACCTAGATAAAATAATAGCCAAAGCCAAAAATTCGCATCAGCAGAGATGGGATAATAGTCAAAAGCAGTGAGATAATAGCCAACTCGTCCGAGATAATAGTCAACCCAAATAAAATAATAGCCAAAGCCAAAAATTCGCATCAGCAGAGATGGGATAATAGCCAAAAGCAGTGAGATAATAGCCAACTCGTCCGAGATAATAGTCAACCCAAATAAAATAATAGCCAAAGCCAAAAATTCGCATCAGCAGAGATGGGATAATAGTCAAATCCAAAGAGATAATAGCCAACTCGTCCGAGATAATAGTCAACCTAGATAAAATAATAGCCAAAGCCAAAAATTCGCATCAGCAGAGATGGGATAATAGTCAACCTCAAAGAAATAATAGCCAACTCGTCCGAGATAATAGTCAATCCAAATAAAATAATAGCCAAATTTTTATGATCTACATATTTCTTTTTCTATGGGGGTCACATTAAACGCGCCGCTTCGTCGCAATTTATTTGTAACGAAAGTGTTAACGTCAGTTAAAAAAGGAGGTGGCTTAAAATTATTTTTCAGCCGTCCTCCCTTTTTCTAGCACTTATTTTTTTAAAGTTAATTTCGATACTATTTCAACCCGAGCTGTCTGAGGGAACATATCAACTGGTTGGATGTATTCAACGGTGTATAGCCTAGATAATTCTTTTAAATCCCTTGCGAAAGTGGATGGGTTGCAAGAAGTATAGACGAATCGTTTTGGTTTAATTTTTAATACGGTTTTAATAAAATTTGGTGCAAGACCAGTACGAGGTGGATCGACCGTTACAACGTCTGGTACAAATCCTTCTTTCGCCCATTTCTTAAGCCACTCTTCTGCTGGACCGTTATAGTATTTGGCATGAGTAAATCCGTGGTTTTGTGCATTTTTTTTAGCATCTTCAATGGACTCAGGAACGATATCCATTCCACGTACTTCTTTTGCATCTTTTGCAAGCCATAAACCGATAGTTCCGACACCACAATAGGCATCTACAACTGTTTCTTTGCCAGTTAACCCCGCGGCTTTTTTGATTTCATCATATAAAACAACGGTTTGTTTTGGATTGAGTTGGAAAAATGCGCGGGAAGATAAATCAAAAGCAAGTTCTCCTAATTTTTCGTGTATCGTCTCTTTGCCATCAAGTACAATGGTATCATCCCCAAAAATCAAGGAAGTTTTTGAAGGGTTGATATTTTGAGTGATGGAAACAATGCTTGAATCCAAATTTTTTATGCCTTGTATTAATTCCGCTTTTTTAGGAATTTCTTTTTTCGTCGTAACAAGGCAAACTTGTGTTTCTCCTGTTTGAATACCTGTACGAACGACAATGGTGCGAACAATTCCTTTTGATTTTCCATCATAGATTGGAATGTTCAGTTTTTGTAAAAGCTTTCGGATGCCGACAGTAATTTTTGTTGTTACAGGATGTTGTACGATGCAATCATTGATATTTAAGAGTTTATTCGTGCCTTCGACGAACAATCCGGCAGAAACATAGCTACCATTTTTTCGTACCTGGAAAGAGCTTTTATTTCGATAATGCCATGGATTGTCCATTCCAATAGTAATACGTATTTCTGCATTTTCAGCAATCTGTGGTACATATTTTTCTAAAGCTTGAATAACGATATCACGCTTTTCTTTTAATTGTCCTTCGTATGATAAGTGTTGTAATTGGCATCCCCCACATTGCTCATAAATTTTGCATGGAGGGGTTATGCGATTTTTTGAAGTTTCTCTAATTCGCACAATTTCCGCCTCGGCAAAATTTTTATGGATTTTTGAAACTTTTGCTGTGACGACTTCACCAGGAAGTGCTCCTTTTACGAATACAACATTCCGCTTGAAAAAGCCGACACCTTCACCATTGATTCCAAGTCGTTTAATTGTTAATGGAAATTTTTGACCGATTTCGATTTGCACTTTTTCAGACATCATTTCACGTCCTTTATTCAATCTTCAAATATTATAGCAATCGAATAAGGATAGGTAAAATTGCATATGTATGATTAGTGCAAGATAATAAATCAAGTTGATTATGTGGATTTTCTCCGAAATAAGTGTTATTGTTATAGATAATTAAATATTTTTATATCCTTCGGGGTCGGGTGAAATTCCCAATCGGCGGTGATGAAGCAATGCTTCTAAGCCCGCGAGCTCTTTTGGAGCAGGATTTGGTGAGAATCCAAAGCCGACAGTGAAAGTCTGGATGGGAGAAGGATGGTTTGTAAAAAATACCCATTAATCGTTAGTTAATGGGCTAGTTTAGTATACCCTTTTTTACATTCTATCTCCCGCATATAAGCGGGAGTTTTTATTTAGGTATACGTGAAAAATTTGCCTGTACACAGGCTTTTTTGTCATGCCTAAAAATACATCATTCTCCCAACCCCGTTAAGTTTTCGCTTAATGGGGTTTTTGCTTTTATTAAAAAATGAGGGGGATTTACATGTTTACTGGCTTAATTGAAGACAAAGGAATTGTCACTGCTATTCAAAAAGACGAAAAAAGTATGAAAATCGTTATTCATTCTCCAAAAATTGTGTCAGATGCGTCTTTAGGAGACAGTATTGCTGTCAATGGCGTTTGTCTAACAGTTACTCATTTAACAAAAGATGAAATGACGGTAGATGTCATGCCGGAAACTGTAAAAGCCACAACGATTCATCAGTTAAAAAAAGGAGACTATGTCAATTTAGAAAGAGCAATGGCAGCTGGTGGACGTTTTGGTGGCCATATTGTGTCGGGTCATGTGGATGGAGTAGGAACGATTCGCAGCAAAAAGCCGGTATCCAATGCAGTGTATTACGAAATTGAGATGCCGAAAGAACTGTTAGAACAATGTATTCCTAAAGGATCCATTACGATTGACGGGACAAGTTTGACGATTTTTGGAGTTAGTGATACAAGCGTCACAATTTCTCTCATTCCTCATACGTATTCAGAAACGATTTTAGGAATGAAAGGGATTGGCGATCAAGTGAATATTGAGACGGATATGTTGGGAAAATACGTGTTACATCATTTAAAGAAAATCAATCAAAAAGAAGAATCAAAAATTACGTTAGAGTTTTTAACTCAAAAAGGATTTTAAGGATGGTGGTTTTAATGTTGAACACGATCGAGGAAGCAATTGAAGAATTGAAAAAGGGGAAAACCATCATCGTTGTGGATGATGAAAATCGGGAAAACGAAGGGGATTTAGTGGCTTTAGCAGAGCATGCAACACCAGAGACCATCAATTTTATGGCGACATACGGCCGAGGTTTAATTTGTACGCCCATCATAGAAGAATTGGCACAAAAATTGGATTTACATGCAATGGTTGCAAATAATACAGACAATCATCAAACAGCATTTACCGTTAGTATCGACCATATTAGCACGACAACAGGCATTAGTGCATATGAGCGTTCAACAACGATTTTAAAAATGATAGATGATGATGCGAAAAAAGAAGATTTTCGCAGACCAGGACATGTTTTTCCGCTTATCGCCAAGAAAAATGGAGTATTGGAAAGACAAGGGCATACAGAGGCTGCAGTTGATCTAGCTAGGATTGCAGGATCATTTCCTGCGGGTGTGATTTGCGAAATTATGGGGGATGACGGAAAAATGTCTCGCCTCGATGATTTATTGAAATTCGCAAAAGCACATGATTTAAAAATTATTTCAATTGAGGAATTAGTTCGTTATCGTTTCCGAAATGAAGTGGTTGTAAGTCGGGCAGCATCAGTAAATATGCCGACAACATTCGGAAATTTTCGAATGATTGGTTATGAAAATGATGTTGATGGATTGGAACATGTGGCATTAGTAAAAGGGGATATCCATGAAGGAGAAACACCGCTTGTACGAATTCATTCAGCTTGTTTAACGGGAGATGTTTTTCATTCAAAACGTTGCGATTGTGGTCCACAGTTAGAAAAGTCATTAGAGATGATAGAGAAGGAAGGAAAAGGCGTTCTATTATATATGCAACAAGAAGGACGCGGCATCGGATTAATTAATAAGCTCAAAGCATATGCATTACAGGAACAAGGTTTTGATACGGTTGAAGCCAATCTGAAACTTGGGTTTCCTGCAGAGTTGAGAGATTATGCATTAAGTGCACAAATGTTAAAAGACTTAGGCATTACAAAAATTCGATTAATGACGAACAATCCAGAAAAAATTGAAGGTATCGAGAAATATGGCATCCAAGTTGTGGAACGTGTGCCAATTAAAATCGAACCGAATAATGCTAATGCTTTTTATTTAAAAACAAAAAGAGAAAAAATGCATCATTTTATTTAAACAAAGATATTGTATTTACATTTTAGAAGAGGGAGTAGTTGGAAATGGGAAAAATATTTGAAGCAAATTTAGTTGGAACAGGGCTGAAAATTGGCATTGTAGTAGGAAGATTTAACGAATTTATTACAAGTAAATTGCTAGATGGCGCAATGGACGGATTGAAGCGCCATGGAGTGGATGAAGAAAATATTGATGTGGCATGGGTACCGGGTGCTTTTGAAATACCGTTTATTGCAAAACAAATGGCTGAAACTGGCGAGTATGATGCGGTAATCGGTTTAGGAACGGTTATTCGTGGTTCTACAACTCATTACGATTATGTATGTAATGAAGCAGCAAAAGGCATTGCACAAGTTTCTCTGCAAACAAATGTGCCAGTCATTTTCGGAATTGTTACAACGGAAAATATTGAACAAGCGATTGAACGCGCTGGAACAAAAGCTGGAAATAAAGGTTATGATGCAGCTGTTTCTGCGATTGAAATGGCGAATTTGAAAAAGATGTTTAAATAATAGATGAAAAGCTGTTTGGAGAGGAAAACTTTCTAGGCAGCTTTTTTATTAGGTAGATTTTATAAGTTGAAGGATTTTATTGCTAAAGTTGAGGGTATTTGCACAAGTGGAAGAGTTATCTGCAAGAGAAGGGGTTGTATACGCATTAGCGGTGGAGGTAACTGCATAAGCGAGGTTTATTTACACAAGCAAGAGTTGTATCCGCACAAGAAGGGAATCTAAGTGCACGAGTACTATGTTTATCCGCACAAGTAGAAGAGTTATCCACACAAACAGGGGAGCTTAGTGCACAAGTGTGATGTTTATCTGCTCATGCAGAAGTTGTATCCGCACAAGCAAGCATTGTAAAAGGAACCCATTTTAAAATGGGTTCCACAAATTATATTAAGAAGCTTTCCCCCATAAATAATCATCAACTAAATGATCAAATACAAGATCGTCCAAGGTTCCAAAAGTATAACCCTGTTTTTTCGCTTCTTTTATAAAATCCGGCAATGCATCAGCATTATGTTCAGCAACCGTATGCATTAATATAATAGCTCCGGGATGCAGCTGACTGATTAACTCGTTGTATGCGTAATCTGCACCTTTCTTTTGATCGGTATCCCAATCTCTGAAAGCAATGGACCAAAAGATGTGAGTATAGCCATTTTCATTGCCTACTTCTAACAATTCAGTACTAAAAATTCCTTCAGGTGGTCGAACATAATAAGTACGATTAATACCCGTAATCTCTTTTAATTTCTTATCAAAATTTTGCCATTCTCTTAGCATTCCTTCGCGTGATAATCTAGCCATGTTCGGATGCTTATCTGAATGGTTTCCGATCGTGTGCCCATCTTTAACCATTCTCTTCACTAAATCCGATGCACTTGTTAAATAATGTCCCGTTAAGAAAAAGGTTGCTTTCACATCTTCTTTCTTTAATGTATCGAGTATTTTTTCCGTATAACCTGCTTCAAATCCGTTATCGAAAGTTAAATAAATTACTTTTTTCTCTGGATTTCCTCTATAAAACGCACCGTAGTTTTTTAATAATCCTTCAAACTCTGCACCAACATCTGGGGGATTTCCATTTTTCGATTTTGTAAAACCCCAATGGTATTCTTTTGCGAATGCTTGAGGTGCTGGGATACTAAATAACAAAACAATGGCCAGGGCAATATTGATCCATTTCAACTTGCTACCTCCTCTCCTTTTTGCCTTAGATTGTGCAAAAAGAAAGTGTTTATGCGACTTATATCGAATGGCAAATATCCCAAATCATATGAACGTTTCGGGATTTTGTGTATACTAAAAACGAGGAGTGTTTCAATGCAAGTAATTACAAAAATCACCCGTCAAAAAAATAATAAAGAGCGCTACAATATATATTTAAATGAAGAATTTGCCTTTTCAGTAGATGAATCCACTTTAATTAAGTTTGGCTTAACAAAAGGGAAATTACTCGATTCATTTGAAATTGATGAAATTGCATATGAGGATGAAATTGCGAAAGCCTTTAATCGAGCATCATCATATTTAAGCTATCAAATGCGAAGTGAATATGAGGTGAAAAAAAAGTTACTTGATGCGGGCTTTGGCGAATCAGTTGTACTCGAAGCAATTCGGAAACTTGAAAAATTAGGTTTCCTCAATGATGAAACGTATTCAAAAGCATTGCTTGAAACAAGTAAAAAAACTGCAAAAAAAGGTCCAATGGCTATAAAGCAAGACTTAATAAAAAAAGGAATTGATAAAAAAACGCTCGAAAAAACATTAAAAACATTTACATATGAAGAACAAATGCAATTAGCGATGCAGTTAGCTGAAAAAACAGTGAAGATGAATAGCAATAAAACACCTACCCAAATAAAGCAAAAAATACAGGACGTATTAATTCGAAAAGGATATTCTTTTGAAATTGTGAATGAAATACTTGACCAAATTCAATTAGAGCGAGAAGATGATGAATGGTACGAATTAATTACCTTACAAGGTGAAAAAATTTGGAATAAATATGTTCGGAAATATGAAGACAAGCAACTTGAATTAAAAGTAAAACAAGCCCTGTATCAAAAAGGATTTCCATTAGAGATAATCGAGCGATTTATCGATGAAAAGAGGGAGAAGGAATGAAAAAAACTTATGCTCAAATGACTCCAGAAGAATTGAGACAGGAAATAGCAAACCTTAAGGAAAAAGCAAGAAAAGCAGAACAATTAGGAATCGTCAATGAGTTTGCGGTTTACGAAAGAAAAGCGCTTATGGCTCAAGCGTATTTAATGGATCCGTCACTTATTAAGCCTGGTGAGATTTACAGAATTGATGGTGCTCCTGGGGAATATTTCAAAGTAGAATATTTAAAAGGACGCTTTGCATGGGGTTTCCGATTAAACGGTGAAAATTTTGAAGAAGCGTTACCTATTTCCATGCTCTCACCATTGAAAGCGGGGGAATAATATGGACGCATACACACTTATGGATAAATTGACGAAAGAATTATTAGAAAAAAATCCGTTTTTATCTGAAAACAAAGCTCGTACTTGGATTGAATTATTATGGTCTGATTTTGAAGCAACATATGCAAAAGCTGGTTATGTCTATCGTGGGGCAGAATATACAGAAAGAATTATTCGCCAATGGATTGAAAGTTATGGCGATAAAATCCATGAATTTGCAGGACGTAACCCGAAATATGCACATTTATTGGAAGAACAGTAATGAAAAGGGGTGTCTTGAAAGTCGAAAGCTTTCTAGACACCCTCAAATCATGATTTTTATAAATATTAGTCGAAGCAAGTTTCTTTGTCGCAGGTGAGCCGTCTCATAATGATTTTTCAAAAGACCACTTCAATTTCAATCACTTGCACCAATCTGCAATTTTCGTTGTAGTTTGTCTTCACTGTAAATCCAACCGGTATAAGAAGTAATAATGTTTAAATCTTCATCCAAATGAGCTACCGCAACAAAAGGGTAATGTTCATTACTTCGATATCTTAAATCGACTAATCGAACTTCTGTAAGACCATTTTCTAGTTCAGAAATGTCCCAATGATAAATTGGCGAGAACGATAAAAAAGCAGATAAATTTGGATCATTCAATGCTTTTTCCACCAATGGCGTTTGTGGTAGAGGACGAATTTTAAATTTATCGTATATATTAATCGTTCTTCCAAATGCTCGTCCTACATAGTAATGCGTTTCAGATTTTGCAGCAACCCGCCAAGTGAAAAAACGCATCGTTGGGGCAACAATGATGATTTTTGCATCTGGAATCGTTTTACGAACGGCATTTTTTACCGATTGTTGAAGTAAAAATCTTAAAATATAATAACCGATGATGATGAAATACATAATGGAGAAGATTATTACCGGGTTTGAACCTAAAGCCCATAAAATTATTCCAATACAGTGGATACCAAAAATATATGGATCAAAGGTATTGATGACACCTAGGGCGACCCACTTTCTTGAAAAGGGGCGTAAAGCTTGAGTTCCGTAAGCATTAAATATATCGACAAATACATGCAAAAAGACGGCAAGAAATGTCCATAGCCAAAGATGTAGTACATTGGCGTCTTGGAAAATGAGTGATACAATTGCGGTAATTCCAATAGGCCAAAGAATGACTGCAGGAGTGGAGTGGGTAATGCCACGATGATGTCTTATATAAACCGCATTATTGCGAAGTTTCAACACAGTATCTACATCGGGTGCTTGGGAACCAACAATCGTCCCAGTTAAAACGGCTGCAAATGTAACGCTATGATTTGCAACAACTGGATCCATTAAAGATAAGCCTCCGAGCGCAATGCCCATGACAAGATGTGTACCTGTATCCATCCAAATCAACTCCTTATAATCGGAGGACTACGCTTTTTAAAAATAAATGCAAAATTTATATAACTATATTATACCCTTTTAAATAAAATTAAAATCGAAAACTGGTAGGAGGTACTAGTGAAATATCCATATTCGCAACAATTTCGACAAAGTCTTGTCGAATGGTTTCACCGTGAAAAAAGAGACTTACCTTGGAGACGTACGAAAGATCCATATAAAATTTGGGTATCAGAAGTGATGCTTCAACAAACAAGAGTTGATACGGTTATTCCTTATTATCATCGTTTTATAGAGAAATATCCTTCGATTGAAGCTTTAGCATATGCCGATGAAGAAGAATTATTAAAAATGTGGGAAGGCTTAGGATATTATTCAAGAGCACGTAATTTACAAAGCGGCGTTAAAGAAGTTGTAGAAAAATACGGGGGTATTGTTCCGAACAATCGCCATGATTTACAACAATTAAAAGGTATAGGTTCCTATACTGCTGGAGCGATATTAAGCATTGCGTATAATCTTCCAGAACACGCAGTCGACGGAAATGTCATGCGTGTGTTGAGCCGAGTTTTACATATAACAGAAGATATTGCCCTTCCAAAAACTCGCAAAACATTTGAAAAAGCTGTCGAACAACTTATTCATCCTGAATACCCAGGCGATTTTAATCAAGCATTAATGGATTTGGGAGCGATGATTTGTACTCCGACTTCTCCAAAATGTTTACTTTGTCCTGTTAGAGAATATTGTGTCAGTTTTATGGAAGGTGACGCAGACCAGTTGCCAATAAAGTCGAAGAAAACAAAAGTAAAAAACGAATATTACTATGTTTACATCGCAGTGAATGATGGGAAAGTCTTATTTGAAAGACGACATAGTGATGGCTTGCTTGCAAATATGTGGCAATTTCCGATGATTTTTGTGGAAAAATCACCTGAAGAAACAGGGAAATCTTTTGAAAAAACATACAATGTTAAAATTACAAAAGTATTGGAAGAAGATTTTTTTGAACAAAAACATGTATTTTCACATCTCATTTGGAATTTACGATGTCATTTAGTAGAAGTAAAAGAAATTGGACCATTAGGAGACATGGTTCAGTTCGTAACATTAAAAGAAATTGAGGAATTACCACTTCCTGTGCCAATGATAAAAATTAAGAATTTTCTGAAACAATATATTTTTAAACCTTTGGAATAATAACCTGTTCATCTGTCCACAATATCTAGCGTGGAGGTGAACATTCATGGCAAAAAATCGCAACAAAAATAACCAAGAGGAGTTTGCTCAAGAACAAGATTTTCAACAAACTCGTCAAGATCAACAAAATAAACAACAACAAAATCAACAAAACCAACAAAACAACAACCGCAATAACAACAAATAAGGTATTATTTAATGAGTGAATAAATTTCACTTCCAGGTATAGACGTCTGTCTATACCTTATTTTTGTATTTGTAGCTTATTGTCACACAGCTTTTATGTAATTTTATGACATTTTAAATAGAAAAAAAGGAAATTTCTAAATATAATAAATAAAGAATGTGTAATTTTCTACAAGTTTTTATAAACATTGATATAATAAACGTGAGTATATAGAGAAAGAGTAAAGGTGGGGCTAAAATGACGGTACCGAAAGAAGGAGAAACCATACAAATACATAGTTATAAACATAATGGAAGCATCCACCGAGTTTGGCATGAAACGATGGTTTTAAAAGGAACGAAAAATATTATTATTGGAGCGAATGACAGAACGCTCGTAACGGAAGCGGATGGTCGAACTTGGCTTACAAGGGAACCTTCCATATGTTATTTTCATGCAGAACATTGGTTTAATATTATTTGCATGTTGCGTGAAGATGGAGTTTATTATTACTGCAACATGAGTTCTCCTTTCGTATTTGACAATAACGCAATTAAATACATTGATTATGACTTGGATATAAAAGTATTTCCAGATAAATCTTACACATTATTAGACGAAGATGAATATGAACAACATAAAAATGAAATGGGATATCCAGAAGTAATTGATAAAATTTTAAAGCGAAATGTAACGAAATTGTTGAGCTGGGTAAAGCAAAAAAAAGGGCCTTTTGCCCAAGACTTTATTGAAGTTTGGACAAACCGTTATTTATTTTATAAAGACATGCGGTCTAACGATAAATAACGAACAATGGCGTCTCACATGAAGAGACGTCTTTTTATTGTGGTAAAATATAAACGTTATATTTATGAAATATCAATTAGTAAAATTTGAACTCAACTAACTTTGGGTGGCATTAAGGATGTGACGATATTTGGATAGTATTAGAAGATATATGCAATTTGTAAAACCCTATTATTGGGAAATCATTTTAACCCTCATTATAGGAGTTATTAAGTTTGCTATTCCTTTATTTATTCCGTTTTTAACTAAAATTGTAATCGATGATATTATATTAAATACGGAATTAACGAATGCCGAGCGTATTGAGCAATTGGTTTATTGGCTAGGTGGAGCGATTATTATTTTCTTTATTATTCGTCCACCTGTTGAATATTACCGACAATATTTTGCCCAACACGTCAGCAATAAAGTGTTGTTTGATATTCGAAAAAAACTGTTTGTACATTTGCAAAAATTAAGCTTGAAATATTATTCCAATCATCGTGCAGGAGATATTATATCCCGTGTAATCAATGATGTCGAATCAACGAAAAACTTCGTGATGATTGGTCTTATGAACTTGTGGCTTGATATGACGACGATTCTTATTGTAATAGGAATCATGTTAACAATGAATTGGAAGTTAACAATTGTTTCTATTATTTCTCTTCCTTTATTTGCAATTAGCGTAAAATATTTTTTTGGAAGACTAAGGGCATTAACAAGAATACGTTCGCAAGCGTTAGCAAATGTACAAAGCTATTTACATGAAAGAGTAAGCGGCATCAGCATCATAAAAAGTTTTGCTCTTGAGGAACATGAGCAAAAGATTTTTGATAAAGAAAATGGAGAGTTTTTAGAAAAATCGTTGGATCATACAAGATGGAATGCAAAATCTTTTGCGGTTGTTAACACTATAACGGATATTGCGCCATTATTAGTGATTGGTTTTGCATCATATTTAATCATTAATGGACAACTTTCTGTCGGAGAAATGGCAGCCTTCATGGGTTATATCGAACGGTTGTATGCACCGCTAAGAAGATTGGTGAACTCATCGACAACGCTTACTCAATCCATTGCTTCCATGGACCGAATGTTTAGTTTGATGGATGAAGAATATGATGTTCAAAATAAATCGAATGCATTGCCTTTACCACCTGTATCGGGGAAAGTAGAGTTTAAAAATGTTGAATTTAAGTATGAAGAAGAAGGAAACCCAGTCTTGAAAAATGTAAACTTTACAATTCAACCAGGAGAAACAGCAGCGTTTGTAGGAATGAGCGGTGGAGGAAAATCGACGATTGTTAGCCTCATCCCACGTTTTTATGATGTAACGGGTGGTTCGGTAAAAATTGACAATCGAGATGTGCGGGATGTAGATATTAAATCATTGCGCTCGCAAATTGGGATTGTATTGCAAGACAATATTTTATTCAGCGATTCAGTGAAACAAAATATTTTAATGGGAAAACCAGATGCAACTGATGAAGAAGTCGTTGCTGCAGCAAAAGCAGCAAACGCTCATGATTTTATTATGTCCTTGCCAAATGGCTATGACACAAAAGTGGGAGAACGAGGTGTGAAGCTTTCTGGAGGTCAAAAACAACGCATCGCGATTGCAAGGGTGTTCTTAAAAAATCCTCCGATATTAGTGTTAGATGAAGCAACTTCCGCTTTGGATTTAGAAAGTGAAGCGTTAATTCAGGAATCTTTGGAACGTTTGGCAAGTGATAGAACGACAATCATTATTGCCCACCGTCTTTCAACAATTACCCATGCAGATAAAATATTTGTTATCGATCATGGTGAACTAATTGAAGAAGGAACTCATGAGTCGTTAATGTCGAAAAAGGGAGTTTACCATGATTTATTCCAAATACAACATTTAGAATAATTGATTTTGCACTCAACCAATTGAGGTTGGGTGTTTTTTTATGTTGAAAATAATGTTATGCTCTAAAAATATTTAATTTCTTCATCACCTTATATAGATAAAAAAACAAAATAAAACTTTTGTCGGATTGAATAAATTGAATAATTCTAAATTTTCTGTAATAAAAACAAATATTGCTAGGTTAGATATAAAAGTATAAAATGTTTAGTAAAATGAAAAAATTTTTAGTTTAGGGAATTTTTTTTCTTATCTGGCATTTGTTAAAATTAAATCATTATATTATGATATTCTACTTTTTTACTAGTAGTATTTTTGATTTAAGGTAGAAGGATGATTAACTAAGCCATTCATTCAAGCGAATTTTTTTTGCAATATTATTTCAGAAAATTCTAAGTAAAAAGTAAAATGAGTCAATTTTTCAACACGAAGCTACAAAAAACAAATGGGGTGAATACATGGAAAGAAAAGTGTTGTTAGAGGTAAAAGGATTAGAAACGACGTTTTTTACTAACGACGGAAAAATTCCTGCAGTAGATCATATAGATTTTAAAGTTTATGAGGGAGAGATATTAGGAATTGTTGGAGAATCTGGTTGCGGGAAAAGTGTTACCTCGTTATCCATAATGGGACTAGTTCCAAACCCTCCAGGAAAAATTACATCAGGTGAAATATTACTTGAAGGCAAAGACTTAACGAAGCTTTCTGAAAAAGAAATGAGAAAGATTCGTGGAAAAGATATTGCCATGATATTTCAAGAACCAATGACGTCTCTAAATCCTCTCTATACAATTGGTAACCAATTGATTGAGGCTATTCGAATACATAATAAGTGGGATAAAAAGAAGGCTGCCAATCATGCCATTGAAATGATGAAACTTGTTGGGCTTCGTCGAGCAGAAGAATTGATGAAAGAATATCCCCATCAATTATCAGGGGGGATGAGACAACGTGTAATGATCGCGATGGCTTTGGCATGTAATCCGAAACTAGTTATTGCTGATGAACCGACAACCGCTTTGGATGTAACAATCCAAGCGCAAATTATGAAACTAATGCAAGACTTGAATAAAAAATTCAATTCAGCTGTTCTACTCATTACCCACGATTTAGGGGTAGTGGCGGAAATATGTGAACGAGTAATTGTTATGTATAGTGGACAAATTGTGGAAGAAGCACCAGTGATGGAAATATTTAAAAATCCGAGCCATCCATATACAAGAGGATTAATTCAATCAGTTCCAGATATGCGAGAGAAAAAAGAAACGCTCTATTCTATTCCTGGTGCAGTGCCGAAACCTGGGTCAATAAAAGTAGGATGTCGATTTGCACCAAGATGTGAATTTGCGAGAGAACGTTGCTTTAATGAAAATCCTCCAATATATGATGTTTCAGCCAATCATAAGGCAAGATGTTTCTTATTGGAAAAAGGGGAGGGGACAGTTTATGACAAACGTGCTGTTGAAAGTTGAACAATTAAAAAAACATTTTCCCAAGAAAAAAAAGGGATTTTCAAAAACAACTGATGTAGTGAAAGCGGTTGATGGTGTTTCGTTTGAAGTATATGAAGGTGAGACACTGGGCATTGTGGGGGAATCGGGCTGTGGAAAGTCCACAACAGGAAGAATGATTATGCGGCTTTTGGAGCCGACGGATGGAAAAATCTATTTTAATGGCATTGAACTAACATCTCTCTCAAAAAGTGAGATGCGGAAAGCAAGAAGAGATTTACAAATGGTGTTCCAAGACCCTTATGCTTCATTAAATCCAAGACATACTGTTGAACAAATATTAGAAGAACCGTTAATTGTTCATGGTATTGGAAATAAAAGTGTTCGAAAAGAAATGGTAAAAGAATTTCTCCAAATCGTTGGTTTAAATTCGTACCATGCAAAAAGATATCCCCACCAATTTAGCGGTGGGCAAAGACAGCGAATTGGTATTGCAAGAGCTCTAATGACAAATCCAAAACTCATCATTGCTGATGAACCAGTGTCAGCATTAGACGTTTCGATACAGGCTCAAGTTCTAAATCTAATGAAGCGCTTACAAGAAGATTTGAAACTAACATATATATTTATTGCACATGATTTAGGTGTTGTACGACACATTAGTGATCGTGTAGGGGTCATGTATTTAGGAAGATTAGTAGAATTAGCAGAATGCGAATCTCTTTACGAGGAACCGTTACATCCATATACAAAAGTGTTGCTTTCTTCAGTTCCAATACCGGACCCTACTTATCAAAAGGAACAAATCTTGATTCAAGGAGATGTTGCAGAATCTCTACCAAAGAATGGTTGTTTATTCCAACAAAGATGTCCATTTGCAACAGAAGCATGTAAGACAATAGTTCCAGAATTAAAAGAAGTTAAACCTGGTCATTCTGTTGCGTGTCATCTTTATGATGAACCGCAGCAATGACATAAATTTAAGATTTGAAATTAGGAGGGGTTTTATGTTAAAAAAACTTTGGTCAGTAGGACTGCTTCTACTGATATTCGTTTTGGCTGCTTGTAGCGGTAATGATAAAGCGAATGAACCAGCTGAAACGGACGGAGACAAAAAATCAAATGTACCGCAAGTATTAGTATTTGGACGCGGTGGAGATTCAGTATCTCTAGACCCAGCGATTGTTACAGATGGTGAATCAGCAAAAGTAACAATCAACATATATGAAACATTAGTAAATTTCGGTGAGCAAGATACAACGATTCACCCAGGACTTGCTGAGAGCTGGGAAGTAAGTGAAGATGGTTTAACGTATACGTTTAAACTACGTGAAGGTGTCAAGTTCCATGATGGTACAGATTTCAATGCTGAAGCGGTAGTGAAAAACTTCGAACGCTGGAAAGCTGGAGCTTCAGAAAAATTCTATTACTATCACTCCATGTTTAAAGCTGATGGAGAAGATATTATTAGTGAAGTAATTGCTGATGGCGATTATACGGTTATCTTTAAATTATCAAGACCACAAGCACCATTCTTGAAAAACTTAGCGATGTTCCCATTCGGTATTGCTTCACCTACAGCTTTAGATCAATATGGTGAAAGCTTTGGAGATAATCCAGTTGGTACTGGACCATTTAAGTTTGTTGAATGGAAACGAAATGATTCTATTACACTTGAAAAATTTGAAGATTACTGGCAAGAAGGTTTACCAAAGTTAGACAAAGTTATTTTCCGCTCTATTCCTGATAACTCAGCGCGCTTAAATGCATTAGTTGCTGGGGAAATCGATTTAGCAGACGGAATTAATCCATCAGATGCACAATCAGTTGAAGCAAACGCGAATTTACAACTAATTGAACGACCATCTATGAATATTGGTTATTTAGGTTTAACTAACACTCGTCCACCATTTGATAATAAACTAGTGCGTCAAGCAGTGAACCATGCAATTGATAAACAAGCGATTGTAGACGCATTCTATTTGGGAAGAGCTGAAGTGGCAGTAAACCCAATGCCACCATCTATTAGCGGTTATAATGATGCGATAAAAGATTATGAATATGATCCAGAAAAAGCAAAAGCTCTTCTTGCTGAAGCTGGATATGATGGTACACCAATTGAACTTTGGGCGATGCCTGTACCACGTCCATATATGCCAGATGGAAGAAAAATTGCTGAAGCTATTCAGAAAAACTTACAAGACGTTGGAATTCCATCTGAAATTAAAACAGCAGAATGGGCAACATATTTAGATATGGCGAAAAATGGTGAATTCGATGCATTCTTATTAGGTTGGACTGGTGACAATGGGGATGCAGATAACTTCATTTATACATTACTAGATAAAGATACAATCGGAAGCAATAACTATGCGTACTATGCGAACGAAGAAGTTCACAACTTACTAATCCAAGCTCAATCTGAAGTAGACGAAGAAAAGAGAAATGAGCTATATAAGAAAGCTCAAGAGATTATAAAAGAAGACGCTCCTTGGGTACCATTAGCTCACTCTATACCACTTCTTGCTGCTAAGAAAGGTGTAACGAACTACAAACCACATCCAACGGGTTCAGAAGTATTATCGAATGTAGAAATTCAGTAATTTCATGCAAGGCACTCATGCAAGTTGTATGAGTGCCAAGCATTTATACCATTTGTAGAGGGGTGAAGAATATGCTTCACTACATAGGGCGTAGATTTTTGCAACTAATCCCTGTGCTTCTTGGAATGACTTTTATTGTATTTTTAATTATTCGTGCAATTCCTGGGGATCCAGCCCAAATGATTTTAGGACAACAAGCAACAAAAGAATCTGTGGAAGCATTAAGAGAAAATTTAGGACTAAATAATCCGTGGTATATTCAATATTTTGATTACTTAAAAGGGTTGCTTACAGGAGACTTAGGGGTATCTATCCGAACAAATCAACCAATATCTACTGAAATTTGGCCATATCTTGCCGCAACCTTTGAATTAGCGTTTTTTGCGATGTTTATTGCAGTTGTAATCGGAATGAATGCTGGTATTATATCGGCTTGGTTCCAAAATACTTGGTTTGATTATTTAGCAATGGTAATTGCTTTAATTGGCGTATCGGTGCCAGTGTTTTGGCTTGGTTTGTTAGAACAATGGTTGTTCAGCATTAATTTAGGATGGTTTCCTACTTCTGGACGTGAGGAAGTACGAGATCCAATTATGGCCATAACGCATTTTTATTTAATCGATACATTAATTCAAGGTAGATATGATCAATTTGGAACAGTCGTAAAACACCTAATTTTGCCTGGAATGGCTCTTGCAACTATCCCGATGGCGATTATTGCCAGAATGACTCGTTCATCTATGCTTGAAGTAATGCGATCTGATTACATTCGCACAGCTCGTGCAAAAGGACAAAAAATGTTTATTGTCGTGTATAAACATGCTTTAAAAAATGCAATTATTCCAATTTTAACGGTAATTGGTTTACAAACTGGATTGCTGTTAGGTGGAGCTATTTTAACAGAAACAATTTTTAGTTGGCCAGGAATTGGTCGCTACATATATGAAGCAATTGGATTTAGGGATTATCCGGTGATTCAATCTGGCATTTTAGTTGTGGCATTTCTCTTCGTCATTATCAACTTTATTGTCGATATTTTATATTCATTCATTGACAAGCGAATTAAGTACAACTAGAAGGAGGGGGAGACTATGGCAGAAACAGCAACAAAAGACATGAATGTGCAAGTAGTGGAAGATAAAGTGACGTCTCCTTGGAAAGAAGCGTTACGCACTTTTCTAAGAAGTAAATCGGCTGTAGCGGGAACAGTCATTGTATTGTTTTTCATCCTTGTTGCACTTTTTGCTCCAATTATTGCTCCTGAAGGGATTAACGAGCAAAAGTTAGGAGATCCAAGCACTCATTTAGTACCTCCTTCAAGTGAATTTTGGTTTGGAACAGATGAATTTGGAAGAGATATTTTTTCTCGTGTTGTATGGGGGGCACAAATTTCTTTAACAGTCGGCTTTGGTGCGGTTGTATTGTCTGCTGTTCTTGGTAGTTTTTTAGGAATCATTGCAGGCTATTATGGTCGATGGGTTGATACGATCATTTCAAGGTTCTTTGATATTTTACTAGCCTTTCCAAGTATATTATTGGCTATTGCAATTGTTTCAATTTTAGGTAGTTCCTTACAAAATGCTCTCATTGCGATTGCTATCGTAAACGTGCCGAATTTTGGAAGGTTAATTCGTTCAAAAGTATTAAGTGTTAAAGAAGAAGAATATATAACAGCAGCAAAGGCAATTGGAATGAAAGATTCCAGAATATTATTAAGACACATATTGCCAAACTCTTTTGCACCAGTCATCGTTCAAGGTACATTAGCAATTGCGACTGCTATCATTGAAGCGGCAGCTCTCAGCTTCTTAGGGTTAGGAGCGGAACCGCCACAACCAGAATGGGGTAAAATGTTAGCGGATGCACGCATTTATTTAATGAATGCACCTTGGACAATGATTTTCCCTGGACTTGCAATTATGTTAACTGTTCTTGGATTTAATTTAATGGGGGACGGATTAAGAGATGCGCTTGATCCAAAAATGAAAAACTAAAGTCTTTCCAATTTGATAAATAAGAGCTTGCTGGAATTTTTGTCATTCTAGCAAGCTCTTTTTAGCATTATTGACTTTGGATCTTTATTTATACTTCAAATAAATCTGTCGATAAGTATCGTTCTCCAGTATCAGGTGCAAGGCACAGCACATTTGCTTGTTTAGGAAGGTCTTTCGCAAATTGAATTGCAAAATAGGCAGAAGCTGCGCCAGATGCACCGACTAAAATTCCTTCTTCACTAGCTAGACGTCTTGCTGTCTCTTGGGCAGCTCCATCTTCTATATGAAGAATTTTATCATAAATGTTTGTATTTAAAATTTTAGGGATGAATCCTGGTCCTGTGCCTGGGATTTTGTGTGGCCCTGGGCTTCCACCAGCGAGTACTGGAGATCCAGCTGGTTCAACAACGTAAATTTTCAAGTTTGGCAAAGCTTTCTTCAATTCTTCTCCTGTACCTGTAATAGTGCCGCCAGTACCTGCTGTTAAAACAAAAGCATCTAGTTGATTTCCGAAAGCATTTAATATTTCAACCGCTGTTGTATTTCGATGAGCATCCGAATTGGCTTCGTTCTCGAATTGGAGTGGAATGAAGTGATCTGGAATGTTTGCTGCAATTCGATATGCTTCATCAATGGCACCTTGCATTCTCAAATGACTTGGAGTTAAGTACACTTCTGCTCCATATGCCCGCATTAATTGAATGCGTTCTTTCGTTGCATTATCAGGCATCGTAATAATACAACGATAACCTCTAACTGCACAAACCATTGCAAGCCCGATTCCTGTATTTCCTGACGTTGGTTCAATGACGGTACTTTTCCCAGGGATTAATTTTCCTTCTTTTTCTGCACGTACAATCATATTATAGGCAGCGCGGTCTTTTACGCTCCCACCAGGGTTAAAAGATTCCAATTTTATATAAACGTTTGCTCCTTCAGGAGAAGGTAGTTTATTTAATTTCACAATGGGCGTGTTGCCAATAAGTTCTACGATCGAATTATATCTTTTCATAATGGACGTCCTTTCAAAGAGTGTTACTAAAAATTAACAGTACTTTCATTAAACGAAGACGGGCAACTTCTCCAAGTTGCTCATACCCATAGGATAAGGACAAGACTTGGTTAAGTGCCCGCATTTTACAATAAAATTTTGTTATTATTGTTCATTTAATACTTCATTTAAATAAGAAAGGTTTACAAGTCCTTCGATGTTGTCAGAATTAATGTATCCGGCTTCTTTTGAAATTACTGCCATTTCTTTAATGACATCTTCATTTACATCTGTTGTCGCTTTTAATCGAGCAAATGCTTTCGTTACTTCATCAGATGAAAGCTCTTTACCTGTAATTTCTTTAATATGATCTAAGAATAGTTGAATCGCTTCATCTGGATTTTCATTAATAAATTGAATCGCTTGAATATGCGCTTTTAAATATTTTTTTGTAAGTTCTGGGTTAGCTTCTGTAAATTTTGTTTGTGCTACTACAACAGTGTTTGTTGATTCACTGCCCCAAGCAAATTCATTTTCATCTAATAATAATTTAGCACCTGCAGTTGTTTCGATATTTACTCCCCAAGGTTCTTGAGTTGCAGCACCATCTAATTCTCCTTTTAATATTAATGCTGCTGTATCAGCTGGTGCTTGTTTAACTGTAATGACATCTTTCACATTTACCCCAGCGTCAATTAGAGATTTTCTTAAACCAACATCTTGCGTACTACCGAATGTTGGGATAGCGATTTTTTTACCAACTAAATCTTGCACAGAGTTTATATTTGAATCGCCAGCAACAACTAAAACCGCTCCACCGTTAACTGCACCTGAAATAATTTCGTGTTTTGGATTTTTAATAAATGTGTTTAAAGCTGGAGTAGGTCCTACTGTACCGATATCAATGGCGTTAGTTGACATAGCTTCCATGAAGGAAGAACCATCACTAAAAGTATTTGTAGAAATCTTTACATCGCCAAATTGTTCTTCAAAATATCCTTTTTTCAATGCCACAATTGTTGCGATATGTGTCATATTTGGGAAATAGCCGATACGAATTTCAGTTGCTTCAGAACTACCTCCAGATTCTCCACTATTTTCTGAACCGCTGTTTCCACATGCAGCGAGTACAAATACGATAAGTGATAAAATCGCTAAGTATAAAATCTTTTTCATTTTTACATCTCCTTTTAAGTTGATGAAATGCCCCATTTACGGAATACAAATTTTTCGAGGCGAACGAAGACAATATTGTCTATTAGAGAGCCAATGATTCCGATGATGATCATGATGCTGAAAATTAAATCCATCGCTTGAATAGAGCGGCCTAAGTCAAGCAATGTTCCAAGACCGCCACCACCGCCGCCAAGTAATTCTCCAGCAAGAACGGCTCGCCAAGCAAGAGCCCAAGCAATGCGAAGTCCTGCAATTAGCTGCGGGATGGAAGCTTTAAAAATAACAGTTCGGAATAAATGCCAGCCAGAAGATCCCATCGTTTGTGCTACACGTATCAATAGGGGATTTACTCCTTTAAATGCAGCGCTCGATGTAATGGTCACAGAGATGGCGGCACCTAATATGACAATAAATAGAACAGATCCTACCCCTAGTCCGAACCATAAAATGGCTAGCGGCAACCAAACGATATTTGGAATCGCCTGTAAGCTTGTTACAAAAAATCCAAGCGTATCATCTACAACTTTATATTTATAAATTAATAATCCTAGTAGCAGCCCAATTACGACAGCAATAATAAATCCGATAATCAGCCTTAGTAGGGAAGCACCTGTAGCTTCTAGCAATTGACCAGAGGCAATTCCACTAATGAAAGTTTTAAATACAGTTACTCCCCCAGGTTCATTTGGAAAAAGTAGGGGTGGCCACATAAATGCAGGAAATAGTTGGAGTTTAGATATCGCTTCCCAAATTATTATGAGGATCAATATGAAGGCGATCCTTCTTAAGTGCGTAATCACTGCCTAATTCCTCCTTCAGCACTTTTTCCATCTCTTGCTCAAGCTCAGATAAAATGCGAGTTTCTAAATAATTTAAAATGCTGTCGGATGAATTGCGTGGACGTGCTGCCTGCACTGAAAATATATTTTTTATTCCACCTGGCCGTGTTTTCATTAATACAATTCGATCTGAAAGAACGACAGCTTCACGAATGTTGTGGGTAACAAAAATAACTGTTTTACCCGTTTCTCTCCATAAGGTCTCCAGTTCTTGATGAAGTACCATTCGCGTTTGTTCATCTAATGCAGCGAAAGGTTCATCCATTAATAATATTTCTGGGTCCATTACTAAAGCTCGAGCAATAGCAACTCGCTGCTTCATCCCTCCAGATAATTCATGAGGGCTTCTGTCAGCAAACTTGCCAAGGTGCACTTTTTGAATCCAATTCATTGCCCGCATCTTTGCTTCTTCTTTTGGCACTTTTTTTATAAGCAATCCATACATGACATTTTCTAAAACAGTCATCCAAGGAAATAAGCCGGATTCTTGAAAAACAACAATACGATCATTTCCAGGCCCTGTAATCGGTGAGCCATTAATTAGCACTTGTCCAGAAGTTTCTTTTTCAAGTCCAGCAATGATATTTAATAATGTAGATTTCCCACATCCAGAAGGTCCAAGTAAGGAGATGAATTCACCACGTTTTATTGATAGTGAAACATCTTCTAATGCAACTGTCTCGGAATGATTTTTCTTAGAAAACGTTTTGTATACGTTCTGTAATACAATATGTTCGGTCATTTTCATTCACCTAATTTCTTATAAAACAAACTAAATTAATGGGTTTTGTTGTTAAAAGAAATTTTAATCATTAATAAAAATAATTTCTGTCACTTTTGTTACAAAATTAAAAGATTTTAGTATAATCAAAGTATATAAGGAGGAATTATGGGAAAAATCGCAGATAAATTAATGCAATTCGGTGAGTTAGTTACAGTAAAAAGGGGAAAACCGATTTATCAAACAGGAGAGAAAATAAATTCATTTTATTATATTGAAAAGGGAATAGTGAAACTGGCTGCGGATTCTTTAGATGGTAAAACAACGACCATTTCTTTAAACGAGTCAAATGAGTTTTTTGGATATTTAGAATATTTAAAGGGATGTCAGGAATATACAAGATACGCTGTGGCGCTGACAGATTGTATACTTTATTCAATGCCGATTGATTTATTACATAATCCTTATATAAGAGAAAGTTTTATTTTTGATTCTTTGATACAACAATTAGAAAAAGCGGAACAGTTAAACTTCGTGCTTTCTACGATGACAGTTCCTGAACGGTTACGATGGTTGCTTTTAAAAATGGCAAAAGATAAAGAAGGAGTACTATTAATTGAATCTCCTCTGACCCATGAAGAAATGGCGAATTATCTTGGTTGCAGCCGTCAAAAAATCAGTAACTATTTAAGTAAATGGAAAAAAGATGGAGCCCTTTCTTATGATAGTGGAATCATTATGATAGTTGATGTTGAAAAACTACAATAAAATATTTTTCAGCCAACAAAAAAAGAGCGAATCGATTCGCTCTTTCAGCTTGTAGACAAAGTCCCTAACTAGGGGCCAAATCTACAGGCTTTTTTGTATAATAGGGATAGAATTCTTGGTTAACGGGGGAAATTTAGGATGTTATCGAAGCGTACTGACAATAATCGAAAT
>NZ_JAAXPW010000041.1 GCF_012396605.1 Ureibacillus thermosphaericus
GGCTTGAGCCGTGCCCGCGGAAAGCGTCGGCCGGAACGGAGAACAACGTTTTCCATAAAAAATCGTCACTTCATGAAAAATCATAAGTGACGATTTTTTATTAGCTAGGGTTTTGTCCCAAGCTCTTTGGCTATTTATTGATGGTTTTCCTGTGCCATGGCTTCAGCTTTCGTTCTTTGAACCGTTCCATGTGGGTGATGTGGCGGTGCGTAAATCGAATAAAGCTTTAATGGGATATTTCCTGTATTTATTACATTATGCCATGTTCCAGCAGGTACCATAATGGCTGAATCTTCTTTGACTCTTCTTCGATAATTCAAATGATTTTTAGTTCTTCCCATCTCCACAATTCCTTCGCCCTGTTCAATTCGTAAAAATTGATCAGTATCTGGATGAATTTCTAAGCCAATATCTTCTCCAGGAAGTATGCTCATCAATGTTACTTGCAAATGCGGACCTGTCCATAAGGCTGTACGATACGCATTGTTATTCTTCGTTTCCTTTTCAATATCTACCGTAGCTGGTTCAGGACCCAAATCTTGACTAGGGAATTGAGAGAAACCATGAGGATTTGGAAATAAGGGTAGCATTCTCTGATAATCTACATTATTTCCGCTATAATTTGGATTTCTGTACGGCATTTGGTAATTGCTTGAATGGTAATAAGGATAGTGTTGTACATATTCTAAATTTCTATTCATATAATACGGAGATTCATAAAAATAATAAGGATATCCATAAGGGTTGTGATAAGGGAAAAAATTCATTGCCCCATCCTTTCATCAAATTAATGGAAACACCTAAACTAAATAATATGAAGCAATAGTTATTTGTCGTAGGCAATAAACTAATTTTTTGGGATATGTTATTAGGCTTTGCATTATATCCTTTCGAACCCGGAATACTTTACAATCTAAAACAATATAATCATGATTAGTCTTTTCTTGTAATTTAGTATTTGCTATTTTTACAAATCTATTAAGATATATTTCCATTTATATATTCAATAAAGATATTAACAAAACACATCTGACAATATTGCACGAATTTTCTATATTTTGATTGACTCTTCTTGAAATCTAAGATTAGAATTTTATTACAATAACAGTTACCGGTATACGGCAAAATTGGAGGAGGATGTAATGTTTCAATTACCAACAGTGCAATTTACAGAGGAGCAGGAAGCTTTTCGTCTAGAGGTACGGGGATTTTTGCACGAACATATCAAAAGAGGAACATTTACACCAAAATGCGATTCTTGGTTAAGTGGCGTCAATCCTTCATTCTCAAAACTAATCGGTGAACAAGGCTGGATAGGAATGACATGGCCAAAAAAATATGGGGGGCAGGAACGGAGCACAATTGATCGCTATATTTTAACAGAAGAGTTTTTAGCAAGCGGCGCACCTGTCGCAGCACACTGGTTCGCAGATCGACAAACAGGACCTTTACTACTCCGATATGGCACTGAAGAGCAAAAACAATTTTTCTTACCCAAAATTGCACGAGGTGAATGCTATTTTGCTATTGGTTTAAGTGAACCCAATAGCGGTTCAGATTTAGCTTCGGTTCGCACGCGTGCAGAAAAAGTTGAGGGCGGTTGGATTGTCAATGGTCAGAAAATTTGGACAAGCAATGCCCACGTATGCCATTATATGGTGACCCTTGTCCGTACAAGTCCATTCGACGGAAAAAACAAACACGCAGGATTAAGCCAACTCATTATCGACTTACATGCAAAAGGCGTAACAATTGTACCAATAAGGTTTTTAACGGGCGAACATCACTTTAATGAAGTATTTTTCGAAAATGTGTTTGTCTCAGACAATATGGTTGTTGGGCAAATTGGTAACGGATGGGAACAAGGTTTAGCTGAGCTTGCATTTGAACGAAGTGGCCCTGAGCGTATTTTAAGTACGTTTCTTCTCCTGGATGAACTGATTCAAGAATTAAAACGCCAAGGTAATAAAGAAGGCTTAAAACAAGCAACGAAGCTTCTTTCACGACTATGGAGCTTACGTAATTTATCCATTGGGGTCGCCAAATTATTAGAGTCTGGCGATGCTAAAGATGTTGCCATCCCTGCTTCTTTGGTAAAAGCATTCGGAACAAAATTTGAACAAAGTATCCCTGAAATTGCACGACTTCTAGTTGAAACCTATCCAAAACTTGATGCAGAACGGAAATTTGATCGCTACATGGCACAGTCCATTTTACATGCCCCTGGCTTTACAATCCGCGGCGGTACAACGGAAATTCTCTATGGCATGGTGGCGAAAGGAGTTGTCGCGAAATGAGCGAAATGAAAGACATGATTTTAGATGTTGCTGAACGCATGTTAAAAGATTACATCACAAAAGATGTAGTAGATATTTTAGAAAAAGGCGACTGGGCAAAAGATGCTTGGAACTTATTTCAAGACAATGGCATAATTTCCGTTGCAATTCCAGAAGAACATGGTGGTGCTGGTGGAGACTTAGAAGACCTATTAAACCTAGTCCGCTTAACAGGAAAATACGCTGCCCCCATTCCATTTGCCGAAACAACCTTAGCCAATTTTCTGCTTGAAACTAGCAATTTAACGACAGTTGATAAAATCGCAACTTATTCTCTTCAAGAAGGATTCATTTTGCAAAATGACCAAGTTTCAGGAACATTGCACAACGTTCCTTGGGCAAGGCATGCTAAATATTTAGTTGCCTTTGTAAAGAGCAATCAAGGAGTACAACTGGCTCTCATCGATTTAGCTGATGCAACAATCCAATCTAGTACCAACATGGCAAGTGAGCCGCGCGATACGGTGACAATGAGTGATGCAAAAGCTCAGTTATCTCCCGTTTTATCGGAGGAACAAATTTTTTATGCTCGCTCCATTGAAACAGCTTTTAAAATTGCTTTAATGACAGGTGCCATTGAAAAAATCAATGAATTATCTGTGCAATATACCAAAGAACGCGAACAATTTGGTCGTCCAATCCATCGCTTCCAATTAGTGCAACACCAAATCGTGCAATTAGCTGGGGAAACGGCCATTGCCATCGCCGCGTTCAATAATGTTTGTGCTGCCATTCAATCAAAGAATTTGTTGCATGAAATTGCATATGCCCGCATTCGTTTTGAAGATGCCATTGCAACGGTCACTTCTGTATCCCATCAATTGCATGCAGCAATCGGAATGACCCATGAGTATGCACTCCATCAATATACACGTCGACTATGGGCTTGGCGTGATGAAGGGCCAAACAGTGATTACTGGAGTGAACACATTGCCAATTATTTATTAAATCATGATGACAAGCTATGGGCATATCTCACGAAAACATTAGAAAACAGCTAAAGGAGAGATTTTATGTCTGACTTACTCTTTGAAGTAGAAAATCATATTGCAACGATTACATTAAATCGCCCTGAAAGCTACAACGCCTTTAGTGAAGAAATGATTACGAAATGGATAGAAGCATTGGAAACGGTGCGCGATGATGAATCCATTCGAGTGGTCATAGTTAAAGGAAACGGCAAAGCCTTTTGTGCTGGCGGCGATATTAAAGCAATGCATGCGGGAGAAGGGTTTTACAAAAGCAAGGAAGATATAACTTCCACAGGTCTTGCGCGCAAAAATTCCCTATGGAAGAAAATTCAGAGGATTCCGTTGCTGTTAGAAGAAATTGATAAACCCGTTATTGCGCAAATACACGGTTTTGCCATGGGCGCAGGTTTAGATATGGCATTAATGTGCGATATTCGTATTGCAGCTGCCTCAACAAAGCTGTCAGAAAGCTATATAAATGTTGCCATTGTGCCTGGAGATGGCGGTGCATATTATTTACCGAAACTTGTTGGAATTGACAAAGCATTGGATATGCTATGGACAGCTCGAATGGTGACAGCTGAAGAAGCAAAAGAAATGGGATTAGTAACGTTTGTTGTAGAAGACAATGAACTTGATGAATTTACTCGTGCATATGCTGAAAAACTTGCCAGCGGACCACAAACGGCCATCCGTTTTATTAAACGGGCAGTTTATCAAAGTCAAAAAATGGATTTGCGGTCAGCCCTTGATTACATTTCTTCGCAAATGGCCATCGTAACGGAACTTGATGATTTTAAAGAAGGCGTAGATGCGGTTATTAATAAGCGTAAACCTAACTATAAATAATCTGCGATAATTCATTACACAAAGTAAGTATAAGTGAAAATCGTTCAATTACTTCATTACAATAAGAAATAAAAGTTTAGATAACATCACAAATGACGCACCTAATCTTTTATAAACAGAGTCTATATAACTTCATCGGAATGTTTCTACCTTCAAAAAACAACAACACTAAAAATTGTGGAACAAACGTTAGGCAAAGCGAATGCAAAAAGAATAAAAAAATAATTGAATTTTATTAAAAGCATCTCCTTTTCAACCATAACAGGACTTGATCGGGACTACCTTAAATTAAAAATAGCAAATTGAAAGAACGATGTGTTTTCTTCAATTCGCTATTTTTTATTTTTATAACTTCTTTTCATTATATTTTATAAATATTATCAATCGAATGTATCTATTCAACTTTCAATTCTTTCAACAAAAACCGAATATTCTCTTCATGACACTTTATTAAACCTCTTTTATAAAGATACGGTTCAATTAAATGATTATGTTCTGTATTGGACTGAATCGCTTGTTTAAGACTCTTAATATATTGAAAGCTATCATGTTTTCTTATTTGAATTTCTTCTGTGCTGCGAGCAACATGGCCATGCCCTGGAACTAAAACATTAATACGGTGATTCGATAAAATCGCTTCCGTTTTTTCTAATGTTTTCATATAGTCGGTTGAACTTGAATAAATAAATGGGAATTCTATATCGGATAAATAATCGCCTGCAATCCAAATCCCGAGAGGCTCAACAATTACAAAGATGCCATCATCCGTATGTCCCTTCGCTTCATAAAAAGTGAGCGTGGTATTGCCAATTTTCAGCTGCTCGCCGTCACTCTTCACAAGAATATCCACACTAGGATAAACTAACGGTGTTTTTCGATCGATATAATATTCATCATCAAATGCCTTTACTTGTTCCAGAATTTCATTTGGATTTTTCAACTGAAAGGCTTCGCTGGCAATAACAATCGCTTCCGGAAATGCCCCAGCTCCCACGATGTGATCCCAATCGGAATGAGTGATAATTAAATAAACAGGTCGATTTCCTTTTATACTCACCACATGCTCACGAATTTCATCCACTTCATAAGGCAGCAGACATGGATCGACGACAATCATACAATCTTCTGTCTGAATCACGGTAGATGTTGTTTTATAAAGTTGACTTTCAAATACGATGAGATGATTGTCTTGATATTGGATCATATTATTCTCCTCAATGACTGATAAATCACACCTCCTTGTAAAACGACAAAGGAGGTGTGTTTCATTTACATGTAAGAGTTTTTACTTTTTGAATCCCCTCAGTTACGGGGTGCAACCTTATCCTCCACATTAATATAGAACATTAAGTGATGTTTAAATCCCCTTACTTATACGGGGTGTAACCTATCGGGAAAATATCACAATTATTTAATAGGCTGTTTCAATTCCCTTGCTTATACGGGATGCAACTTAATTGTGACGATGAGTCGGAACCTGTTCGACTGGTTTCAATCCCCTTATTTATACGGGATGCAACTGCTTCCAATGGAATCGAAAGTATTTTTGTACGTGTTTCAATCCCCTTATTTATACGGGATGCAACCCTGCTGTAAACGACGAAATCAAACAAGGTTTATTGTTTCAATCCCCTTATTTATACGGGATGCAACATCTGTTTCAGTACTCAAATGTAAAGCCCCTTTCTGTTTCAATCCCCTTATTTATACGGGATGCAACAAAAATTAGGTCATGCTGTAGCTGTGGTTGAAGTGTTTCAATCCCCTTATTTATACGGGATGCAACACTGGAAAGAAAAAAGCTTGGTCGATGCCTATTGTTTCAATCCCCTTATTTATACGGGATGCAACAGTATATCAAGAAAAACTGAATGAGTTTTTCGATGTTTCAATCCCCTTATTTATACGGGATGCAACCGATTCTTCTACGGATTTACAAACGAACCTACGTTGTTTCAATCCCCTTATTTATACGGGATGCAACAGACTTTATTGAAAAAAACAAAGAAGCTTTAGAAGTTTCAATCCCCTTATTTATACGGGATGCAACAGACTTCGGAATTGGTATGGAATTGACCAATTTGTAGTTTCAATCCCCTTATTTATACGGGATGCAACATACGTACTCAATTTCCAATGATATTACAATTCAAGTTTCAATCCCCTTATTTATACGGGATGCAACTTGCGGAGTATACAATACATCTTCTTTTTTCTCCCGTTTCAATCCCCTTATTTATACGGGATGCAACAATATGAGGTCACTCTTAGAATTTATTGGGACATTGTTTCAATCCCCTTATTTATACGGGATGCAACTTTGAGTGCTCTGGATAATATTCCCAACTTCCCAAGTTTCAATCCCCTTATTTATACGGGATGCAACATTTAGTACAAATGATGATTACACCCCGATTTTTGTTTCAATCCCCTTATTTATACGGGATGCAACGTTTGTAAAGGATAACAAAGCTTAATACACAGTACGTTTCAATCCCCTTATTTATACGGGATGCAACTACATCCAAGCGGAACGTGCTGTTAGCAGAGCAGTTTCAATCCTCTTATTTATACGGGATGCAACATAAATGAACTTCCAACACGGCTGGAAGGTAGTGTTTCAATCCCCTTATTTATACGGGATGCAACGTGGTATCGAGATGTATCTGGAGATTGGTCAATTGTTTCAATCCCCTTATTTATACGGGATGCAACTTCAAAAACGTACGTATGAAGACCATCTTTGGAAGGTTTCAATCCCCTTATTTATACGGGATGCAACTCATGGATATGCATTTTAAAAATTCTTAACGAGGGTTTCAATCCCCTTATTTATACGGGATGCAACTGATCTTTGTGTGGAACATTGTCTAATTTCAATTGTTTCAATCCCCTTATTTATACGGGATGCAACTGACAGACCACTTGAAAGATTGTTAAATGTAAAAGGTTTCAATCCCCTTATTTATACGGGATGCAACCCATCATATTATTCATATTTAAACCAACCGAAACATGTTTCAATCCCCTTATTTATACGGGATGCAACTTTCATTAGATATCTTGGTATCACTACCAATAAAAGTTTCAATCCCCTTATTTATACGGGATGCAACTTCGAGATTATTGATTGGTTAATTAAACAAGCTGTTTCAATCCCCTTATTTATACGGGATGCAACCTAAAGGTTGGGTTCGAAAAAAACAAGGAAAGGGGTTTCAATCCCCTTATTTATACGGGATGCAACTAATATTCTCCATCATACTCGAAAATTGAATAGTGTTTCAATCCCCTTATTTATACGGGATGCAACGGTAACCTTTTATAGCCCTTATCTCTCAAGGGTTCAAAAGTATAAAAGTGCTAATGTGCAAAATTGCAATGACTTTTTCTAGAATTTATTATACAAAATATCTAAAAAATTAGGAATATCAATTGGTGCTAATCCCCCTGCAATTTCATGTGCGCTTTACATTAGCACTAATTAATTTTTATTTATTATATTATCTTTTCATGCTAAGACATTTCCCACACATGATCATGTATTTCCCGCACGTGTTGGGGTATAATCTGCACATGTTAAGGTATTTCCCGCACGAGCAGAATATTATCTGCACAAGTTATATCATTTCCCACACATGCTCGTGTATTTCCCGCACGAGCAGAATATTATCTGCACATGTTAAATCAATTCCCGCACATGCTCGTGCATTTCCCGCACGAGCAGAAAATTATCTACACAAGTTATGTCATTTCCCACACATGCGCAAGTATTTCCCGCACGTGCTGGGTATAATCTGCACATGTTAAGGTATTTCCCGCACATGGTCGTATATTTCCCGCACAAGCAGAATATTATCTACACAAGTTATATCATTTCCCACACATGCGCAAGTATTTCCCGCACGTGCTGGGTATAATCTGCACATGTTAAGGTATTTCCCACACATTATCGTATATTTCCCGCACAAGCAGAATATTATCTACACAAGTTATGTCATTTCCCGCACATGCGCAAGTATTTCCCGCACTAGCACAAGGTATAATCTCCATATAAAAAATCCTTGGAAACACATTGTCTAGCTATTTCCAAGGATTCATTCATCTATTATTTATCGTATCCCACTACTGTCCATATACCTGTTTCGTCTTGTCTAATTAATTTTTCTAAGTACACTTTTGTAATATCAGTTACATTATTATTCACTTCAATCACTGCCTGAACTCCATCATTTTTTACTAATTCTAGTTCCTCATACTGAACAGGGTATTCTCCGACAATTCCTTCTGGTGAAATTTGCAAACTAACAAATACTTGAGCTACATATATAGGGTCTAGCTTCCAAGGAGAACTGCCTGAATCCGCTGCAATTTGCTCTGCTTTTTCTATTTCCATATTTACTTCAACTACAAAATCCGGATTCCATTCATCCACATCTTCTTCTATTATTTCAACAAATTCATTTCCAGCTAAGTCCACTTCTTTAAATCCTTTTGAAGTATCGATTGCCAATAATCTTTCAGGAATAGCATCCTCAATGGAAATCTCCTTATACATCGTCGTATATTGAATAGCATTATACAAAGCACTTTCTTTTTTCAATGGTAGGTTCGTTTCTTTATCAATCCACAATGTGTAAGTTAATCCACCTTTAGGAGTCACTTCTAAAACATAAGTATCTCTTCCAGCAATTTGTTCTTCATCCACTATTTCAATTTCTTTTGCATTTTTCACATCTTCAATTTCTTTTCTTAAATCAAAAATAAATTCATATGTTTCTGTAAAAATTGGAAAGACATTGATGACATTTTCATCAATTGGAAGTTGCCATACTTTTTCTCCATCACTGATTGTTTTCAGTCCTTTATATGAACCTTCTAACACTTCTAAATAATAATTGTCATGTTGATCAACCCATACGTCTATTACCGTTTGTACTTGATCTTCTCCTGACTCACTCTTTGACTTTACTTCTAAAATACCATGGTAAGCTTCAATCTTTTTAAAAGATTTTTCCATTGCGTTTACTATATGAACTGTACTCGGATTCACAAAATTCATGAAGACAGCTATAAGAATAATTGCTGCAATACTAACTAGAGCGCCTATCCAAGTTTTCTTCTTTCTACTTTTTCTTGGGGCAACCTGTTCATTCTTTAAATTTTGTATAATTTTATTTGGAAAGTCATGATTCGGCATGATTGGTTCCTTTAAGCTTTTTATTTTTCTTGCCACATCAAATAATTCTTTTAATTCTTCTGAGTCTGTTTCCATATCTGGCTTTTTTTCATTGTTTAGGCAATCTATAAAATCTGAAAGCTTTTTTTCATTATCTTTCATAATAATCCTCCTTTTTTCATAATCGTTGCAAGATTTTTTAATGCTCGATATTGTAAAACTCGAATATTTCCTTCAGATTTTCCTAATAGATTAGCAGTTTCAGAAACTGAAAAACCTTTTAAAATTCTTAATTCGATTACTTTTCCTTGATCCTCATTCAATTGTTCAAGGGAGCTCTTTATCAATAGTTGTTCATTTGTGATATCCGATAAATCTTCTACTGCATTTTCAATTGGCGCAATAGATGCAATATCGATATTTGTTCCCCTTGATTTGTTTTGACGCCACCGATCTTTAATGATATTCAAGGCAACCGTTTTAAAAAAAGCGATGCATTTATTCGGTTCAATCTCTTTGAATTTCGGGTAACCTAAAGATTTCGCATAAGTTTCTTGTGTTATATCTTCTGTTTCTTCCTGATTTTGAACCTTATAGTAAATGTAACGATATAGGGGCTTCCAAGTATGTTTACATATATCTTCAACGGATTTGAATTCTTCTCCATTCATATAAATTTACACCTACTTTCTTAGGATCAATCCTTTACTAAAAATAACGATTAGCGATCCCTTTTCGTTACAATCAAAAAAATCCTCATTGGAATGACCCAATAAGGATTTGTAAGTCTCTTATTAATATTAAGATTTGTCAATGCCCCTTAAATGAAAATAAGCTTTCATATCACTTCATCAAAATATAAAACTGTTTTCATTGAATCTCCTAATTTTCGAAGCTTCCACGTATCTTCTAAATAGATTTCAGCTAGTTTTTCATATTTTTCACCGTACTGGCTTCCCCATTCAACAGCTACTATGCTTTCATACATCCATGCCAATTTCTGTGTGATGCCTTTCGCTTCAAATGTTTGCAGTGCATCATCTAAAGCAACAAACGTTTCTAATTCTTCCGCTAATTCTTCTAGTTTTTCCATAACAATTTGTTTTAAGTTGGATTCTTTCACTTTCTTCAAACGATTGTTTATTTCTTCTATAAATAACTCATGTGCGTTATATTTCTTAAATAATCGTATTACTTCTAGGGCTAATATATTTGCCGTTCCTTCCCAAACAGTTAACACTTGAGCATCACGTAATAATCTTGGCGTGACAAAATCTTCAATATAACCATTTCCGCCATGAAGTTCAATCGCTTCTTGGGCGAAACGAACAGCTTGTTCAGCAGTTTCTTTCTTCATTATTGCAATGTTCAATCGATTTAAAATAGTATCTCGCTCAGTTCCTTTACCGTTCGTTACCAAATCATATAATTGAATCAAGTCAAAGGTCGTTGCTACTTCAACATGAAGTTTTGCAGCCATTTTTGATAAAGAATCTTGAATCATTGGATAATTTATTAATCTTTGACCAAAAGCTTCGCGATTTGATAGATAATATTTTGATTCTAGAAACGCTCTTCTCATGATTCCGACAGAAGCGACCGCATTACAAATTCTTGATAAATTTAATGCCTCAAGCATATAATAGATCCCTTTTTTCGGATCCCCGACCACATAAGCTATGGATCCGTCAAATTCTACTTCACCTGAAGGCACAGCGCGCACTCCCAATTTATCTTTCAACCTACGGATGCGCAGATTATTGATTGAACCGTCTTCATTCCTCCAAGGAACAGCAAATAAAGTTAGACCTTTTGTACCTTTTGGAGCACCTGGCATGCGAGCCAATACCATTGCCACTCCACACATCCCCGCATTGGATGCAAAATATTTCTCTCCATATAATCGATAATGAGTACCGTCAAATCTTGCTTCAACCATATTTGCTCCAACATCTGATCCACCTTGTCGCTCCGTTAAAAAAGTTGCCCCTTCAAATAACTCTACTTCCCCAGTTGAACAAACGTGTGGTAAAAATTTTGCCTTCAACTCTTCATCTGCATAATGGTCTAACAAATAAGCAGTCGCTAATGTCAACGTCACAGGACAATAAAATCCTGGCTCCGCATGGGATAAAAGATACCCTTGGGCAAAACTATAAACATAGTTCCCTTTTCTTCCGAGTTGTGGAATCTCTTTATGCACGTAACCTACAATTCCTGTATTGTAAGTTTGTTCAACTGTTTTTCTATATCCTTCATTGACCCAAATTTCAGATACTTCTTCTCCATATTTATCGTAACGGATGAGACGAGGTTCTCCTTCTCGATCCGTATGTTTAGCACGCTTATCAATTTCACCGCATACAAGTGACCCAAAATCTGTTAGTTCTCGCATTGCATAATCATAGAAGTCTTTATCAAGCATTTGCTTTAGTATTTTTTGTAGAGTTTCATCACTTGTAAAAAAGTTTGTCTCCTTCTCAGTAACCAAGTTTTGTAATACTTTCATTCCGTAATCGCCTGCACTTTCAATTGTTGTTTCAAGATTTTTCCTGAGGCATTTCGAGGGAGAGCTTCTACTTGTTCATAAATACGTGGGACTTTGTATTTCGCCAAATGACTAGATAAATACGCCTTTAATTCTTCGATATCAATTGATTTTTTCGCCGCAAACACAGCTTTCACCGTTTCTCCCCATTCTGGGTGTGGCACACCGATGACAGCCACTTCATGAATTCCCTCAAATTGTAAAATTCGATCTTCAATTTCTTTTGGATAAATATTAACGCCACCTGAAATAATCACATCTTTTTTCCGGTCAACAATCCAAATATAGCCATCTTCATCTACACGTGCTAAATCGCCAGATCTTAACCATTCACCGATAAAGGCTTGTTTTGTTGCTTCTTCATCGCGATAGTAGCCGACCATATTTCCTTCTCCAAACAATACGATTTCTCCAATTTCACCAGCAAGGACGTCTTCTCCCATGTCATTCACTATCCGAATTTCTGTTCCAAATGCTGCTCGCTTCCCAATACTACCTGCTTTTTCTTTATGTTCATGGCCGAATAACAACGTTCCGCTTGGCCCCGCCTCTGTTAGACCATATACGCAAGTTAAGTTGTCTGTTCTAAATGCTTTTTGTAAATAACGCACCTCTTTTTCAGATAATGGTGCACCACCATAAACCCACCATTTCATTGATGATAAGTCTGCCGTTTGTAATCTCGGATGAGAAGCTGTAACTAAATAGGCAACAGGTGCTCCAAAAAAGTGAGTTGTTTTTTCTTTTTCGATTGTGTCGATGAATAAATCTGGCGTGAAAGTTGGAGTGAGTACATTTGTTGCTCCAACAAGTACTGCTGACATTAGGAATAAATGTAGTGGTGCTGAATGGGTTAGTGGCATCATTAACAACATACGACTTTCTGGTTTGACTTCCATTTCAATTGCAATCATGTGGGCAACCGCTAAAATGTTTCGATAGCTAAATAAAACTCCTTTAGGTTTTCCCGTAGTTCCCGATGTATAGAGGATAGTTGAATAATCATCTTCATTTAAAAGACATTGTATTGGGGTATTGGTAGCGTTTTCAATTAATTCGTCAAAATCATGCCAACCTTCTTTTTTGGTCCCTGATTTAATTTTTAGATTGATATTTTCTATGTTTTCAACTGCTGCAAAGATCGCTTCATGGGCAATAATGGCTTTTGCTTGAGCATGTTCCGCTACGTATTCTACTTCCGATAAAGTGAATCTTGCATTGACTGGAACAACAATTGCTCCAATTCGTTGGATAGCAAAATAACTAACGACAAATTCCAATACATTTGGCATAAAGATAATGACTTTATCTTCTTGTTTAATACCAAGATTGAGCAAAGCATGGCTAAAACGAGTAACGAGTTCGTCCAATTCTTTATAAGTCACCCGTCGGCCTTGACAAATCACCGCTTCGTTCATTGGATATTTACGGGCATTTCTTGCTAATAACATGGAACTATTCATTTTTAGCATTTTCCCCCTTTAATTTCGCTAATTTTTCGCTAAATGTCGCATGCAACTCCACTAACTCTCTTTTCAATTGGGTCAACTCTTGAATCTTTTCTTCAATTTCTTTGATTTTCTGTTCACCATACTCTACAGTTCTTTCTAGCTGCTGAATACCAGTACGGTCGCGATCAAAGAGCATAATCATCTCCTTTATTTCGTCAAGTGAAAAGCCATATCTTTTGCCCCTCATGATCAATTTTAATTTTGCAATTTCTTTTTTCGAAAAGGTGCGCAATTTTGAATGAGAACGGGTCGGCGAAAGCAATCCAATTTCTTCATAATATCTGAGTGTCCTAGGCGTAACATTGAATAGCTTTGCAACTTCTCGTATTGTTTTCATTCCACTCACCTCTTCGAATTTGTCTTATTATAACATTGACGTTAACGTAAACTTCAATAAGATATATGAATTTTTTGAATATTTTATAATCTATTATAGCTACTAGATTGGCAACAATCGAGTTGAAAATTGATAGACTGTTTCTCCTTATCGGAATTGATTCGCCTTTCAACACGTTAAACTAAATAAATTGGCGGTAGCATATAGCCACCGCCACAAAATCGTAATCCATCCATTTTACTAAAAAAATCCTTCAAGAATTTATTGCTTGTACATTTTGATGTTTCTCGGTATGTAATGGCACCGTTTAGATATGTCCTTTTTTGCAACCATTCACGTTAAATCGCACCTAAAGTATTTTAATTCCTGCAATTTCCCTAAATAAAAACCACTCTATTTTCAAAGTGGTTAAAACACCATATGTTTTGAACGAAAAAAAACCCTTCAGCATTATTACTGAAGGGTTTGATGATATAAGGTTTCCTTGAATCCTAATGCCGATGGTGGGAGTCGAACCCACACTCCTTTTGGGAACACGATTTTGAGTCGCACACGCCTTCCGTAAACCGCCACAATTGGCAAAAAAACCTTATTCTACCTGCAACTTACCTTCTAAAATTGATTGTAAATCAAAAACCTATGCACACGATTCAATTACTTTATGAACTCATTCTATACCAAGCTATATAATAAAATCAATATCTAATTTCAGAAAATAATAATCACCTCTCTCCTACTTACAAAAAAGTAAGTTACAATGTAACACTGTTCACAGGGTAAAACATAAGGGGAAAGGCTTTTTTATGTTTTGAAGGGGTAGGGGCAATATAAACAAATTATTTTAAAAAAGTTTAATAGAATTTGCTGAAAAAACTGCTAAAAATATTCTATTAGTGGACATATATAGTGAAGGAAGATATAGGGAGGGTTAAAATATGAATGACTTGCCAGAATTACTTACACCAAAACAAGTCGCTGATTTTCTTATGTTAGATGTAACAACAGTTTATAAGTATTTGAAACGTGGACTAATCGAACATTTTCGAGTAGGGCAAAAGAAAATTATGATTCCACGCCAAGCGGTCTATAATTTTATCAATCTAAACAACGGAGGTAATGAAAATGAATAATCAAAAAGTATTTTCTATGCTAAGAAATAAATTTAATGCACACTATGGCTATACAGAGGCTATAACTAATACAAATACAGATGAAATTGATTATCCTTCAACAGTTAAGGAAATAAAATCATTGGAAACAGAAATAGCGAAAGCTGAACAATATTTAGCAGATAAAAAAGCAGAGTTAAAGACTAAAATTATTAGTGAAGGTGAACAAGCACGAAAGAACGCTAAAGGCAGAGAACAGTTAAATATGGCTAATCGTGACCTATCTAACAGTATTATGAAATTAGATTTCATGCTTTCACAAAATGATGAATATGCTAACACACTATCTAAGCTAACTGAAATGAAAAAGAAACAAGGTCAACTACTATTACAAAAAAAGAGATTTGAAACAGAAAACGCTGATGTAATTAATCAGTTACGGAAGGAACGTATTCGCCAACAACTTGAAGAATTAGATATGGATTAAAGGGGATTGATACTATGGCAAAGTTTTATAGTGACAATCCTTTTTTATTTATCCGCCACGATAATATAGGTTACAAAACTCCTAATATCCATGAATATAATACTGGAATACAATTCAAAAATGGCGTATATGAAACAAATGACTTTAATACTATCAAAGCATTAAGAAACTATGTAAATATCTTTCTGAAAAAAGGTATTAGACCGCCAGTTTGGGAAGAAGGTCAACTTATTGACCAAGAACTAACAGAACCAATTGAGGTAAAGGGAAATAAGGTCATTCATAATATAACTGACTACAAAACAATCTTAAATAACATAGCAGATTCCATTAGGAAATAATGGGTCTGCTTTTGTTTCTTATATTGAATTGACTGAAAGGGGGAGGGGTGTATCATGGCAAAGAAACAGATTACCTTTCAATCAAGTAGAGATGTACGATTGTATTTAGCCTCCCTATTGGTTAGGGTAGAAAAAGATGAGATTGACCGCAAGAAAGCGGAGATACTTTCAAACATTGCGTATAAAATCCAGACAAGTATATCGGGAGAACTCAAAGAACGTGAGTTAGCACAAGCAGAAGAATTAGCAAGACAAATTGAAATGGGGCGTAAATAATGAGTAGAAGGCTTTCTAAACTCATTCAACAGGCACAAGATATATTAAAGCACCAAAAAGGCACAGAACTAACAGAAAAGCAAAAAGAACTTTGTAATAAGTTAGGTCAGTTATGGTTACTTCAAAATCTTGTTATTTGTGGTGAGGAACATAATTTGTCTGATGATGATATTTCTCGGTTAGATGAACTTGAACAAGAATTATTGCTACAAATGAATATGGAGGTGTAAAGATGTTTAGTTTTACTGCAATCAATAAGGCAGAGGCAATTATTAATAATCCAAATAAAACAACTCTTACAGATGATGAAAAAGGACTTTTAGCTGAACATAGAACCCACTTGATAGAAAGAATAAACTTTTATAGAGGGATATTAAAACAAAACTATGACAAGGTTATTGAATGTGAGGGTTTGAATGCAGAATGATAAATTAAAGTGGTCAGAGGCTTATCTTTTGCCCTTCTGACCGCTATTTTTATTTATCTTGAATAAAACTATTAGATTATTATTCAAATTCAAGGAGGGCAATTCTATGCGACAATTCATTAAAAAAGATGAGGCTGATTTATGGTTAGAGGTCAACGACCCGTATTATCAAAATAAAGATAAATGGAAAACTAAAAAGGTTGAATATCCCTATCATACCGCAACTCAAGACCTCTATCGTAGAATTGCTGAAATTCCGTTTAGTAGTGTATTAAATTGGCGGATACTTGTAAAGTCAAAATTAGATGATAACCTTTTTGAAATACCAGAGGGGAAATAAGCCTCTCCCCTTTTTATTTCTTTTGATAAACTCCCCTTTTTAGCATTGTCCAATTTCCACTTCTTTTAAGTGCATACCATATAGAATTATTCTTAGGTTTTTTGTATGTATCAAATTGTTCTTTGTTGAATGGAGATTTTTCAAACAGGTCTACTAATTCTTGTGTAGTGTAAACCTTCCCACTCTCCACAGTTTTTTCAAACTCTGTTATAAAATTTAATGTTTCTGCATTAAGTGAATATTTTTCTTTTAACATTCCACTTCCCCCTTCATCTTTTAATTTCATTATATCAAGTGTAATAGAATAGGAGTATCAAAAACGAACGTTTATAACCCTTTTTTAAGACTATCAAGGAACATATCAATTTAGATATATTTTTAGTATTAAAAATAGTCTTAAAATCAAAGTATCTTTATTTACTTTTATAACCCTTTTTGATACTATATAGACAAATATTGGTATCTGAATGGAGGCAATAAAATGATTTTTGGATATGCAAGGGTTAGCACGATTGACCAGAACCTTGACCGTCAACTTGATAAACTAAAAGAATATGGAGTTGAAAAAATCTTTAATGAAAAAGTAACAGGAACAAGGAAAGACCGTCCAGAACTAAGCAAGATGATGGAACAACTGCGTAGAGGTGATACGGTTGTCATTGAAAGTCTAAGCAGATTAGGGCGTAGTACGAAACATCTAATTGAACTGATGGAGAATTTCAATGAATTAGGGGTAAATCTCATTAGCTTAAAAGAAAATATTGATACGACAACACCAACTGGAAAATTAGTATTCAACATCTTTGCAAGTATTAGCCAATTTGAAAGGGACTTAATAAGCGAACGTACAAAAGAAGGGTTATCAAGTGCAAAGGCAAGAGGTAGAAAAGGTGGCAGACCGAAAAAAGAAAATGCAAGTATTAAAAAGGCTATAAAACTATATAATTCAAAAGAATATAGTATCAAAGAAATTACTGAAATGACTGGAGTTTCAAAACCTACTCTTTACCGCTATTTGAAAGAACAGGTGAATAACTAATGGAAAAAAAAACAAAGAGAAATTAAGCGATATTATCAAACGTGAGGCAGAACAAAAGATTGCTAATCAAAAGCCACTAAACCCAGATAAATTCACATGGAAAGAAAATGAAGTTATTATACATAAGCCAGATACTAAGAACCGCCCAGACTAACGAAAGTTTGGGCTTTCTTTTTCCCCCTTTGTTAGTATTTCCTTTTAGTATTTATACATAGATTCAAAGTGCTTTAGCATTATAACAGTATTATTATTATTTATTAGAGTATTATATAGTATTAATAGAGTTGCAGATTTGTGAGTTTCATGTTGCAGATTTGTGAGTTTTTCGACTACCTATGTTGCAGATTTGTGAGACCATGTTGCAGATTTGTGAGTTTGCAAAAAACTTATAAATTCCCCTTCTAAAATGTTTAACATAGTGAGTAATAACTATGAGGGTAGTAAATCATTATAGGGGGAATTAAAATGGCTAAGAAAATAAAAGATGAATTTATAGGTATTCGGGTAACAAGAGAGATGAAACAGAAAATAGAAAAACTGGCTAATGAACAAGAGTTAAATATTTCTAAGTATGTTATCCACTTGATTGAAAAAGGGTTAAATCCAAAATGATTTAGCTCTTTTTTTATTTCATCATTTTTGTTTAACGTAATTCATTATTGGGGGTTATTCAATGGCATTTACTAAGATAGATAACAAATTACTCGAACTCATGGAAACTATTGATTCAAAAGAAATTATTCTTTACATGGCTATTTTATCAGTTAAAAGAGAGAACATTCCGCTACAAATAACAAACATGGAATTAGCAAAAATAAGCGGTATCAGTATAAATAATATTTCCAAGTGTTTAAAAGCATTAGAAGAAAAAAGCCTGATTAGTCGTGACGGAAAAATAATTACTGATGTTAGACATGGTACAAACAAACTAACAGGGAATTTTACCATGATTGATAATGATTTTTTAGCCGAGAAGATAGATTCAAGAGCAAAACTACTGTTTATCAAATTGGTAAGTCTTAAAGCTGATTCATGGGGATATGTAAAAATCAGTCAAGAAAGATTAGCAGAATGTATAAGCCTTAAAGACCGTACATCAATTTATAGACACGTTGAGAGGTTACAAGAAACAGGCTGGATACTTGATATAAAGAAAGGTAATGGTTATAACCCTTGCAACTATTACAAAGTCAAGAGGGTTGATTTTGAAGCATTAAAACAGGAACAAAGAAAGCTAAATGCAAAACAACAAAATGAAAAATATAGACAATTAAAAGAAAAAGTCGGTACAGGTCAAGACCTAACAGTTACAGATTTATTGGAATGGTTTACTTGCTTGGTCGAAAAAAAAGGCAATGTCTACAATAAAGGGAATTTCCCTAAAGATAAGGCGGTAATCAATAATCTTTTATCAAAAACGGATAGTAATACATTAGCAAAGTTGATTGAGAACTATACTAATAGTTTTGACCGCAAATTTAAAAATCATTATAGAAAAACAATTAAATTACAGTATTTAGGAAATGATGATGTCTTTAATCAAGTAAAAAATGCCTATGATTCTGAATTAGAGCAATCACAGGCACAAGAGGAAGAACCATCTGAAATGGCAATTTTTTAATAATCATCTTATATAAATATAATCTTTTTTTATTTTATATTCTGAACTAATGGAGGAAAAACTGATGAAAAATAATTATAAATTTTACAATGACTATGTTGTTATATATGCAAATTGCAAGGGCGAAACAATGGAAATATTGATTGATAAAGATGATTTTGATAAAGTCAATGAATTTAGCGGAACATGGAGTGCAAAAAAAGATGGTAATACACATTATGCAGAAATTAGAAATGGCAAATCTTTTATTAAAATCCATAGATTAATAATGAATTATAACGGAAACAAAGTCATAGATCATAAGAATGGAAATGGCTTGGACAATCGGAAAAGTAACCTAAGAATAGTCACTCATAAAGTAAATTCAAGAAACCGAAAACCTTCGAAGAACAATAAAAGCGGAGTAACAGGAGTTGGATATAACAAGTCAAGTAATAAATGGGAAGTACAAATTAAAGTTGATGGTAAATCAAAGTATTTAGGTCTGTTTAATGAACTGCAAGAGGCAAAGGAAATGCGGAAGGTCGGGGAAATAGTTTACTGGAACATATTAGAAAGACAAAGAAACCGTTAGGGCAATATAACCCTTAACGGTCTTTTATTATTTTAAATTATTCAATGGACTAAATTTAGCATGGCTTTCACTTATCTCGTTACTGAATAAATTTACATAGACTTTAGTCATTTCTAAAGTAGTATGTCCCAGAATTGCTTGTAGCTGAAAGGCGTTAGCACCATTCATTACAGATAGTTTTGCAAAGGTATGGCGGAAGGTATGAGGTGAACAACGAACATTTTTTATATTAGCCTTCTTGCCGATAATAGCAATTCTATTTTGTAATTGTCTTTTGCTCATTGGCGTTTCATCTTGTGTAATAAACAAGTATTCAGTATCCACTGTTCCCCTAATAGCAACGTATTTCTTTAATTGTTCAATCATTTTCTTTTGTATTGGTACAAACCTTTCATAATGCCCTTTAGCGTTACGAATACGGATAACTTTATCATGCCAGATAATATCGGTTACTTGAATACCTATCAACTCATTGGCTCTTATGCCTGTTTCTAATAGTAACATGATAATTGTATAGTCACGAAAACCAACAAATGTCCGAACATCACAAGCCTTTAGCATTTGAGAAATTTGTTTAATATCAAAAGTTTCTATAACGTGCTTTCTGTCTTTTAGTAGCTGAATATCAGACATTGGGTTATTTCTTATGAATTTCTGCTTATGTAAATAGTTAAAAAAGGCTCTTAATGCCCTAAGCCTTGTATTGATACTAACAGGCTTTATCCCCTTACCCTTCATGTATAGAATGACGTTTTGCTTGATAATGTTGCCAGTAATATCAGAAGGTGAAAGTTCTAATTCTTGCTCATTCAGAAGGCTTTGAAAGGTTGATAATTCACTTCTGTAAAATTTGATAGTATGTGACCGTAAATTCCTTAATTCACAATCCTCAATAAACTTCTGTACCAATTCATCTAATGTGTAGTTGACTGCTACAATATCATTTAGAATTGCTAACTCATCAATACTTAAATTTTTTCTTCTTGCCATTTTAATTTCCCCCTATGCGTACGATTCACTTCGCACGATTTTTGATTATCAAATCGTATGCACAGGCAAATAAAAAACCTCCTACAATCAATGTAGAAGGCTTGATATATAAGGCTTTTATAATGCCGATGGTGGGAGTCGAACCCACACTCCTTTTGGGAACACGATTTTGAGTCGTGCGCGTCTGCCAATTCCGCCACATCGGCATAATAAAAAAGAGAAAAAAATAAATCGGTTAAACCGATATTTATTTTTTTGGAGGCGGCTACCGGATTCGAACCGGTGATAAGGGTGTTGCAGACCCGTGCCTTACCGCTTGGCTAAGCCGCCAAATTACTGGAGCGGAAGACGGGGTTCGAACCCGCGACCCCCACCTTGGCAAGGTGGTGTTCTACCACTGAACTACTTCCGCATGAATGGCTGGGGTACCAGGATTCGAACCTGGGCATGACGGAATCAAAATCCGTTGCCTTACCACTTGGCTATACCCCAATAATATTATATAAACAACTTATATTCTATTTTATGGGGCGGCTGATGGGAATCGAACCCACGTATGTCGGATCCACAATCCGATGCGTTAACCACTTCGCCACAGCCGCCAAAAGCAGGCATATTAAAATATGTATGGGGCGACTGATGGGAATCGAACCCACGTATGTCGGATCCACAATCCGATGCGTTAACCACTTCGCCACAGTCGCCAAAATATCTTGATGAAAATTAAAAATGGCAGGGGCAGTAGGAATCGAACCCACACCAAAGGTTTTGGAGACCTCTATTCTACCGTTAAACTATGCCCCTGTAATGGTGGAGGGGGGCGGATTCGAACCGCCGAACCCAAAGGGAACGGATTTACAGTCCGTCGCGTTTAGCCACTTCGCTACCCCTCCGGAAAGTATGGTGCCGGCGAAAGGAATCGAACCCTCAACCTACTGATTACAAGTCAGTTGCTCTGCCAATTGAGCTACACCGGCATATTTATGGTGGGTCGGGACGGAATCGAACCGCCGACACTTTGATCTTCAGTCAAATGCTCTACCAACTGAGCTACCGACCCACTTTTTATGGCGGTCCCGACGGGACTCGAACCCGCGATCTCCTGCGTGACAGGCAGGCATGTTAACCGCTACACCACGGGACCACTTTGGTTGCGGGGACAGGATTTGAACCTGCGACCTCCGGGTTATGAGCCCGACGAGCTACCAGACTGCTCTACCCCGCGATAATGTTAATTGTTTTTTATGGTGGAGGATGACGGGATCGAACCGCCGACCCCCTGCTTGTAAGGCAGGTGCTCTCCCAGCTGAGCTAATCCTCCGAATTGGTGACCCCTACGGGATTCGAACCCGTGTTACCGCCGTGAAAGGGCGGTGTCTTAACCACTTGACCAAGGGGCCAATCTCTTAATTATGGCGGAGAGTAAGGGATTTGAACCCTTGAGACAGGTTATCCCCGTCTACACGATTTCCAATCGTGCTCCTTCAGCCTCTCGGACAACTCTCCAAGAAGAATGGCTCCGAAGGTAGGATTCGAACCTACGACCAACCGGTTAACAGCCGGTTGCTCTACCACTGAGCTACTTCGGAATGATTTTATATAAGCCTAGCAACGTCCTACTCTCACAGGGGGAAGCCCCCTACTACCATCGGCGCTAAAGAGCTTAACTTCCGTGTTCGGTATGGGAACGGGTGTGACCTCTTTGCTATCGCCACTAGGCTTTATTCCTTACCGAAAGACAAGTATTATTATATCATATTCTATACTTTTTTCAAGTATTTTTTATATTTTTTAATAACGAGAGGTTGTTCTCTCAAAACTGGATAACGACATTGAAATGATTGGTTAAGTCCTCGATCGATTAGTATCCGTCAGCTCCACACGTCACCGTGCTTCCACCTCGGACCTATCTACCTCATCGTCTTT
>NZ_JAAXPW010000042.1 GCF_012396605.1 Ureibacillus thermosphaericus
ATCTAACATTGTACTAGATGAACTAGATAAAGAATTGGAAAGAAGAGGACACAAATTCGTTCGATATGCGGATGACTGTAACATTTACGTGAAAAGTAAACGAGCAGGACTTCGCACAATGGCAAGCGTATGAATGGGGAAGTACTCGGAAGAGGTATTGGCGTATTTCAAATAGTCCAATATTACACAGAACCCTTGGTAACTCCTATTGGAGAAACCAAGGGCTGAAAAGTCTTGAAGCTCGTTATGAAAACTTGCGTCAATGATCTTAATTGAACCGCCGTATACGGAACCGTACGTACGGTGGTGTGAGAGGACGGGAGTTAATCGCTCCCTCCTACTCGATTAATCAAATCGAAAATTTATTTCGCTAACTCTGTAAGATATTCTTCCTTTTTATTTTCATCAAATCGACCTTCCCATTTCGACATAACGATCGCTGCTAAAGAGTTACCAATTACGTTTACAGCAGTACGAGCCATGTCAAGAATACGGTCGATACCAGCGATAAATGCTAAACCTTCTAATGGAATACCTACAGAACCTAAAGTTGCGAGTAATACAACGAATGATACACCAGGTACCCCTGCAATACCTTTAGAAGTAACCATTAGTACAAGCACTAATGTAACCTGTTGAGCAATTGTTAAGTCAATGCCGTATAACTGAGCGATGAAAATAGCGGCAATTGCTTGGTATAAAGTTGAACCATCTAAGTTGAATGAATAACCTGTAGGGATAACAAAGGATGTAATATCTCTTGGACATCCAAACTTCTCCATTTTTTGCATGATACGCGGTAATACCGTTTCAGAACTTGATGTGGAGTACGCTAAAATAAGCTCGTCCTTTAAAATTTTAATCACTTGGAAAATGTTCACATTGACAATTTTCGCTGTAATTCCTAATACAACGATTACGAAGAAAATCATCGCACCGTAAACTGTAATGACTAATTTACCAAGCGGAATCAATGATTCTAATCCAAATTTTGAAACGGTTACAGCCATTAAACCAAATACCCCAAATGGAGCAAATTTCATTACTAAGTTTGTTACCCAGAACATGGCATCTGCAACACCATGCGCAAGGTCAAGGACTGGTTTCCCACGTTCACCTATCGCTGCAACTCCTAAACCGAATAATACGGAGAAGAAGATAACGGATAACATATCGGCTTCTGCCATAGCTTTCACGACGTTTGTTGGTACAATGCCAACAATCGTTTCAATGAAACCACCATCATGTTCAACTTGTTCAGTTGTTTCAACATAGGATGAGATATCCGTTTGTTCCAACTGATTCATATCAATACCTTCACCAGGTTTAAATACGTTTGTAATGAGTAAACCAAGGATGATGGCAATCGTTGTGATAATCTCAAAATATATTAATGTCTTACCACCAAGGCGACCAAGTTGTTTTAAATCGCCTGTACCAGCTACCCCAACAATTAGCGTTGAAATGATAATTGGTACAACAATCATTTTAATTAAGTTTAAAAAGATTGTCCCAAGCGGTTTCAAATATGTTTCGACAGCTGGATTTCCATAAAATACAGCCCCTACAACTATCCCCAATACTAACGCAATTAAAATCTGTGCTGCTAAACTGATTTTGAATTTCTTTTTCAAAATATTCCCCCCTGTTTAAATAAAAAAATAACCAAAATAATATTAAAAAGTTTCATACAAAATCCGACAAAATCCGATAAAAATTTTTTTAATTTGCTTTATTTACAATATCTGCAAATAACACTTGGATGAATTTTTTTATATTAATTTTTACTTTTCTTTCTTCGTTATTTCTAATTTGATTCATTAATTTCCTAATTTCTGTAAATTCGAAATAGCGGGGGGCGTAATATTCAAACTCTGAGTTTGTATAATCTACTAAACCTAAATTTGCAAGGTTAATCATAGCAGCTAATATCGTTCGACGAATACGCTGTTCAATCGATTTACTTTCTTTTATGATTTCATCAGGAGTGGTTTTGGTTAGACCAGCAACTCGCTCGTACAACTCTTTTAATGGTGGAAGAGGTGTATTTTTTTGTTTATCTGCCATCAATAATTCTATTATTTTTGTAATATCTTCACTACCTACCTCTCCAATAATCCCCATATCATTTAAGATGCTTAAAACATGGTCACGTGTTGATTTTTTGGAATGATGGATGCTAGGTGTCTCAAAATTTGAAAGAGATTGTCGTATTGCGGAAATGGAGCTTTTTAATCGATATTGTTCCTCAGTTTTTCTTAATACCATTTCTACTTCTACCTTATTAATTGGCTTATGGATAAAAAATTCAATTCCTTTTTCGTAAGCTTGAGCGACCATCTCTTTATTAATGACTTGAGAAATCATAATAAACTTTCCATCGTAAAGATTTTCCCGAAGTTGTTCTATCGTTGCTAACCCGTCTAATATAGGCATTAATAGATCGATGATAACGAAATCTGGCTGCATCACTAATATTTGGGTAATCGCTTCTTGTCCATTGGAGGCTTCTCCAATCACTGTTCCAAGTTGGCTATCTTCAATAATTTGGGTGAGCATGGCACGGCTTGCACGATCGTCATCAACTATAAAATACCTCATTACGATTCTCCTTTTTGCAGTATATTTAATGGAAGTTTGATTGAAAATGTTGTCGTTTCATTGCTTATTACATCAATCGATCCATTTAGTTTGTGAACGATAGCTTGTACATGAGATAAGCCGATTCCAGTCGAAGGTACGCCTTCACTGTTGAATTTTGTAGTATATCCTGGGTCGAATATGACAGGGATTAAATTTTTTGGAATGCCAATACCTGTATCTTCTACTGTAATAGTTATGAAGTCCTTAGATGTGTTTATCGCAATATGGATTGTTCCTTCCTCTTCAATTGCTTCTACAGCATTTGCAACTAAATTATTCATTAGTGCAAGTAAAGGAAGATGTTCTTTTGTATAAAAATCTTGATTATAGGAAACTTTGAATTGAATTTTTTTATTTAGCATTTCACTGTATTTTTCATTCGCTTCCTTTACAAATTGAAGTAAATCAGAGATGAAATAAGCATCTAATTGTTCCATTTTTAATATTTTTGATAAGCCTGCATAAATTCTTTGTTCATCTTTTTTGACTTCGTGAATTTCTTGAGCAATTGAAAGCGCTTTAATACTTAGCAATGGATCTATCTTTTTTAATTGTTCATATAAACTATAACTATTAGCGGTAATATGTTCGATTTCGTTCATGGATTTTTTTAAATATAATGCTTCTACGTAAAGTGTTGAGATGAAGTTTAATAATTGTTGCATTTGTCTTTTTTGTTCTTTTACAGTGATAGAACTATAAATACCGATGACGAAGAAGCTACGGATGATGGCAACTAAAAGTAGTAATGCAACTTCTTTGATTGTTACAGAAATGTCTGTAATAAATAATGTGGTTGTTAGCTGTTCAACGTAATTACTTACAAATTCAACGATGGTTACCAAACTTGCTAATAAGAAAGGTTTCGATTTGTTTTTTTCAAGTTTGATAATGCTTAGACCTATAGCAAATAAGATATAAAAAAGACCTGCTGGAATATGAGAAATTAATGAAACCGAAAATGAACTTATTAATAATAGTTCATCTAATAATGCACGAAAAAGGACTACAACGATTCCTGTTATGCATCCAGTATGAATCAGCGGTAATGGTCGAATCAATACTGCTAATAAAAATATTACGGTTCCTAAACCGATTCGGAAAGGTGCACCTTCAAAAGGAATGACTTTCACTTCACTTGCAATAGCTGTCAAAATTGCAACAATGAATATCAACAAATAATCATACCGATAGTTCATTGATTTTGCTTGTTCCATAATAACTCCTTAAAAAAATAGTTCTTCCATTTATTCTAATCTAAAATAGAAGGAAAATAAAAAAGAAGTATTTCGATAAAATAAAAAACCACTACTGAATTTCAGTAGCGGTTGAAATTTCAAATGTATGTATGGCGGAGGAAGAGGGATTCGAACCCCCGCGCGGTTTGACCCGCCTGTCGGTTTTCAAGACCGATCCCTTCAGCCAGACTTGGGTATTCCTCCATTTGGACAAGCAATAATATAACATGGAATTTTCAATAAGTCAATAAAAACAATGATATAAAAATCACAAAATTAGGATGTTTATGGAATAGTGTGCTACAAGTAGAAGAATACCCAGAACAAAACATTGCAATTATCATTGTATATGAGGTATACTAATTTATGCCGTGCTAGGTGGGGAGGTAGCGGTGCCCTGTAACTCGCAATCCGCTCTAGCGAGACTGAAGTCCTTTTTGAGGCTGTATGCATGTAGGGTTTGCCTCTTGCACGTAGCGTTGAAGGTTGGGTCCCGCGCAATGGGTAGCCATGAACCATGTCAGGTCCGGAAGGAAGCAGCATTAAGTGGTTTCACCCATGTGCCGTGGGGTAGCCTGACCCGAGCTGGCGACAAGAGTAGCACCTATGTGCTGCAGTCGAGGAAAGGTGCACGGCTTTATAATTGAAAAATTTGCCGTGTCGGCTATTTTATATAGTTAAATATTATATCGAACAATTTTGGAAAGGCTGTAGATATCTTAAACAATGAGATATCTACAGCCTTTTTTAATGTCAATGAATCGATCTGTATTCCACCAGATGCGAACAGTTTCTTAATAAAAACTTAAGAATTTGTTATTTTTTTCAATTACTCGGAACTATATGTTAAAAAAAACGTACTAATCAACAAAAGATGTGAAAAGGAGATGTCGCTGGGTGCAAAGAAATATATTCATTCTAATGATGGTAGTCTTTATTACTTTCTTTGTTCAAATTGATACAACACGTGCTGCACCACAATTGGAAGTGAAAGCAGAAGTAGGTGTAGACAACAAAATTAAATTGTATACACCTTTACCAGTAAAATTAACAATCACAAATAATGGGAGTCCCTTTTCAGGGGATTTAGTCATCGATGCCGCAGTTACTTTTTCTGCCGGTTCTGCTCAAGTTTATGCACTAGATCTGGCAGAAGGTGAAACAAAAACAATTACTCTTTATTTGGACGGTTTATCAGACGATTATTATTATCGCTCACAAAACGAAAGCCTTTTTTCCTTTTATGATGGTGGTATTGAAAAAGGAAAATTAATTGATTATTCAGGCGATAAAAATATTCGTTTTCGATCTTATTACGACGGAGATTATTCATTTATTTTTACTTATACGGAAAATAGTGATCGTTTAGCGGCATTATTACGTTTGAGTCAATATGTTCCAAATAATATTGAAATTTTTCATTTAAATCAAATCCCTAATTATGATTTTCCTATAGATTTCAAAGGATTTGCCATGGCAGATATATTCGTTGTGGATGAAATGAATATTGCCGATTTATCAGAAGAGAAGCAACAGGCAATTTATGAGTGGGTAGAAAACGGTGGAATTCTGCTAGTTGGAGCATCTGAACAAGTGGAGCGTTCCATGGGGATATTTGGTGAATATCTTCCATTAAATTTGTCCTCTGAGAAAGTTATCGTCACGAAAGAAGTATTAGAAACATTATCTAAAGGCGGCATTTTTACGGAAGATATTGAAGTATTCCGTGCAACTGAAAAAGAAGGTAGCAAAAGAATCCTCGCTGATGGAAATACAATACTTGCCTCATCCATTGACTTAGGGAAAGGAAAAATTATTCAAACGACTTTTTCGTTAGGAGATCAGCCGCTCTCAACGATGGATGGTTATGGAAAGTTAATAAACGAAATTTTGCAGCTTCAATCGAATAGCAATCAATGGAACAGAGGGAATTTTTTAGACGTGTTGCCATATGAGGTTGGAAATTCTAATGAGTTATTCCCTTCATTCCAAGTAAAAACGCCACTCATTATTATTACAATCATACTTTACATGTTCATTGTAGGACCTATTTTATATCTCGTATTAAAAAAGCTCGACAAAAGGGAACATGCATGGTGGCTTATCCCTGTTCTATCAATTGTATTAACATTGTCAATGTTCATTGTTGGAGCAAAAGATCGCATTATGCAAGCTCAAATCAATCAGTCAGCCTTTTATAAAGTGAATGGCAAAAACTTATCAGGCTATTATGTAGAGTCTATTTTAACGAATCGAGGCGGAGATTTTGTATTTACTGTAGATGAAAATACGTCTGCCTTTGCGAAAAGAAACTATGGAATGAATACTTTCGGTATCTTACATGAAAAATCCTATGTTAAACATCATGGGAATGGAACGACCATTCACTTACGAAATTTGAATTATTGGTCTGTGCAATCAATTATTGGTGAAACTAACATACCAAATGCAGGGAACTTTGATATCGATTTAACTGTGAAAGATTCAAAAATTGAGGGAACGGTAAAAAATAATTTCCCATTTGCTGTGAAGGATGTTGCTATTTGGTCTGGTACACGAGAGATTCTATTAGGAGATATTAAACCGAATGAGACAGTAAAGGTTTCTGAATCCTTAAACAGCTCAATTCTTTTAAAACCAATTGTTTATGGTAATTATTTAGGAACGCCAAAAACGGCAGAAGAATTGATTCCAAAAAGAATCATGCAACTGAAATATCAGGCTTTAAATTTAATGGATGAAAATCAGCCGGTAGTTATTGGTTGGGCAGAAGAAGCGATCGTCGGTATTCAATTAGATGGTAGGGCAGAAGTAAACCCTATCGCTGTTATTCTTCAAACATTTGAACCAAATATGGATCTTGAAGGGGAATTTACAGTGAATGATAGCATGATGGAAACAAATATATATCCTGTCAATGCTGGATATATGGAAATGTATAATGAACAAAATAATGAATGGCAATTAGACCCTGGTGAGTATGAATATATAGCTGTCATTCCAGAAGAATTATTTGATGGAAAATTGCAATTGACAAAAATAAAAATATCGAATCACGAAAATAAAAACCTAACAATTTCCCTTTGGAATTATAAGACAAATCGTTTTGAAGAAATTCAAGAGAAAGAAATGTTATTACAGGAAAATCTCGAACAATATATTTCAGAGTATCATGAAATAAAGATGTTATTACAGGTTAAAAACAATATTGAAATGTCGCCAATTAAATTACCGACTGTAGAGATTCAGGGGGTGGCTAATAAATGATTGAAATTCAAAATCTCACAAAAAAATTTGGTACTTTTACAGCCCTTGACCAGTTGACTATGACTGTTGGAGAAGGTGTAGTTTTTGGTTTTGTTGGTGCAAACGGGGCTGGTAAATCTACAACTTTTTCTATTCTCGCCACCCTCCTCTCCCCATCATCAGGCGATGCTTTTATTAATGGGAAAAGCGTTGTAAAAGAGCCAAAAGAAGTGCGGAAATTAATTGGCTATATGCCAGACTTTTTTGGAGTTTATGACCAATTAAAAACAGATGAATATTTAGATTTTTATGGTGCGTGTTATGGACTTTCAGAAAAACAAAGGAAAGTGCTGATTCCACAATTGTTAGAGCTCGTCAATTTAACGGATAAACGTTATGAATATGTAGATTTGTTATCCCGGGGAATGAAGCAGCGCCTATGTTTAGCTCGTTCGCTCATCCATGATCCGAAAGTGTTAATTTTAGATGAACCAGCATCTGGTTTAGATCCGCGAGCAAGGGTAGAAATGCGAGAAATCATTAAGCAGTTAAAACAGATGGGGAAAACGATTTTAATTTCATCCCATATACTTCCTGAACTTGCGGAAATGTGTGATGAAATTGGTGTTATTGATCGAGGGAAATTAATTGCCCATGGAAATGTTGATTCCATACAGTCCAAATTACAGGGAGATAAGAATATTACGATAAAAGTTTTACATGAAATTGAAAAAACGGTGAAGTTTTTAGAGGAAGATCCATTTGTTTCATCAATTGAAGTGCTAGAAGGAAATGAAGCAATAACGTTTATTTATAAAGGGACGAAGGAAGAACAAATGAAATTATTGCAAAGAGCAATTGTTGCGGGACTTCCGGTTTATTCTTTCATGGAAGATGAAAAAGATTTGGAAGATGTTTATATGGCGATTACGAAGGGAGCGGATTCAAAATGAAAGGACTATTATCCAATCCTGTATTGATGAAAGAATTAAAATTGCGTTTCCGCGCCTTTAAAAGCTTTTCAGGCTTAATGTTTTATTTAGCGGTATTAATCATATTTGTTTCAGGCTTCTTACTAATATTTACGCAATTTTCTACCTCTGGATTTTTCGTACCTAGCAATAGTTTTACGATGTTTTCTGTACTTTCTGTATTGCAAATGGCCCTTGTTATGTTTATTACACCAGGGCTTACTGCTGGGGCAATTAGCACAGAGCGGGAGAAACAAACTTTAAATATTTTACTGACGACAACCCAATCCTCTTCGCAAATAATTATTGGAAAGCTATTATCCTCTGTAGCATTTCTTATTTTAATGTTAATAGCTGGGCTGCCGCTTTATAGCATTGTGTTTTTATTTGGAGGAGTGTCACCAGGACAATTTTTTACAATGTTTTTCTTTTATTTAGTTACATTAATTGCGATCGGTAGTATTGGCATCATGTTCTCAACGATTACAAAAAGAACGATTATTTCGATGATTGCAACTTACGGAGCGATGATATTTTTAGGAGGTATTACTGCTTTCTTCTTCTTTGTAGGTTTTTCTTTAGAACAAATGATGATGTCGCAACAACAAAATACTCAAGGTTTAACGACATTCTTACCAATATCGTATTTTTGGGCAAGTATTAACCCAGGCGTACTTATTCTTACTTTGCTTATCCCTGATACGAAAACAGCTTTAATAGATACAGTTGGAATTAGTTTTCCAAATTGGATTGTTTATTTAATCTTTTATGTATTTATCACCATTGTTTGTTTAACCATTGCCATTCGAAAATTGCGAGCAAATATGAAAACAAATCGTTAGGAGTGAGAAAGATGGATCGTCAAAGCGGATTATTAAAATACGTGAAGAAAGCAAAAAGAAGCTTAAACATTGAAAAAATGCTGCCTATGTTACAATACGGAATTTTCTTTTCATTAATACTTAGCCTGGCGATCCTCTTCGTTTTTCGCTTCTTTGTTTTCGCCTATTATGACGAAGTTGCTTTGTTTGTGGCGTGTGCAACACTTATTGTGACGGTTGTTTATATATACTTTAAGCGCATTCGTTTGAAGGAAGCGATACGGGAATTAGATTCTTTTTATCCTTATAACGAATTAGTAACAGCTCTTTCATTTAACAATGAGGAGCATCCATTAGCAGATTCAATTATGAACAAAGCTATTAACGAATTGGAAGGAGCTTATGACCGTTTTAAAAAGCGACCAAAAAACTATTGGCGACCAAAAGTATTGCTTGGAATTTTGGGTGCTATCATTATTATGGCTACTTTAGTCATTTTTCCTTCCAAAACGCAACAGGAAGCGCAGGTTGTTGAAAAAGAACGAGAAGTCATTCAGGAAATGGAAAAGGAAATAGCGAAATTAGAGAAAAAAGCTCAATCTGAAGAAGTAAAAAGGGAAATGAAAGAGCTCCTTGAAAAATTGAAAGAGGTAGAGACTTCTGAACAAGCGCTTCGAGAGGTAGTAAAGAAACAAAAAGAACTAAAACTGCAACAACAAAAATTGCAGGATAAGAAGTTAGGAGAAAAGGGTGAAACTTCGGAATTATCGGAAGAAGAATTGCAAAAACTGAAAGATTTAGCGGAAATGCAAAGTTTACTTGCAAAAAATGCTTCGAACACTCAAAATGCCTTAAGTAAAATTGGAAAGCCTATTAGCTTTGATTTGCAAAACACGATAGCTAAAGCGATGGATTCTCAAACGAACGATTCTAACATTGGAAACAACTCTCAAAACATGAATAACCAAAATGGCAATTCCTCAATGGGGAATAATAACAGCAAAGCCAATCAGCAACAAAATAATAATCAGACTGGTCAAGGAAGTAATGGTTCTGGCAGTAGTCAAGGCCAAGGACATACTGGATCTGGTTCCGGGAGTAATCAAGGTCAGGGAAGCAATGGATCAACAGGTCTTGGCCAAGGTCAAGGAAATGGATCTATGGGAGGTAGCGGTGCAGGAAAAGGAAAGGGAGGTCGCAATCTTCTATCAGTGCCTAGTGGGCGGCTTGGAGAAAGCAATGAACCAACTGTAGACAGTGGTCCGATAGGTGAAGGAGATCCAGCAATTGAACAAAAAGGACCAGTTCCCGTGACAAAGGGAAGTGTTCGACCATATGAAGAAGTCATCGGAGAATATGAAGAAAAGTATTTACAAAGTACCGAACGTTTGCAACTACCGAAAGATCTACAAAATGTAGTGGAATCATACTTTTCATCGATTCAGTCTGAAGAGTAGGGGGAATTAGTGTGTTTAGTGAAGAGCAATATTCGGAAATGGCAGAACAGCTGCAGCGAGTAAGAAAGGAAATTGGTAAATTTATTGTTGGTCAGGATGAGGCGATCGAATACACTCTTTATTCTATATTGGCAGATGGTCATGCATTATTAGAAGGGTTGCCTGGGATGGGGAAAACGATGCTTATTCGCACGATTTCAAGTGTTTTAGATTTATCCTTCTCCCGCATCCAATTTACGCCAGATTTAATGCCTGCTGATATTACAGGGACAAATATCATTCAACGAACTGAAAGAGGCTCACAACAATTTGTTTTTCAACCAGGACCGATTTTTAACCAAATGGTGTTGGCTGATGAAATTAACCGAGCAACACCCAAAACGCAAAGTGCATTATTAGAAGCAATGGGTGAAAAGACGGTGACAATTTTAGGAGATACGAAGCCTATGGCAAAACCGTTTTTTGTATTAGCGACACAAAATCCAATTGAAATGGAAGGAACATATCCTCTACCAGAGGCACAAATGGACCGCTTTTTATGCAAGATATTAGTACCATATCCTCGTAAAGACGAGTTAATGGAAATAATGAAACGGACGACAGGTTCACAAGATATTCAATTACAAAAAGTGATGAATACAGAACGTTTAATTATTGCCCAACAAATGGTAAAGGAAGTATTAGTAGCTGATGAAATGTTAGAATATGCAGCTGATTTAGTCATGGCAACCCATCCAAAAGGGGAGGATGCTTTACCTTTTGTAAAACAATACATCATGTATGGAAGTGGACCGAGGGGATTACAAAGTATCATTAAGCTAGCAAAAGCGAGAGCGGTATTTAACGGGAGATTTCATGTAGCTCTTGCAGATATAAAAGCTGTGGCTAAACCGGCTTTGCGTCATCGACTTCTTTTAAATTATGAAGGAGAGGCAACTGGAAAAACAACGGACGATTTAATAGAAGAAATACTACATCACATTCAACAAGGTGTCTCCGCATGAATCATTTCATTTTATCAGATGAATTGATTACCAAAATAGGACGCTTATCGGTTGCCACATCTTCCAAATTAAGAGGGCATCATAAAGGTTCGCATCGCTCTCAACGCTTTGGTTCTTCCTTAGATTTCTCAGATTATAGAGAATATGCGTTAGGAGATGATGTGCGTCAAGTAGACTGGAATGTATTCGCAAGGACGGAAAAATATTTTATTAAGCGTTTTTTAGATGAGCAGGAAATGAGAGTGCATATATTGCTGGATTCCTCTCGTTCAATGGGTGACGAGAAAAAGTGGCTATTTGCAAGACAGCTTGTTGCTGCTTTAGGAATCATGGTATTAAACAGAGATGATCGACTCTCCTTTTCTACTTTAGAGGCAGACACTTTTTTTAGAAGAAAAGGAGCAACTTATCGAAAAGTCTATTTGCAAATAGTGTCGCAAATGAAGGAAGCTACTTTTAAAGAGAGTTTTGCAAAGAATGGATTAAAGGCTTTACCAAAAGATAGTACGGTATTATTTGTTATAACGGATAGTCTAGAACCGATAACGGAATGGGAACATTTTTTCCGTAAACTTCCTCGTTTTGCAGGGGACGTTCGTTGTATTCAAATTGTGACGGAAGAAGAATTAAATCCAACCTATACAGGGGATGTTCGGTTAATTGATGCAGAAAGTAATGAAGAATTAAACGTTTCTATGTCGAATAAAGTGCTAGAACAGTATAAAAAAGAACGCGCTCAACACGAAGCAGCTTTCCATAAGATATGCAGTCGCTTCGGCATTCAAACAATTCAATTAGTCGTTGAAAATGGAATTCAGCACGCGATTTTTCATCAATTATTAATGAATCGGTGGGTACAGTGAGGTGATACGCTTTGGGGGTTAGTCAATTAATCTTTTTATGGACCATTGCTTTTCCAATCATTGTCCTTTTATATTACTTCTTTCGAAAGAAATATAAAGAACAAGAAGTATCTTCCACACTTTTTTGGGAACAAGTGATGCAAGAAACCCGCGTATCGCCTTACTTAAAACATTTACAAAGGAATGCGCTATTTTATTTACAGATGTTAGCACTACTGTTGTTTGTTCTTGCATTAATGAATCCCTATTTAAAAACAAAGGAAATTGGCGGAGAACAAGTAATATGGATTGTGGATACGTCTGCGACAATGCTTGCAGGAAAAGAACAATCGACCTTTGAAAAACATCTAGAGGAAATGCGTTCACTCGTGAAAGAGATTGGGGGAAGACCATTAACAATCATTACAACAGGTAGTGATCCAAAAGCAATTATTCGTCAAGAAACGAATGTGCAGCAAATCGAAAAAGCAATCGACGGATTAGCCGTAACTTACGAAGAGCAGCATTTAACGAAAGCAATTGAGATGGCAAATGCTTTTATCGGTGATTTGCCAACAACAATATATTTATTTACAGATGCTGTATCCCGTTCGGATTTGCCTATAGAGAGTGAACATGTGAAATGGATTGTTAAGGGAGCAGATAGAGACTTAAAAAATGTGGCAATCACTCGATTGGCAGCAACAAGCATAAATGGTGAAACGATTGCATTGTTACAATTAAAAAATGAAACAGAAGAAAATCAAACGGTACAGCTTTCTATTACAAATAAAGATGGCGATGAGTTATTGGAAAAAACCATTACGTTACAACCAAAAGCAGAATTGGCCAACACATTTGAAGCTTTGCCGAATATTGATGTGCTTGTTGCAACGATTCAAGTAAAGGATGATTACGAAGCAGATAATTCGATGATGACCATCGTTGGAAGTAATCCTTATGAAATTGCGGTAGGACAAGATATGCATAAGTTAGTGCAAATCGGGTTTCAATCGGTAGGTCTTGATGTGAAATCTGTTCCTGAACATCAATTGGAATCCTTAAGGGGTGCGATTGTAGTAACGAATCAAACCGAACTTCTTAAGCGTAATGAACCGATTGTATTAATTGGCCGAGATGATGAAATTGAAAGTGAAGTAAGCGGAAAAATAGAAGTAATACAAGATGAATTGTTTGCGTTCAGTTCGCTAGAAGATGTATATGTAAGTGCGGTTTACCCACCATTTGATGACTTTGATACGATTGCAAAGGTTGGAGACAAACCATTTATTCAACGGTCTCCTAAAGGAGATATTGTCGTTTTAGCGGATATTCAGTCAACAGACTGGCCGCTTTATCCTTCATTTCCTTTGTTTTTATGGAGTGTTCAAAATGAACTAATGGAAGGTAAAACTTCATTAGGAATATTTACGCCAAATGAACAACGAGCTGTTTCGTTATTGCCAGGTGACTGGTCCATTTACAATGCAGATGGCGTGTATATTTCTTCTTTTGAACAATCAAGAGATTTTCAAGCGCCATCAAAACCAGGGTTATATGTTGTTCAATCAGAACATGAGGAGAGACCTTTTATTGTTCAATTACCACAGAAAGAGCGGACAATTGAAGAAGGGACGAGTTTTGAATTAGGAAATGTCGTAAGTGGACAAGAGGATATAACGAATCAATCAATTGCGAAATGGATTGTGCTACTTATTTTATTTTTGATTGTGGTTGAGTGGGAGGTGCAAAGAAGACGTGGATTTGCGAATTGATCATCCAATTTTCCTGCTTTTGCTCATACCACTCTTAGGGTATTTGATTTGGACGTGGTTACATCATCGTTCATTATTAAAAAGGAAACATGGAATTGTCTTCATCATACGTATTATCACTATTATTATGCTTGTCTTTGCCATTGCATCTCCTTATTTGTTATTGCCGGTGAAGGAAGAGCAAGTATTATTCCTTATCGACCGCTCTGCTTCAATGGCAGGCACTGAGGATGAAGCGTTAAAGTTTATCGAAGAAAGTTTACGAGAAAAGAAAGAAACCCATTCGGTAGGGATTTATTCTTTTGCATCGAACTTTCAAACTGAAGCAATCTTATCTAAGACATTAGAGCATGTTCCAAACTTAAGTGAAATACGTGAAGTGGGTGAGACAAATATTGAACAAGCACTACAACTAGCAACAGGAATCGTTGATAAGGACAAAGCAACACGCATTGTTCTTATGACGGATGGTTTACAAACGAAAGGTGAAGTTTTAGAGAGCATAACAAAAATAGCTGGTTCAAAAATTTCAGTAGATGTTGTTCCATTAGGTAGAAAAATAAGCAACGATGTTTCAATTCAGAGCTTTACAACACCGCAAGTGGCTTATCAGGGAGAAGAACAAACATTAGTGACTGAAATTGAATCAACAACAGATACAATGGGCGAATTGCTGTTATATGAAAATGATCAACTTATTTTCCGGGAAACAATTCAGCTAGAAGAAGGGAAAAATGTTTTTACTTATCGACATAAAGGCAATAAAGAAGGTTTAGTCAAATATGAAGCATACATTCAAACCGATGAAGATGCAATCTTAGAAAATAATAAGTTGACAAGTATAACAATGGTTCAAAGTACCCCACGATTACTCATTGTTAGTGATAGAGAAGAAGGCTCTCCAATTGCTGATATGTTAAATCCTTCTTCCATCCAATTTGAAGAAGTGTCAGCTGAAGAATTGCCGAGCTCGCTATCATATATGTTGAAGTATGATGCCATTATTTTTGACAATGTTCCTGGCCATCTTGTAGGAGAAGCGAAAATGGGTGTCATCGAGCAGGCGGTAAAAAACTTTGGCGTTGGCTTTATGATGGTTGGTGGTGAAAACAGCTTTGGCATTGGCGGATATTTTAAAACACCAATTGAAAAGTTGTTACCAGTAGAAATGGAAGTAAAGGGTAAACAACAACTTCCATCTTTAGGGCTTGTCATTGTACTTGACCGTTCTGGCAGTATGATTGGGCTAAAAATGGAATTAGCAAAGGAAGCAGCGGTGCGTTCCGTGGAGTTGCTTCGAGAGGGAGACACTTTTGGATTAATTGCTTTCGACTCGCATCCATGGGAAATCATTGAAACTAAACCATTAGAAAATAAAGATGAAGTGACTAATACCATCTTATCGATTCCGGCTGAAGGAGGTACGGAAATTTATCCTTCTCTTTCTTTAGCCTATAATAATCTGTTTGATTTACCATTACAAAGAAAACATATTATTTTATTAACAGATGGACAGTCAGCTACATCAGGTAACTACGAAGAACTAATTGAAAGTGGGAAGAAAAAACATATTACATTATCAACTGTTGCCATTGGGCATGATGCGGATCGTCAACTTTTAGAAAGCTTAAGTGAATTAGCTGGAGGAAGATTTTATGACGTGGAGGATGAAACGACGATTCCTTCGATTTTATCTCGTGAGACAGCGATGATTTCTCGGACATATATTGTAGATGATCCGTTTTATCCGGTCATTTATCACTCAGAAGGTTGGAACCAGTTGTTTGAAAAGGGCGTTCCTCAAATGAATGCTTATATAGGTACGACAGCGAAAACTACAGCTAATGTGATAGCAGAAAGTGAAAAAGAAGATCCGGTGCTTGCAGAATGGCAATATGGATTAGGAAGGACGATTGCATTTACTTCCGATTCAACAGGTGCTTGGACAGGTGATTGGGGACGTTGGGATCGATGGGTTGACTTTTGGAATACAGCAATTTCTCGCTTGCTGCCGACTTATAACGAAATTGCTTATGATATTCGAATGGATGGAGAAGGCTCATTCTTAATTACCGACCCAACGAATCAAGCTGCATTTTTAGATGTAGCAGTTGTAGATGAATATGGAAATGAATTGGAGGTTCATTTAGAACCGATTTCTGCAAGTAAAGTGCGAGCGGTTGCGGATGCAAAACCGGGGCTTGTATTTTTTAGAATTTCAAAGGATGACAATGTATATCAAACGGGATTAACGGTGCCGTATAGTTCGGAATATAGATTGCAACCACTAAATGAGAAATTATTAGAAGAAGTAGCAGATAAAACTGGTGGCAAAATCGTAGAGGATCCTCAAGAAGTATTTCGAAAATTCAACGAACAAGGAGCAACACGTCAAAGCATTGCTACCATTATATTGCTCGTCAGTTTATTGCTTTTCTTTGTCGACATAACGATAAGGAGATTTGGTTGGGCCTTTTTCAAGCAAATGGGCAAATCGAAAAATATTGTGACAGCACAAAAGGTAACAGAGGAAGAAACGAGTGTAGCTGAAATATTAAAAGAGTTAAGGAAAAAATAATAATAAAAGGATAGGATGGTGTCGTAGTAGGTGGCGCCATCTTTTTTCAATCATTTATTATGCTCTACAGAAAAGAAGAAGTAATGTAATGAGTTGTGCTATAATGTAGCTACAAGAATGACGAAGGTAGAAGGAGAGGAAATCGTTGACGTACCAAGCATTTTATCGTGTTTACAGACCACAAAGTTTCCGCGAAATGTCTGGTCAAACCCACGTAAAAAGAACACTTCAAAATGCTCTCCTAGCAAATAAAACAACGCATGCGTATTTGTTTTCTGGTCCACGAGGTACAGGTAAGACAAGTACTGCTAAAATTTTTGCTAAAGCATTAAATTGCGAAAAAGCACCAACAAATGAACCTTGTAATGAATGTCCAACTTGCCGAAGTATAACAGAAGGCTCGCATCCGGATGTCATTGAATTCGATGCCGCTTCCAATTCCCGCGTTGAAGAAATTCGCGACATTATTGAGAAAGTAAGGTTTGCTCCCGTAAGTGCTCGCTATAAAGTGTATATAATCGACGAAGTGCATATGCTTTCTACGAGTGCTTTTAATGCTTTACTCAAAACGTTAGAAGAACCTCCATCTCATGCGGTATTTATTTTAGCAACAACCGAGCCTCATAAATTACCAGCTACAATTATTTCTCGCTGTCAACGGTTTGATTTTAAACGCCTCTCTTCCAACGATATTGTGGAACGAATGAAATTAGTGTTAGAGGATATCAATTTACCTTTTGAGGAACAGGCGTTAAAAGTCATTGCCCAAGCAGCTAGTGGTGGGATGAGGGATGCACTAAGTTTATTAGATCAAGTCGTATCCTTTAGCGGGGAAAAGTTGACTTTAGAAAATGCTTTGTTGGTAAGCGGATCCATAAGTCAAGATGTATTCTATGATATGGTTGTTGCTTTAAAAGAAAAAGACATTGCACATGTCCTATCTTTATTGGAAGAGTTAATTGCAGAAGGAAAAGATCCTCTTCGTTTATCGGAAGACTTAATTACCTTCTTCCGAGATTTATTGTTGCTTCAAACAAGCGAGGATTTAGAGGAACTGTTAGAGCTAGTGACGCCAGAGGAAAAATTTATCGAGTTGTCCCGCGAGTTTTCAGCCGATGCGCTTTACGGATATATCGATATCCTATCTAAAACACAGCAAGATATGAGATTTTCTCATCACACGAAAGTTTATTTGGAAACGGCTTTATTGAAAATGACTCAATTTTCGAATGTAGGTGTGTTGAAAGCGGGAGAAATGCCACAAGCGGATTCTGTATTGAATAATAAAGTCATACAATTAGAGAAAATAATTTTTCAATTGAAAGAGCAAATTGAAAATGGAGTGGCGATGTCTGCAACGGATGCACCAGTTAAAGATGAGAATCGCCAAAGAACAAAAATAACGAATGCATACAAAGCGCCGACGGGTAGAATAAAAGAAGTATTAAAAGAAGCTACTAAAAAAGACATTATTCAAATTAAAAATGCTTGGTTACCTGCACTCAACCAACTGCAAAAATCACAATCAGCTCTATTTGCGGAAGCAGAACCAGTTGCAGCTTCTTCTAGTGCATTTGTGATAAAATTCAAGTATGATATACATTGTCAAATGGTTGCTGAAAACAAAGACCTCACTTCTACATTTTCTCAAATACTTTTCCAACAAATGGGTATCATGTACGAAATTTTATGTATACCAGAAAGTCAATGGACCGTTTTGCGTGAAAACTTTATTCGGGAGAACGGTTTAAATCTAAAAAAAGATCAAAATGCAGGTAAGGTTCAGGAAAGCGCTCCTGAGGCGCCATATATTGACGATGCAAAAGAGATCGAATCGGAAGACCCAATTGTGAAAGAAGCGGAAAAAATGTTTGGGAAAGATTTTATTGAAGTAGTAGAAGATTGATGATTTTCAGCATAATTATTAATGAATGTCAATGAAGGAGGACGTATTTATGCGTGGAATGGGTAATATGCAAAGTATGATGAAAAAAATGCAAAAAATGCAAAAGGAAATGCTTCAAGCACAAGAAGAATTAAATGCAAGACAATTTGAAGGAACAGCTGGCGGTGGCATGGTAAAAGTAATAGTTAGCGGTGAACGCAAAGTGCTTGAAGTCAACATAGATCCTTCTGTAGTGGACCCTGAAGATGTAGAAATGCTGCAAGATTTAATTACCGTTGCAACAAATGATGCATTGAACAAAGTGGATGAAGCAACTGCGGCAACAATGGGCAAATTTACACAAGGCTTAAACCTTCCGTTCTAGGAGGAAAAATTAAATGTATTATCCTGAACCAATATCAAAGCTCATTGATAGCTTTATGAAATTGCCAGGCATCGGTCCGAAAACTGCGGCTCGACTGGCATTTTTCGTTTTAACAATGAAGGAAGATGCAGTCTTGTCCTTTGCAAAGGCATTAGTTGATGCGAAGAGAGACTTAACATACTGTTCTGTATGTGGACATATTACAGATGTGGATCCGTGCCAAATTTGTACTGATCAATCAAGGGATGTCTCAACAATTTGTGTCGTACAAGACCCTAAAGATGTGATAGCTATGGAGAAAATGAAGGACTACCATGGCTTGTATCATGTATTGCATGGCGCTATCTCACCGATGGATGGAGTTGGACCAGAAGACATAAATGTAGCTTCTTTAATCAACCGATTAAAAGATGAAAGAGTAAAAGAACTTATTTTAGCAACCAATCCAACGATTGAAGGAGAAGCAACGGCAATGTATATTTCACGTCTAGTAAAACCATCCGGAATTCGAACAACCCGTATAGCCCATGGATTACCAGTAGGTGGCGATCTGGAGTATGCTGATGAGGTAACGTTATCTAAAGCTTTGGAAGGACGGCGTGAAATATAAAGTGGGTTTATTTAGTAGAAAAGGAAAGTTAAAAAAAGAATTTGATGAGCAGTTAGCGCGATTAATGCAAGAAACGAAAGATGATTGGAATAATGCAAAACTTCTTGAAGAGTTAACCGAAGATTATAATTTAGATGTCATTGCTCAAAGTAAAATTGCTGAAAGCATTCACTTTTATCTTTTTAAAGAAGCACGAATCCGAAAAATCATGTTGCGTTAAATAAAAGTAGGACCATCGTATAAAACAATTTCCTGATTTATAAAAAAATAAATACTAAGAGTAGCCGTTATAGCATATGTTTCCAATGTACTTAAACTCAGGAGGAGATTGGATGGGTACATATTTAATTTTAGGTGCTATATGCGTGCTACTCATGATACTTCTTACTATTGGTAAAAGAATTGGCTATGGAATAATCATTGAAAAGCTCGCAATTTTTTGGTTCCGCCTAGCTTGTTCTTTCGCCTTTTTGTATATAGCACATATAACGGTTGATGGATTTGATATTATCGTTCCAGTTAACTTCTTTTCCGCTTTAACAATCACTATATTAGGATTTCCAGGAGTTCTATGCATAGCAGTTTTAACTCTTTTACAATAAATTAATTAAAATCTCTTGCATTGTTTTAATTATGTTGATATAATGAATTTCCCTTTGAGTTACAAAATAAACAAGGGAATTAAAAAAATATTGACAAACAAAAGATGATTTAGATATAATGTAAGAGTTCTCTATCGAGAGTTAAAAATGTGTAAAAAAAGCTTGAAATATTAATTAAACATGATATAATATTTTAGCGTCACTAAATTAACACTAGATGAACCTTGAAAACTGAACAACAAAACGTTAATGCAATAAATTATCTAGTTGTTAACCCTCGTTGACAAACTAGATTCGGACATTAAATTTTGAGCAAATCAAATTTTCTTTTATGGAGAGTTTGA
>NZ_JAAXPW010000043.1 GCF_012396605.1 Ureibacillus thermosphaericus
ACTTTCAATAGACTAGTAACAGTATATTTGAAAGTGATTGATGGTGGGGAAACTGTTTAATCTTATTTGGGGAATTCTGTTGAGTTCTATTTGTGGAAAACTGTTGATTCTAGTTTAGCGTTTACAATTTAATATACGTATATATATTTGTGGATATATTAAAATGTCTTTATGTGAATAAAAAGAATGAATGTAGGGGACTATAAATTGAATGTAAATTGACTGTAATTTTTATATTAAAATATAAAAATTATGATTTATTCTACAAAACTATAAAAAATTGATATATCAAGGTCCTGTGTAAGTTTATATAAAGTAGTAAAATTTGCGAATAAAAGAACGTAAAAAATACGGTCTTAAAGGCGCTCGTCGCGCACCACAATTCTCAAAACGTTAATATTATCAACGTTATCAAACCCTCTTCTCGCTTTCGGGAAGAGGGGTGTTTTTATGAGAAATTTGTTTTGCTGATACCGCTTAAATTTGTATTTTTAACGTGAGCCGTAGACATTCATTTCATAAATTTTTATCCGCTAATAAAACAAAGACCCTCGACTAATTCGAGGGTCTCAATTATTATGGGTTGGCTTTTTCAAGGGCAAGTCTTAAACCAAAACCAATCAAGATGGCACCAGTAATTCCTTCGATAACTTTTTGAGTGCGAGCATTTTTTATAAATGCACTAATATGATCGATTAAATAAATATAGAAAATGAACCACAGGGCCGTAAGAATGGTATAAGTAATTCCCATAATAAGGAACGGCATAAATGTATCGCTACTAGTATTTACAAATTGAGGGAAGAAGGTTAAGAAAAATAGTGCAACTTTAGGGTTTAATATATTAGTTAAAAATCCTTGTTTGAAACAAGATGTATTACTCAATGTACCTTCTTGCACAAATTCTACCTCTACTTCATCTTTCTTTTTTCTCAAAGACCAAAAAGTTTTAATTCCAAGATAAATTAAGTAAATGGCTCCAACATACTTAAAAATAGAAAATAAAAAGGCTGATTTTACAATGAGCGCAGATAATCCTAATATCGCGGCAGTAGTGTGAATTAGCAGGGCACAACAAGTACCTAAAGCAGTTTTCATTCCGCCAAATTTGCCACGAGTAACAGTGTTTTTAGTGACGATGGCAAAATCAGGGCCAGGTAAAAGGATTAACAAAACACACATCAACACAAATAGAAAAAAGTTTTCCATCATTTCATTCCTTTCGAACACGAAATTTCAGAATATTTATTGTTAAATTGTATTCAGTATTAGTGTTTTTTTCAATGGCCAGGAGCAAGATAAAAAACAATTATTTTACAAGGTACGGTTATTCTACTATAATGGCACTAGAACGAATAATTGAATAACAAACAAATAGGTTTCTTAAATGTAAATTCATTACATTTAAGACTAAGAGGGAAGTTGGTGAAAATCCAACACGGTCCCGCCACTGTAATCGGGTAGGAATGTTACGATTATCCACTGTGTTTTTAACATGGGAAGGAGTAACAAACCGATGATCCGTAAGTCAGGAGACCTGCCTATTTGTATTTTAAACATCCTTCGAGGAAAGGGATGTTTAAAGAGCAGATACCAATTGAATGTATATGTGTCATTATGCATATGGTTAGAGTATACATATCTGCCTTTACAACGCTTTCCAAGAGGGGGAAGCGTTTTTTATTTTTTTAAAAAAGGAGGAGACGAAAGATGTTAAAAATGAATCGAGCAATACTTCTAGCATTAGTTTTATTATTAACCATCCCATTCATTGCTGGTTGTGCTAGCAATGAAACAAATGATAACACCCAGGAAACGGTGACAAAAGAAAACGAATCGAAGAATGCTACTTTCCCAGTTACATTTACTGATGATGCAGGCAGGGAAATTACGATTGAAGAAGAACCAGAAACAATCGTTTCCATTCAAACAAGTAATACGGAAATTGCCTTTGCTCTTGGACTAGGCGACAAGATTATCGGTGTTTCAGATTATTGTAATTACCCGGCTGAAACAGAAAATATTACAAAGGTGGGAGGACAGGACATTAATGTGGAGCTAGTTCTATCTCTCCTTCCAGATATAGCACTAGTGACAGATTATCATTACAAAGCTCATCCGACAGTATTAAAACAATTTGAAGAGGTGGGTATTCAAACCATCGTCGTTGGTAGTGCAACATCTTTTGAAGATGTTTATGAAAACATTGAAATGATTGGTTTAGCCACTGGAACAAAAGATAAAGCTTTAGAGATTATTGCTGATATGAAAAAACGTCATGAAGCCATTAAAGAGAAAGCGAAAGCCGTTGTAGATAAAAAAAGAGTTTGGGTTGAAGTATCACCAGAACCAGATATTTTTACGACTGGAAAAAATACCTTTATGCATGAAATGTTAGAATCCATCCAAGCCATTAACGTAGCAGGTGATCAAGTAGGATGGGTAAAGATGAATGAGGAAGAAATAGTAAAATTAAACCCGGATGTGATTATAACGACATACGGCTATTATATAGAGAATCCAAAGGAACAAGTACTTGCTCGTGATGGTTGGCAAGCGGTTCCTGCGGTAAAAAATGGCGAAGTTTACGATGTGGACAGCGATACAGTAACAAGACCAGGCCCTCGTTTAATTGAAGGAGTCGAGACCCTTGCGAAACTTATTTATCCTGAAATTTTTGAATAATAAAATTGGTTGGATTTATGTAGGGAGTGGTATTCTTTTTGCCGCGGCAATCATTTTAGGTTTATTTATAAGCAGTGTACCCGTTGCTGTGGAAAAAATTATCCAAATAATATTTGAGAAAACCCTCCATATCACTTGGATGGAAGTACCAAAAAATGAGGAAATGATTATTTGGAATATTCGATTGCCGAGAGTCATCCTTGCCTTTTGTGTTGGGGCATCCCTATCGCTAGCGGGGGCTGCTTTCCAAGGCCTTTTACGAAATCCATTAGCAGATCCATATACAATTGGTGTATCATCAGGCGCCTCTTTAGGAGCAGTGTTAGTTATATTTTTCCAAGTTACCATAATAGGATTAGGAAATTTTACGCTTCCAATCGTCGCAATTGTAAGTGGTTTTATCACTTTATTAATTGTATTTGGGTTGGTAAGGCTAAGCAGTAGAAGTTTAGCAATCGAAACGATTGTGCTTGCAGGTATTATCGTCAGTTCCTTTATCAGTGCCATTGTCTCTCTAATCATTTCATTGGGAGATCGAGATGCAATGACCCAAATTCTTTATTGGTTATATGGGAGCGTTGGAATGAGAGGTTGGGAATACATACAACTCATCATCCCGTTTATGATATTGGGGACATTCATTTTGTTAATTCATTCTCGAGAATTAAATGCCTTTGCACTTGGTGAAGAGGCTGCAGATCATATTGGTGTCAATGTCAAAAGAGGCAAGACTATGATATTAATTGGTGCATCGTTATTAACTGGAGCATCGGTTGCTGTTTCTGGTTCCATTGGTTTTGTTGGTCTCGTCATCCCTCATCTTGTACGACTCCTTGTTGGACCAAATCATCGACATGTATTACCGTTGTCATTTATCATTGGTGGTACTTTTCTAATGTTTGCGGATTTGCTGGCTCGAATTGTTATTGCACCGCGAGAATTGCCAATTGGAGTTATAACAGCGATTATCGGTGCACCGGTATTTGCGTTTCTGCTAATAAGAGAAAAGATTGGAAGGGGGCAAAAATAGATGCTAAAGATTCAAAATGTGACGGGTGGATATAGCAATAACCCGATCCTAAGAAATATTGATATAGAAGTACAAAATGGTGATTTTTTTGCCCTTCTCGGCCCAAATGGAAGTGGAAAAACAACGCTCTTTAAATTAATTACCGGTCAGTTGCCTATTCAAAAGGGGAAAGTATTGTTATCGGGTAAGGATATCTCATCTTATTCAAAATTAGAAAAAGCAAAGAAAATCGCAGTTCTTTCCCAAGATACTTCTGTTTCTTTTGACTATACAGTTGAAGAAATCGTCAGTCTTGGGCGATACCCTCATCAAAAAGGAATATTGAAAAATTTATCAAAAAAAGATTGGCATATAATTGAAGAAGTAATGGAACTAACGAAAGTAACTGAATTTAGGCATACTCAATTTCGAAAGATTAGCGGCGGTGAAAAGCAACGGGTGCTATTAGCAAAAGCGTTGGCTCAAGAACCGGAGCTACTACTGTTAGATGAGCCTACAAATCATTTAGATATAAAACATACCTTTCAACTATTAGATTTATTAAAAAAGAGGCAAGAAGAAAAAGGATTAACGATTTTTTCAATTTTACACGATTTAAATGTGGCATCGCTTTATGCAGACCGATTCGCACTGCTGTACAACGGTAGTTTATTAAAAGTTGGGGATGCAAGCTTACTAAAGGAAGTAGATACTTTAAATAAAATATATCAAGTACAAATCCATGTCCAACCGCATCCAACAGTCCCTAAACCGCAACTATTACTAGCACCAAGTTTACCGAATTCAACACATTCTACGTTCTTTAAGGGAAATTATAAAATAAACAACAATGAACAATTTGTTCATGTTCAATTTCAAAAACCACTACGAACGATATCAAATGGAATGGTAGGAAATGGTATACAGTGGATAAAAGATTATTGCATCTTTTCGTGTAAACAATATTCCACAATTCCCCCAGAGGAAGAAATACAAACCATCATGGAACAATACTCTATTACTCCCGAACAAACAGTTGCCACAATTGTTGAAGGGAACATAGGTGATGTCGTTGAAGTTGAGAGAGAAATTGAGGATACAAAAATTCTCATCATCGTTACACCTACGAAAATGAATGAAAAAATTCGCGGATTCAATATGATGGTTTTTATGGATGGATATTTTAACGAGGGAGCTTTAGTTAATAGTTTGCTTATTGCAACAAAAGAAAAAATGAAAGCAATGCAACAATTTGGAATGGATGAAGCTAATGAAACAAATGAGGCTCTCTATTTAGCGGTTACGCAAAAAGGTGATAAGTCAGTAACGCAAAGAGCTGTCGAGGCAACTTTGCGAGAGATGGTACAACTTGCTGTAAAACAAGTATATCAAAAAGAAAAAGTTGTTGTTTGATTGAACAATTGAATACTTTCAATAAAGGGGGAGTATGGTGAGATTAATCTCCATTTGTCCAAGCAATACAGAGCTAGTAGGTTATTTAGGTTTGACACCTTCACTTGTTGGAGTAGATGACTACTCCGACTGGCCAGAAGATATTCATCAATTGCCGAGATTAGGTCCTGATTTAGATATTGATATAGATAAAGTAGAAGCATTGCAGCCTGATTTAGTATTGGCATCCCTCTCAGTACCGGGCATGGAAAAGAATATTGAAAGGCTGGAAAAACGGAATATTCCATATTGTATAGTACCTAATCCAAACACATTAACGGAAGTGGGAGAAAGTTTATTATTCGTTGGCAATGCAACAAACACAAAGGACAAGGCCAAGGAATTGTACGATCAATATATTCATTTGCTTGAACAATATCGCAGTTTATCAGAACAAGTTGATAATCCAAAAACCGTTTACTTCGAATGGTGGGCAAAACCGATTTTTACCCCTGGTGCAACGAATTGGTTAACCGAAATGTGTGAGCTTGCTGGAGGGCGAAATATTTTCCAAGATATACACAAATCAAGTGTCCAAACAGATTGGGAAGAAGTGAAAAGCAGAAATCCAGACGTATTTTGTGTGGCTTGGGTAGGAGTTGAAACGAAAAGAGTCAATCCAAAAGTAATATTAAAAAGACCAGGTGTACATGAGATAAAAGCAATTCAAATCAATGAATTATATATTTTAGAAGAATCTTTATTTTGCCGTCCTTCACTAAAACTCGCACAAGGTTTAGTGAAATTAGGTTCTATCTTACATCCTCATATTTATCCTTCGTATGATCAAAAGAAAGATCCATTATTAGATAATAAGTAAATCCTGCTCATAGAGAGTAGGATTTTTTGTTTGGTTGCAATCATTCAATTATAGCTATTAAGATTCATCTTAAAGGATTAGTGTATCAAAAAATGGTTAAAGTTAATGATAGAAAAAACTCAAGGGGGACGGACATGAAGATTTATATTCCTTTTTTAATAATTGCTTTAGTCTTAACTGGTTGTTCACCTAAACAACCACCGAAAGCAAATGAACAAAAGACTGAAACTACAGCAAGCCAACAAATAGAAATCATAGCAACTGATCTTCTTATTCCGTGGTCCATCAACAAAATAGGGAATACATTCTACCTTTCTGAGCGTGGCGGAAATATTGTAAAAGTAGAAAACGGACAAGTGGAAAGACAGCAAGTACAACTCGAAAAACCTCTTTCAACGGCATCGGAAGCTGGTTTTTTAGGATTTGTCTTAGCACCAGACTTTGTCGAATCAAATCAGGCTTACGGATATTACACTTACGAAGATGATACAGGTCAATTTAATCGCATTGTTCGCTTAAAGCTAGAAAATGATACTTGGAGAGAAGAGGAAGTACTACTAGATCAAATTCCAAGTGGACGGGTTCATCATGGAGGTCGACTTAAAATTGGCCCAGATGGTAAACTTTATGCAACAACTGGCGATGCATTACAGTCTGATAGTGCTCAAGATGTTAACTCATTAGGTGGAAAAATTCTCAGACTTCACTTAGATGGATCGATTCCATCCGATAATCCTTTTCCTAACTCTTACGTATATAGTTTTGGACATCGAAATCCTCAAGGTTTAACATGGGCACCAGATGGAACGATGTATGCAAGTGAACATGGCAATAGCGCCAATGATGAAATAAACCGTATTGAACCTGGTAAAAACTATGGTTGGCCAGAGATTGAAGGAACTAGAGAGAAAGAAAATATGGTTGCTCCTCTCTTTACATCAGGCTCAGACAATACGTGGGCTCCTTCCGGAATTGCCTATTTTGATAACAAGCTTTACGTTGCCGCTTTAAGGGGTAGTGCTGTATTGGAATTTAACTTAAATACTGGTGCAAATAGAAAAATCGTTAATGGACTTGGTAGAATTCGTGATGTCTTAATTGAGGAGAATAACTTGTACTTTATCACCAATAATACAGACGGTCGTGGAAACCCAGAAAGAAATGATGATAAATTATATCGCATTTCGCTATCAGCTATCGATTAAATCGAAAAGATTGGAAAAACATGGGGCTGCTCACAGTCATGATTCCTTGAGAGCCCCATTATTGCTCACTTTTTAAACGGATTTTTCCACTCCATTAACACTCCATAATTACAGGATTCTTCATCTTCTAAATAGTTTTCAACAATCGCAATAGGGACACGCCCGCAACTTAACAGAAAAGTGATAACGGGATCTTGTAATGTTCCGTTGATGACCGCCTCTAAATACTCTTCCACACTCATCTTATCCGCATATTTGCTATAGCCCGGTATTCTTCCACCACCTAAAAGGCGATCTAGTTTCTTTTCGATTACAATATGATACATTGTCTGCATCATGAGTTTACCAAGGCCTAATGAACGAAAGCTTGGTCGAACACAAATATCGACAATGTATAAAGTATTTCCATTTGCATCATGATTTGTAATATAACCATTGTCGGTTATTTCTGCCCAAGAATGTTTTGGTTTGGCAGGGTCAAATTGTACACAGAGACTTGTTAAGGAACTAGCTAGTTTTCCATCAATTTCAACACATATAGCACCTTCGGGAAAAATATTAATATGATTTTTTAATTGTTTTTCATTCCACAATAGTTCTTGTGGAAATGGTGGAGGGAAAGATTCAACTTGAAGGTCGATTAGCTGTATAAAATCTTCTTTTCTATAATTACGAATGACGATAGGAACGGCTTTTTGTCCGATAAAAATAAACTGTTCGCTCCTGTACATGGATTCACCTCCACTACCAATCCGTATATAAATCGGTTCTACGATCTTTCCATGTTGTTACTGAACCATGGTTCCTTACTTCATAGAGAAGGTTTAAATCTAAATCGGCGGTAATAATCATATCTTGATTGACTTCTCCTTCTGCTAAAACCCCTTTTGGAGGGAAAGGAATATCATTAGGAGTGATAATAGCTGCTTGACTAAAGTTCGATCTCATAAAGTCAACAGTCGGAAGTGAACCTACTGTTCCAGATAGAACGACATATACTTGATTTTCTATTGCCCGAGCATGACTTGTATATCGAACACGATAATACCCGTGTTGGTTATCGGTACAGGAAGGACAAAAAATGATATCGGCTCCTCGCGCTTTCGCTATACGTACAATTTCAGGAAATTCAATATCGTAACAAGTTAAAATCGCAATCTTTCCATATTTGGTGTCAAAAATTTTTAATTCTTCTCCTTTTGCCATATTCCAAGCGCTGATTTCAACTGGCGTGATATGCAGCTTTTCTTGTCGCATAATGCGGCCTTCAGGGTCAAAGAAAAATGCGGTATTTCGTAGTTGATTGTTAACTTCTACTACATGTGTTCCGCCGATAATATGGATATTGTATTTTTTAGCTAATTTAAGAAATAAATCTTCATATTGTTCTGTATAACTAGGTAAATCATGGATTGTTTGATTTGAACCATTTTGTTTTTTGAAAGAAAGCAATTGAGTTGTTAAAAATTCTGGAAACACGATAAAATCCGAATCAAATTCCAAAGCGGTTTTAATGTAGTGTTCACATTGCATTGCAAAATCTTCGAATGATTGAATCGTGTGTAAATGATATTGAACTGCAGATACTCTTAATTTCATATGCTTCGCTCCTTTATTGCAATAATTGAAAGTCCGGATATTGCTTTCCATACTGTATTTTTTATGATGAAATGAAGTAGAAAATACTTATAATGGAAACTTTAATTTTTTGGGGGATGGCTATGTGCGGTCGATTTACGTTGTTTTGCTCGTATCATCAGTTGATTGAAGAATTTGATGTAGCAGAGGCTTTTTCCGAGGAGTTATATAAGGAAAGTTATAATATTGCTCCAAGTCAACAAATTGTAGCAATCATTAATGATGGAGATAAAAATCGTATGGGGTTCTTAAAATGGGGATTCCTTCCTTCGTGGGCAAAAGATGAAAAGATAGCATCGAAAATGATCAATGCTCGTTCTGAAACTGTCGACGAGAAACCAAGTTTTAAAAAATCATTTTATGAACGGAGATGTATTATCCCGATGGACTCCTTTTACGAATGGAAAAGGGAAGGAAATTTGAAAGTCCCAATGCGAATAAAGAGGAAAGATGACGCAGTATTTGCAGTTGCGGGATTATGGAATACTTGGCGGAGTCAAGAGGGAGAAAAGATTCATACGTGTACGATCTTAACAACGAAGGCAAATGAATTAATGGCCCCAATCCATGACCGAATGCCGGTCATTTTAAATAAGGAACAGCAAAAAGAATGGTTAGACCCTCATTTAAAGGGGCGAGAGAAATTAAAATCGCTGCTTAAACCTTGCCCTTCAGAGTGGTTAACTGCCTATCCAGTATCTAATCTAGTAAATTCTCCGAAAAACAATTCGAAGGAATTAATTGAAAGAGTTTCTTTATGATAATAAAGAGGCTATCTAGATAGTCTTCTAGATAGCCTTATCTTTTAAATTGTTTGACTCCCCATGATTTTTAGCATATATTGATGGGATTCTTCTAAAGTAGTCATGGTGTTCATCATAGAACATGCGGCATCAAGAATAGGAAAAGCAAGGGCTGCTCCTGAACCTTCACCTAATCGCATATTCATATTCAACATAGGCTCTAACCCTAATACCTCGTTTACAATTTTTGCTCCAGGCTCTTCTGAAAGATGGGATGGAATAATGTAATCCTTCACTTTCGGTTCTAATTTATAAGCAATAAGTGCAGAAACTGTGGAAATAAAACCGTCCACTACTACAGGAACACGATTTGCTGCAGCACCTAGGACTACGCCTGCCATTCCCCCTAATTCCAAACCGCCAACTTTCGCTAACACATCAATTGGGTCATCTGGATTTGGCTTATTTATGTCAAGAGCTCTTCGAATGACGTCAATTTTATGTTGAAGACTATCTACCCCAGCCCCCATACCTGTTACAATAGCCGGGTCACAACCACAGAATGCTGACAGGACAGCACTACTTGGAGTGGTATTACAAATTCCCATTTCTCCAGTTGCTAAAACATTGACACCTTGTTTCACTTGTTCATTGGCAATTTCAATACCTACTTCAATCGCTTGAATCGCTTCTTGACGTGACATTGCTGGTCCCTTAGCCATATTATCCGTTCCGTATTTCACTTTTTTGACGATGACTCCAGAATCTTTTGGTAAATCTTCTTTAATGCCAATATCTACTGGAACGACTTTTGCACCTGCTGCTTTTGCAATAGCACATACTCCTGTAAAACCTTTAGCAAAGCCAATTGCCTGCATTACCGTTACAAATTGGGGGTTATTTGAAACATTTTCTTCATATACACCGTGATCCGCAGCTAATGAAATAACCGCTTTATTGGATACATCAAGCTCTAGTTTCTCAGTTATTCCAGCAAGTTGTATCGCGATTTGTTCTAATTTTCCTAAACTGCCAGGTGGTTTACAAAGAGCATCTACTCTTTCTCTTGCTTTTCCCATCACTTCTTTATTAAGTTGTTTAATGTTTTGTAATGTCGATTGCAATAGTTCCAATTGAATCTCCTCCATCGATTATTGAAATAAGAAAAGTCTGCAGTTTATTGGCATGCCAAATAAACTACAGACTTTACCATCGTACTGTATGTTTTCAAGTAATTAGGCAGGTCTCCTGGCTTAGGTTCATCGCAAATATAGGCCTTCCCAGTTTCCCAGTGGCATTTTCTATATTGCTCCCCGATACAGTGGTGGGTCCGCTAAAGATTCTCACTTTATTCCCTATTCTCCCTAAAAAGGGCACCTAATTACATAGATATACTTTTTAAAATAATCTAAAATGAAATGAAACTTTAGTCAAGTTTTTTGAAAACTTCCATTGCCTAAAAGATTATTTTAGTGGTGAAATATTAAGGAATCTATTCAGTTATAGTTGGAAATGTAAGGGTATCAACTTGACGGTTAGTATACAATTGTATACAAAAATTAAACGATGGTAATAAAGAAAAGGAGTAACAAAATGCGTGCAGCGTTAAAGCTTTCAAAATATTTAAAGCCCTATAAGCATTTTGCGATTTTAGCGCCGATACTTATGGTGTTGGAAGTAGGGATGGATTTAATTCAGCCAACAATTATGCAGAAAATAATCGATAAAGGAATTGCAACGAATGATACACAGTATATCATTATGATGTTTGCTGCGATGATTTTGTGTGCAATGATAGGTTGGCTTGGGGGTGCAGGTTGTACATATTTCAGTTCGAAAGCGGCGGTAAACTTTGCATCTGATGTTCGAGCGGATTTATATGAAACTATTACATATTTTGCGAATAGCAATAAGGACAAGTTCACTTTAGGAAAATTGATTACCAACTTAACAAATGATATCGAAATGTTGCAAAGGGCCTTAAACATGTTATTAAAAATATTCGTTCGCGGGCCTTTTATGTTTGTTGGGGCGGTCATTGTCGTATTTTTTACGGCAAGAGATTTATTTCCAGTACTATTTTTTGTGGTGCCTGTATTAATCATCAGTTTATATATTATTATTCAATTATCGATTAAGCTGTTTCGAAAGGTGCAGGAATCAATCGATCAAGTGAATACACGTGTGCAGGAGAACTTGGCGGGGATTCGCGTCATTAAAGCATTTAACCGTATGCGATATCAAATGAAGCAATTTGCAACTGTCAATCATCAATTAACGAAACGCAATATGACGGCAGATCAAGTGGTAGCTGCCTTAATGCCGATTACCCAATTTGTTGTCAACATCGGAATTGTACTTGCACTTATGCTTGGTGTCGTGAAAGTTGATGCAGGAGCTATTGAAATTGGGGTAATTGTTGCATTCATCAACTATTTGATGATGATTTTGAACGGCCTTATGAGTTCCAGCAACGTACTGATTCAAATTGCGCGGGCTATACCAAGTGCAGAACGTGTCGTTGTCGTATTGGAAGAGCAGTCTGATATTACGAATATTGAAAACCCAGTGAAAAAAGAAATTCAAGGAAATGTGAAATTTGACAAGGTTAGTTTTTCTTATAACAAACACGTTGAACCGGTGTTGAAAGAGATTTCCTTTGAAGCGAAAGCCGGCAGTACAGTAGGGATTATCGGTATGACAGGCAGTGGAAAATCGACATTAATCAAATTGCTCGGTCGACTCATGGATGTCGATGAAGGAACTATTTACATTGATAACATTCCCATACAGCAATATGACATTGACATGTTAAGAAATGCTATGGCTTTTGCCCCACAAAAGGCAATATTGTTTTCAACAACGATTGAAGAAAACTTAAAGTATGGAAAAATTGACGCAACTAAAGAAGACATTCAAGAAGCGCTCTTTGCATCAAACGCCTTTGAGTTTGTGGAAAAATTGGATCATAAAGAACAACATGAATTAACGCAGGGAGCTACGAACTTATCCGGTGGGCAAAAGCAACGTTTGGCAATGAGTCGTGCAATTATAAGAAAACCAAAAATTTTAATATTAGATGATACAACATCAGCGGTAGATAGCATCACTGAAAAGATAATCCAGCGAAACATGAAAGAAGCTCTTAAAGACAGTACGAAATTTATCGTATCATCAAAAATTTCTTCTATTAAACACGCAGATTTGATTCTTGTGCTAGGAGACGGTCGAATTGTTGCCCAAGGAACCCACGAAGAATTACTGAAAATGAGCGAGTATTATAAAGAGATTGTAGCAACTCAAGTTGAAAGGGGAGGTGCGATTGATGAATAGGCTACAAGAATCCCTTACTGGTAGAGGTAGTGGTCGAAGCCGTGGTCCAGCAGCAAAGGCTAAAAATCAAAAGGCTACAATTAAAAGAATTTGGAGTTATTTAAAGAAACAAAGACTCAGCATTAATTTTGTTATTATTCTTGTGCTGATTACATCGGTGTTAAATATTTTAGGGCCTTTGATGATTGGTGTTATTATAGATAACTATATTCTTCCCCTCGACATTGAAGGAACTATTCGGATGGGAATGTTGCTTGCAGCAATTTTTATCGCATCATCCTTATTAACTTGGTTGCAAACTTTTGTCATGATTCGAGCATCTTTAAAAACAATTCAAAATTTGAGAATCGAACTGTTTGAGAAAATGCAATCATTGCCGATTTCGTTTTTCGATCAAAAACAGCAAGGCGATTTGATGAGCCGCATGACGAACGATATCGACAATTTGAATTTCGCTCTTTCCCAAAGCGTCATTCAAATCGTATCGTCTGTATTATCTCTTGTAGGTACCGCCATTGCGATGGTGTATTTAAATTGGATATTAGCCATTGTTACCCTTTTGGTCGTTCCGTTAATTGTTTGGGCTACAAAACAGGTTGTGAAACGTAGTAGCATGAATTATCGAAATAGACAACGAGATTTAGGAAATTTAAATGGATTTATTGAAGAAACGATTTCTAATTCGGAAGTTGTGACGCTCTTTGGAAAAGAACAACAAACTATTCAACAATTTAAAGAAGCGAATGAGAAGTTGCGCTATTCTGCAATGCAATCAGAAATTGTATCTGGTTTGTTAGGACCAACGAATAACTTTATCAATAACCTCGGATCAGGTTTAATTGTTGGAGTTGGTGCTATTATGGCGACCAATTCTCTCGTTACGGTAGGTGTTATAACGTCATTTTTAACATATGCAAGACAGTTTTTCCGCCCAATTAACCAACTTTCAAACTTATTAAATACTTTTCAATCTGCAATTGCTGGAGCGGAGAGGGTATTTGAAGTACTAGATGAACGAATTGAATTAATGGATTCACCTCATTCTCTGCCTAGACGATCTCTAGAAGGAAATGTTGAATTTCGAAATGTCAGTTTTTATTATGTAAAAGATAAGCCGGTGCTAAAAAACATTTCGTTTCAAGCGAATGCTGGTGAAATTGTTGCTCTTGTTGGCCCAACTGGTTCAGGGAAGACAACCATCGTACAGTTATTAAGCCGTTTTTATGATGTAACTGAAGGAGAAATTTTAATAGATGGTGAAAATATTCAATCTTACTCAATGGAACATTTACGAGATTCAATAGGTGTTGTATTGCAAGATACGTATTTATTCTCAGGAACGGTAAGAGAAAACATCCGATATGGAAAACTAGATGCTACCGATGAGGAAGTAGAAATGGCAGCAAAAATCGCCTATGCCCATTCCTTCATAAAATATTTGCCGGAGCAGTATGATACGTTGCTTGAATCAGGTGGTAAAAACTTAAGTCAAGGGCAAAGACAACTGATTGCGATTGCACGAGCTATTTTAAAAGATCCGGATATTCTAATTTTGGATGAAGCCACTTCAAGTGTTGATACAATGACAGAAGTGCATATTCAAAAAGGATTAAACAATTTAATGCAAGGCCGCACGAGTTTCGTCATTGCCCACCGTTTAAAAACAATCGAAAATGCAGATCGAATCTTAGTCATAAAAGATGGAGAAATAATCGAGCAAGGAAATCATAATTCCTTAATGTCCTTAGATGGATTTTATGCCCAATTGCAAAAACAATATCATCAAGCAGAAATTTAGCAGTAAACTGTCCCACTAATGTTTACAAAGCATAGGGGGCAGTTTTTTTCTATCATCATCAAATTTCGGATACATGAATAAAATATTTGAGTTTAGTAAAGTATACAGTTTGTGTCTTTCAGGAATCATTTTAAATCTATTCGTTTCTTAATAATCATTTGAATTTTAAGATGACTGAAACAAAGATTAGGATGAACAAAGTCTTTTAACAAGCAAGTTGGGTAATAAAAATAATCAACTTTTTATAGAAATTCTTTACGCATACAAGCCTTCCTTTCAGCGTATAGTAGTGCAAAAGGTTGCAAAAGGCGGTGTAGTAGATTTGAAACGATGGATTGCACTAATTGTCATTTTGCTCTGCTGTTTTTTAGTGGTTATGTATGAGACAAGCGCATCGGACAATCGATTTTTCCTTCCTGAACCATTAGGAGGAGTTAAAATCGTCGTTGATGCGGGCCATGGTGGGATTGATGGAGGAGCATCGGCAGAAAATGTTATTGAAAAAGATATTACGTTAGCAATTGCAAAAAAGGTTGAACAAAAATTAAAACGAATGGGTGCGGAAGTTGTGATGACAAGAACTTCAGATGGCGATGTTCTTTCGGAACACGCACCAAGTGAAGAGTTCTCTACATTAAGAGAAAGGAAAAAACAAGATATTTTCTTAAGAGAAAAAATTGTAAAAGAAAATGAGCCCGATATTTTCATTACGATTCATGCAAATGCTATCCCAGAAGAAAAGTGGCGAGGCGCTCAAGTATTTTATCATAAAGAAGGGCACCCAAACAGTGAGCTGCTAGCTAAAGCCATTCAATCTTCAATAAGAGAAAAGTTACAAAATACAGATCGAGAGGCTTTGGCAATCAAACAAATTTATTTACTGAAAAAAACCGAAGTTCCTGCGGTTCTGGTGGAAACTGGATTCTTAAGCAATCCTGAGGAAAGAAGTTTATTGGCAGATGAAAAGTATCAAGACAAAATGGCAGATGCAATTGTTAACGGAATTGAAAATTATGTAAATTTAGAGATAGAATAAGCAATATCGCTATGATTAAACACTTGGTATGTTATACTTATACTATCAATCGGAAGCTAATATAGGGGAGTGTTTATCGTGATCAATGAACAACAAGTCCGTGAAATTTTAGGACAACTACAAGACCCGTTTTTACATAGAACGCTTGAAGAAACAAACGGTATTGTCAATGTATCAATAAAAGAAGAAAAAAATCATGTGAGTGTAAAAGTTGCGATTGCTAAAACGAATACCCCAGAACAATTACAATTGCAAATGAAAATTGTTGAAAAATTAAAAGAAGCCGGTGCTTCAACTGTAGGAATTCGATTCGAAGAGTTGCCAACGGAAGTTCTTGAACGTTTCCGTGGAAAAGCAAATGAAGCCGAGTCCCGAGATATTCTATCACCATTATCGACAGTAAAAGTGATTGCCATTGCCTCAGGAAAAGGCGGTGTAGGTAAGTCCACAGTATCAGTAAATTTAGCTGTTTCTTTAGCTCGTTTAGGGAAAAAAGTGGGCTTAATTGATGCGGACATTTATGGGTTCAGTGTCCCAGATATGATGGGAATTGAGGAAATGCCGACCGTAAAAAATGATCGAATTTATCCTGTGGAACGTAAAGGGGTAAAAGTGATATCCATGGGATTTTTCGTGGAGAACAATGCACCGATTATTTGGCGTGGTCCAATGCTTGGTAAAGTATTAGATCAATTCTTCCGTGATGTAGAATGGGGAGATATTGACTATCTATTATTAGATTTACCACCAGGTACTGGAGACGTAGCATTGGATGTTCACCAAGCGTTGCCTACATCCAAAGAAATTATCGTCACAACACCACATCCAACAGCAGCATTTGTTGCAGCACGTGCTGGTGCAATGGCTGTTCAAACTAACCATGAAGTTCTTGGTGTTATTGAAAATATGGCTTGGTATGAGTCGAAAACTGGTGAGCGAGAATATGTTTTTGGTAAAGGCGGAGGACAAAAGCTTGCTGAAGAATTGCGCACAGATTTATTAGGACAAATTCCGCTTGGACAACCTGACTGGGATAACGAGGATTTCGCTCCATCAATCTATGAAGAAAACCATCCAACAGGAAAAATCTATTTAGATATAGCTCAAAAAGTTATTAATAAATTGGAATAGGATAGCAAAAGAGCGAATTGAGAAAACGATATGTTTTCCAATTCGCTCTAAAATTTTGAGTAACGAGTATATAATCGCAATTTGCTTTTCTTATTAAATAATTAACTGCTGCCACCTTGGTCTTGACCTTGCTCATCTTGTCCCCCACTACTACTTTCCTTACCTTTTTCTTTTGAACCGCCAGATTCACCGCTCTTTTTAATTAACTCTTGCCATTTTGTTTGCAGCAACGGATTTTCAATTGTCTCCATTACAACTTTTTCAATTTCTTTCCTTAATTCTGCACTTTTTAAAATGGATTCTAATTCTTTTTTCATTTCAGGTTGTCCAAAAAATGCAATTAAGTCTTCTTGAAAAGAGGCGTCTTTTATTAATTGCTTCATAATTTCAGTTTGCTGTTCTTTCATGCTTTTAGCCATTGATTCCTTAAATTTTGGATCTTCAAAGGTTTTTTTCCAAAATTCTTGGGCCTGCTCTGACAATAATGAATTGTTGATTGATGTTTCCACTTCATCGTGTTCTAAAATAACTAACTCCCTAAAACTAGGGTCTTCCAATAATTGTCTAATTGCTTTTTTTCCATCTTCTGTTTGAATAGCATCAACGACAATTTTCTTTACTTCTTCATAAGACGGTTGGGCGTTCGGTGAATCGGAACAACTCGCGAGCAATATCAATATGAAGAATAGGATCAATAATCGATTAAACAGGGGATTTTTCAACTTTCTCAGTCCTTTCTATATAAAGGCTCTCTTTTTATTTATTCTTCACAATTCTTCACATAATATGTACATGTTTATAACTTCGATAGCTTTTTTAAAAAACCATTGATAAAATAATGAAGAGATTGAAAAAAATAAAGGGAGCATTGTGTCGTGACAATACGAAATTGGATAAAATTTTTCTCGATGTGTATGTTAATTGGCGGTGTTGTCACAGGAGTGGCAGGCATCATCATTCGATGGAATTTTTTTAGTTCATATTTAGCCGCAGGAGAAATAGTAGAGTTTTTTGCCGCTTTTGTATGGATGATTTTTTTAGGTTTTACAATGAGCGTAATTGCCCAAGCAGGCTTCTTTGCATATTTAACAATTCATCAAATTGGAGTCGGTGTATTTAAAACATTAACTTTATGGAATTGGGTACAAGTTCTTTTGATGATCGTGGTTGTCGGAGATTTAATTATTTTCCGTTTTGCTCCGGTTGCCGAGAGCGCTAAAGATTGGCTCTTCTATGGAGGACTATTAATTTTTCTAATCTCTAGTGCTATTGCAACTGCTATAAAAAAAGTTCAATTAACTGGAAAAAAACATATTTTAATTTCATCTATGTTCTTTATGATTGTTATTACTTGTTTAGAGTGGATTATTCCGTTGATGGGGCGTAAGGGCAATATTGATACATATGTAGCCCTATTATTATTCCCTCTAATTGCAGTAAACGCTTATCAATTATTAGCTTTGCCAAAATACAATCAAAAATCCAATGAAGATCGAAAAAAATTAGATGAGCGCAAAAAAACAAGAAATCAGAAGAATGTTGGTAAATAATAATATTTAGAAAATAATCAAGGGCATCCAACTACACAAGTCGGATGCCTTCAATTTTTATTTAATATTTTTTCTGTTGGATGTAATGTTATTAATTATTTTCATGGCATTTTTGTCGATTTAATGGAGTAACCGAAAATGTTTTCTTCTAATGAAATGAATTTATGTTGCTGAATAAATTTCGAAATATTTTTGAAATTAGGGTTTGATTGTTCATCTAGTTGTAAACTAATGATAGCACCTTTTACATCATGATAGTGGTTACCTTCTTTATAAATGTGAGATGGTGATAATAAATTGATTTCTTCGTGAAAGGCAGCTTGTTTCAACTCTCCAGGAAATTCATAATCCTTCGTCATAAACCATAGAGGCTTCTGATTAAAATATTTTTTATAAATCTCCACTTCTTTATTAAAAGTTTTTATGCTATATTCTTCTTTACCATAACCTCCGAGTAAGCCAGTGGAAATGTTTTTTTTCTGAATTAACTCTACTAGCTTTGGAGAACGTTCAATCCATTTTGCATCCAGCATTAATATAGGATAAGGAGCATGAAGTGATTCCAACCATTCAGGCAATCCTTCGTGAGTAAAAGAAATTTCCACTATTAATGATTGTCCATAATTACCCTTAGATATAACTAGCGGTTCATGGGTCATTCGAAAAACTGAAACAATCGAAGTTTTCTGAGGATAAATTAAAAAGGAAATCACCATTACTATAAATAGTGCCAATATCATTTTACGAAACATCAGTTTGTCCCCTTTTTATAGGATTTTGTTTAGTAAAAATGGTTCCTAAAAAAACTTATGAAAAAGTGTTGACTTTCATGAATGAAAGATGTTAATATATAAAAGTCGTCGAAAGACAGCGAAATATGTCAAATGAACCTTGAAAACTGAACAACAAAACGTTAATGCAATAAATTATCTAGTTGTTAACCCTCGTTGACAAACTAGATTCGGACATTAAATTTTGAGCAAATCAAATTTTCTTTTATGGAGAGTTTG
>NZ_JAAXPW010000044.1 GCF_012396605.1 Ureibacillus thermosphaericus
ATTTCTTCTTTTGTTCTTTCTCATACATGGTATATGGAATAAGTGCCTCACATTTTCGATTCGAAAGGATGTCCTCATAGTTCTGTTCACTACCATAACCAGCATCTGCGACAATATACTTTGGCAATGGAAAATAATGCTTCTCAATCTCATTCAAGAACGGAATCAATGTACGTGTATCGGTAGGATTTGGAAAAATGCTATAAGCCAGTGCATATTGACCTTCTGTTACGATTTGTACGTTGTATCCAGCCTTCAATTGACCGTTTTTCATATAGTCGTCTTTCATTAGCATGAACGTCGCATCTAAGTCTGTTTTGGAATAACTTTAGTTAATCGATTATTTAACTTAAGGCAGTTTCATAATCGTATAAAATGCCATGTGTCAGTAACTGGAACGTCACTTTTAAAAATTTATTGATACAGGCGATAATCGCAACCTTATGAGGCTTTCTCTGAGGTTGTGTTTTTAATTTATAATAGTAATCTACAAAATGATTCGGTTTATCTTTCTTCTTCATAATCATGGCACACACCATAAAATATAAAAGCTTTCGCAAGTGTTTGTTACCTCTTTTATTAATACGATCATGATACTGTGTATTCCCCGATTGATAGCGCATAATATCAATTCCCGCATAAGCATTCAATTGTTTAGCATTTTGAAAGCGACGAATATCACCCATTTCCCCAATTAATCTACAAGCAGTAGAATCACCGATACCAGGGATGGAACGTAAAACAATATACTCTTTTCGATCTTTTGATAAAGTAATCATTTGTTGGACAAGTGCTTCTTTTTTATCCTTTAATTCTGCTATTCGATTTGCGTAATCACGGACTTGTTCACATCGCACATCGGTAGATCTAATCGCTGGATAACTATTTTGAGCAGCTTCTAATAAAGCAATTGCTTTTTTCTCTGCACGTTCTAAAGAAAGGTTCTTTCTTGTATTCGCTTTTAGACGATTCTTAATGACAGTTTTAGAGTGAGCTAAAACAAGTGTTGGGTGAGGGTATAGTTGTACTATATTTAAAAATAGTGCAGAATTTGGTGTCAGTATTTTTTCTAATTCTGGAAAACTCAATTGTAAAATGGAATGCATACGATTTTTTAATAAAATCATTTCTTCATCAATTTCATCATCATAACGTGTCAATGCACGCATCTGCTCATAATAATCATCTTGGATATAGGTTGGTTCTCTCTCCATTTTAAAATGTGTTTTGGCTAATTCATGAGCATCGCTTATATCGGTTTTATGTCGACGCATCTTCGCCATTTGTCAGTTCGCTTCAAGGGGATAATATGCATAACCGTAATCTTTTAAAAATGCTTCAATCGGTTTTGAATAAACACCTGTTGCTTCAAATACAATGTCTGGTGCTTGGTCATCAAGTGATGTAATATCTACTATTCGCTTATGTAATTGTTCAAAATTTCTTCGTGTATGATTGATTTCACCTTCATATTTGCACTGACGATAACTATCATAGATCGTTACTGTACTCTTTCCTTTACTAACATCTAATCCAATAACCTGTTTCATTCCATTACTCTTTCTTTGCCAATTCATAGAAGTCTTCACATTACCTTATCGATTCCACTTTCTTATACACGATCTCTATGGACCCAACATACTAAACTGATTCGCATAAGGGTGTGAAGTTAGCCAGTTTTTAATACGGATTCAAAGATCCCTGAGACTGGTCGACTTTTCTAAAAAATAGTAGCACAAACCTTGGCCTTGGTTTGTACTACTAATCTTAGTATGTTTTTACCATCCCTTTTAAAACTCATACCACTGCTTTCTGTTACACTTCATTTGTAATACCGTTCTGTTGATTTTTGTATTTTGTAAACGACATTAAACCTGCTATCACAATAAATAGCAGTCCACTAATAGAAGTAATCCAGAAGAAAATACTACTTCCTATTGTGTATGAAATTGAAATGAAAGCACTTGATAATACACAAATGAGTCCCACGATTCCCCAAAAACTAATAACCCATTTTGATTTAACTTTTATTAGATAAATACCTGCAACAGCTAGAATATAAAGCAGGCTAATCATCATCATAGTGGGAAACAAGGGGTGAAATTTTACAGCGTACACGAAATAGTCTAGTTGACTAATATCGCGTCCATTTGTAATCACTTGAATAAATACATTCGTAAATGGTGTTGAATAGTTCCATTCAAACGAATTTTCAACAATTTCACTACCTTCATACCATGCACAAAATGTTGAAATAATAAAGATCGCAACCCCCACTATCATTTGTAACCAATATTTAAACATCGCCACACCTCTAAATTATTTATATAACATTAAGACGACTTCATTACTTTTTTCGTTTCATCACTTTAACATTTTTCCTACTTCTAGTCTTCTTCATTACAAAAAAGACACTTTTCTAAGATGGAAAAGTGTCTAAATCTCTTCTATAACGATGAACCAACCAAATTGGAAAGGTAAAACTTTGTACAACTTGAAAAAATGCAGCATCCATTAATTTTCTTATTTATGATGGTACGTATTTAATCTATTCATTTGTTGAATTTGTTTGAACCATTCTTTATCTTTTTCTTCTTTTTCTAAAAGAGTCGTAATCGAAGTGGAACATTCGAAACATATTTTAGAGTAGTTTGTAAATTTTCCACATCTTTCACAAGGAGCTCCAAGGTTTGGAAACAACGATCGTTTTAATTTCCCTGATTTCACCCATTTATAAAGAAGTTCAGGACAGATGCCCGTTTTTTCAATTACTTCATCATTACTAAGTACACGATTGTTCTTTCTTAATAAAAAGTGGTGCAATTCAGCAAATACTTCTTCTTCCGTTAAATCCAATTTTCTCCCTATCCTTAGATTCATTTTAATCCCCCCTTAATAACGAGATGTTATCCCTCCTGCTCCTTAACAGCTTGATTTTCATATTTGTATTCTTCCCAACGTTTCCGCGCATAGTTGCGATACTTATTCGAAACTTCCCTACTTGTAATTAATCGTGAAAATCCTCTTTTCGCTTCTTCAATATCTCCTAACCGAAGACTGATTTCTGCAATTAAATATTGCATCCTTTCTTCCCCTTCTTTATTGTTTGCATGGGACTTATTGAATAATTCCCTTGCAGATCGAAGGTAACGCATTTCTAATTCCTTATCTTGTTTTAATCGATACAGCCAAGCAATCTTCAGTGCAAAGTTCGCCAAAATAATCGTTTCTTCCATTGATGCTCTCGCAACTAAATAAGCTAATTTATAGCTTGCAATTGCTTCATCAATCGTCCGTTCTTTACAGAGATTCATGATTTTTTGTAATTGGTTGATATAAATTTCCCCAATTAGTAGCATGAACGGTCCATATGTTCGTGTCATTGATTTATGATATGCATAACCACAATGCGGACAAACTGCTACTTCGTATAATAACGGATTGATTCCTTCGTAAATTGGCATAAAATCTGTATCTTGTGCTATGACTTTATATCGACCAGGACGTACTTTGTAAGTTGAATACTCCTTTTTACAGTAATTACATATCATCTTACTTTCGTAATAATAAAGGTTGAATGCCATATCATACCAACTCCTTTACTTATCTAGCATCATGTTGGTAATGCAAACAAGAATTACTAAATGATTAGTAAATAATTTTAATAAATGATTCTAAAGTCTTTTCTTTATTATAACTTTTTACCTTGTTATTTTGTTTGAAAAACAGGTACATTTTATTAATTTTTTTGTAAATTTATATGATAAGGAATATAGTTTGAATTGCAGCAAGAATTTGAATTGGAAATTGTATACTTTTTGTCCTGCAGTACGCTTATAAACGCACAACTTCTTCATAACTACTAAATTGTTGATTTTTGGTTAAATCGCTATGTAAAAGTGAGAGAAGAAATATTTTCGAAATAGAAAATGAGTAACAATGAAAATGTTCGAAAAAATGACTAATCAATAAAAAATGGGAAACCCTCAGAAAAAGGATTTCCCACCTATCATCCCTTGCCTAAACTCTTCTTTTCAGCAAAGTATCCCCTTTTAAAATTGCTAATATCTTGTTCTTCACCGACAGGAAGTAAAGATTCATCAAAGTCCCCTGCAGTAAATTCATCGGAATAGCAGTAATCAATCCACGCAACAAATTGGAATAGATGATGTAGGGACAAAACCGCTACATCACGCGTTATCGGTGCATTCGTATGAACCGCTTGATTGCCGAGCTTCACTACATACTTCATCATTGGTAATAAGTCATCATCAATAATCCCTAAAAATTCTCGATCATGAATTAAACTGGATAGATTATCTTGATAAGGAACTTTTACCGCACTGTCAAAGCTATAAACCCATTTCATCGCAAGCTCCAATGCACGTCGAGACTGAAAGGCGCTGACAGCAGGGCTTACAACCAATCCTTTTTCTGCTTCAAAACAAGCCTCTGCAAAACTTTGATACTGTTTCTTATCTTTTAAAAAGCCAAAATTGGAAATATTGGCACTTCCCTTTTATTAAATAATTGACACTTCCTCTTCTGAAAATAATTCGCCTCTAAATGATTTTTGCAACAATGCCTGATATAAATTTTCTAATTCTAGTAAGCTAGATTCAAATACCTTCCTTTGTTCTTCAATTTTTTCCACTTTTTCATAAAACTCATTTTGTAATTCTAGCGGTGGATATGGAACCATAAATGAATTTAAATTTTTTTGATTTAGTTTAGGTTGGGCAGATCCAGTAATCAAATGTGAAATATCTTGTAAATTGATAACGTATTTAATAAAACGCTGGGTGGATAAATGTTCAAACTTCAATACGTGGGCATGATTATTAACCCAAATTTTTCCTTTCACTTCAAATGCTATTGGCGTTACTCTAGATAACAGATTGGCTCCATCTTCTGAAACTAGTAATAAATTGTCATCAAAAATATAATCATCAACATAATCTACGATACCTGAAGCTCCATAATATGGATAAATACCTTTTTTGCGTTCTGATGAAGTAATTGGAACCCTCTTGCTATCTAAATTTTGACAAATCTCACTTAACTTTTTAGATTCCCATCCATTAGGGTTTGTTTCCAGATCCCCAAACATCTCGAAAAATATGCTTTGCGTTAATTGATCTAATAAATCGATTTGAGCTTTGCGACATTTAATTACATCTTGAGCCTTATTTAATAATGCCGCTATTTTGCTTTGTATCTCTAATGATGGAATGGGAATCATTAAATCGTCTATATGTTCATTTCTTAAATTATTAATATTCGCCCCATTAATAGACTGTAAGATTGTTCGAGAATAATAATCTGTATTAAAAAAGTGTCTTAAATAATCCGCATTAATATTTTGTTTTGGCCTAATTAATTTACAAAAGGCTCCAAAAGTATATTCACAATCTTCGTTTGCTTGTCCCGACTTTCCAACAACTTCTTTACTGCCGCTCGATGCTGCAATTAAGATATCGCCTTTTCTTAATTTTTGTTCCAATTTTACGAGAGAAGAATCTACATACAACACATCCTGATAGATTATTTCTCCATTTTGAATATTTGTGGCTCTTAACAATGGGATATATCCATCGATTGGTTTTTCTGATATTTGATTTTTTTTGTAAGATACCCCTCTAATTTGATTGATAAAATTTTTAAGGGGATAACATTCATATTTCGAAATCATTCAATTAGCCCCTTTTATTAAATTTTCAATTTCTTTTAAACCATCCATTATTTCTTTTTCATAAGTTCCAATTTTTTCGATTATTTCCATAGGATTCTCATATTCAATTTCCTCATACTCGATTTCTTTATATTTATTAATAGACAAGTCATATTCATTTTCTCGTAGCTCTTCTATCGGTACAAAAAAAGATTGTTCTGTTCGCTTCCGTTCCTTTTCTGCTTCCAAATTGTTAAAGCGTGAAATAATATCCGGAATATCATTTTCTTCAATTGGAGTGCGTTTGTCGTCTAGAGAGAATCCGTCTGCTTTCATGTCATAGAACCAAACGTGATTTGTACCACCTGCACCTGTTTTTGTAAAAATGATAATCGCCGTAGATACTCCTGCGTACGGTTTAAACACTCCACTAGGCATGGAAATAATGGCTTCTAATTTGTGATTTTCAATAATTTCCTTGCGTATAGCTTTATGGGCTGTCGAACTTCCAAATAGCACACCGTCTGGAACAATAACTGCTGCACGTCCACCTGGTTTTAAAATTCGAATAAATAAAGATAAGAACAATAATTCCGTTTTCTTCGTTTTAGCAATTTTCAATAAGTCGTTTGATACTGCTTCATAATCTAATGATCCTTTAAATGGCGGATTTGCTAGCACTAACGTATATTTATCTTGATCTTTATTCATTTCAGATAAGGAATCCCGATATTCAATATTCGGATTATTTACACCATGCAGCATCATGTTCATGGCACCAATTCGAAGCATTGTTCGGTCCATATCATTTCCGTAAAACATCGTGTTATGATAATGTTCTTTTAACCCTTGAACGAGAAATAAATCCTGATGATGTTTCCGTAAATATTCACTTGCTGCAACTAAAAATCCAGCCGTTCCCATTGCAGGGTCGATCATGATATCTTCTGGCATAGGCTTAACCAATTCCACCATCATTTGGATAATATGCCTTGGTGTACGGAATTGACCGTTTGTACCGGCCGTTGAAATTTTCGACAATAAATACTCATATAAATCTCCTTGGAAATCTCGGTCTTGTAATGGAAGGGTATCAATGCCATCTACAATTTTTTCCAGCGTATTAGCAGTTGGGATTAAAAACATTGCATCGCTCATGTATTTTGAGTATGCAGAATCTTCTTGACCATGAAGATTTTTAATGAAAGGGAAAACCTCATCCGATACGATATGATACATTTCTTCTGGGGAACCAAGATTTTTAAAACGATGCCAACGTAAATGTTGTTTATCTTCTGGAAAGATTCCTTCAAAAGGAATACCAAGAATTTCTGCTTCCTTCTCTTTAATGGTTTCTGCTTCATCCAAACTTTTTATAAATAAAAGGTAGGTAAATTGTTCGATTACCGTTAATGGGTTGGTGATTCCACCCGTCCAGAACGTCTCCCATATTTTATCTACCTTATTTTTGATTTCACCTGTAATCATCTAGCTTCCTCCTACTTCTACACATATAACTTCATTATATCTAAATATATCTCTATATTAATATGGAAATATTGGGTACCCATCATATTGAAATTAAAACTCTCTAAATGAATAAACGGCTTAAGCACCACAGTGGCTCAAGCCGCATAAATACGCAACAATCAACATGATACTTCATGTTTATAGATTTCTATTTTGTAAAATGCTTACTTTTAATAATTTGTTTTATATTTATTACAGCCTCTAGATAGCGAAAGAGCAAGAATATTACCTAAAGTCTTTGATAAATATAAACTACTAATAAATCGTGATGTTCTTCCATTTCCATCATAAAAAGGATGTATATAACCAAAGAAGTAATGTCCTATTGCCACTTTAATAATCTCTGGAACTTCATTAGGTTGATTCATAAAAACTAATAATTTTTCTAATTCATTAATTATTTTTTCTTCGGGAGTTATACCTCAGTGTATAACTTTACCGGTACCTGACTTTTTTAATACGTGTGTTACTTCCTTTCTGAAAATTTCACCATCTGGCAATTCACTTTCTTCAATTTCACCCTCAGTAATTTCATCATATACTTTTCTAATATTAACTGGATTAATAGGAAGTGATGTAATTCCATTAATTAGATTCATGTATGACTTAATCATACTATTAAATCTCTTTTTATCATTTTCTTCATTTTAACAGTTTTAACACTTCTAGCAATTTCCTCTTTTGAACATTTTACACCTTCAAGTTCATTTGTATTGAATAATTCTTCTACTAAACATTTTAAAATGAAATGATCTTTTGCTACTTTAGATAATTGATTGAAGATAAAGTTTAATTCTCCAGATAATTTGTAAATTTTTGCTACCATATCAATAATATTATTAGTTGGAACATAATACAGTTCAAAAGATTCTGGCTGATCAATTGGTTTTATGAATAACATCAATCGTTTAACTGCATCCGAATTGATTCGTTCGAAATATTTATTATGAAATTCATTTTTATCTTTCTCATAGAATAATTTATACAAATACCTCACAATCCCGCCCCCTAAATATAATTATTAGATTATTTTTTCATATCAATAAAAAAATCTAGTATTAAATATAAATTTTATATTTAGGGATTAGGTAAATTATCTATTAATTATTTTTACATAAGCACCACATTTGCATCTTCCATGACCATTTTTCTTTTTACTTTTCTATTACATGAAGGTCATTTAATTATCATGACTTTCCTCCAAATAAGTTATTAACACCCCCATTTTTGACTTGGAATAATAAAATTATACTAGGACACAATGTCACTTGGAATTTTATACATTATAAATAAAAATATGTCTTTTTCCATTCAAATTTTCTGTTATTGTTAACAAAATTGTTTATTTATTAAAGAAAAAAACGACTTCCGTAATTCGGAAATCGTTTTTTCTTTATCCTCTATTAATTTAATTTCGCTAAAATCTCACGAATAAATGCAGGTTCATCTTTCGGAGTACGGGATGTGATGATGTTTTCGCTCACAACGACTTCTTCATCACGATAGTCTGCACCAGCTAGCTTTACATCATCTCGAATGCCGATATAGCATGTTGCCGCTTTTCCTTTTAAAATGTCCGCACTAATCATCACTTGAGGTCCGTGGCAAATACCCGCAATTAATTTGCCTTGTTCATTGGCTTCTTTTACAAAGCGAACGATATCATCATTGACGCGCAATGCTTCTGGAGAACTTCCGCCTGGAATTACAACAGCATCAAATTCATCTGCTTTTGCATCTTTCGCACCGATCTCTGCTGTATATGAAACTGTTCCTTTTTTACCTTTGCACTCTGCTCCTTTTTCCAAACCAATGATGACTGCTTGGTGTCCAGCTTCTTTAATTGCCTCATATGGATTTTTCATCTCAGAATCCTCAAAATTACTTGCTAGTAAAAATGCAACCTTTGCCATAACAAATACCTCCTATGCAATAAATCTTACAGGATTAGTATAATTGATATGCAGATAGAATAGCAAAATATGTGATTTTTTCAGTTATTTATAAATTTATTGAATCATCTATTTTTTCTTTATAAATATAAAATCCTTTACTATGTTTAATATAAAAACACATAAAGGATTTGGAGCATTGCAGCTATAAAATGTTACCCATTACAAATTTTCCACTGCTTATTTTTATGTTCTAAAAACCGACTGAATTTCGCTTTACGCTTATTACGTTCAAGATTGTTATACATTTCATCCATATCTTCATAGTGACCTATTACATAAAATCTTAGCCCAATTGATCGACTATCCCGGTAAATATTCGAAAAATCGATTAATAAACCTTCTTTTGTCAATTCAAATAGTTGATTTTTTATTTCCTCAGCCATTGGATAGATTTTTCTTCTTTTATTTGTGGAAACAGTTCCAATGATTTTATTTGCGAGTATTTCCTTAAACACTAAAATATCTCTGCAATATAGTTTGCAATACCATCCATCATCGTGGGCGAGATAAACAAATTGATTTTTGATTCGATCAAAAAATGGCGAATTTAATGGCTTGCCAAAATGAGACAAATACAATACTTCCGCTTTCTCTTCCGGGGTACATTGGTTTAAATCTTCTTCATTGTTGTAATCAATCCAATGAAAATTACCTAAACCGTAAATATCTTCTCTTGCTAACTCTAAAATTCCCTCTTTCCCCACTGCCGTTTCAAAAAACCAATGATCATTAAAACCGTTGGCAATATATTGCCCATCTGTAATTAGTAAATTTTCTAAGTTTACCGGGCAATACTGAATAAATTCATGAAATTCCATTCCATAGTAAATAAAATATTGTTCTTCTAAATTGGCATTGATATAAAATACATCTCTTAATCTTCTCATATCTTAAATTTCCTTAACTCACACAGATTTAGATATTCATTTTCTTTGAACAATTGCTTTAAATACGCTTTAATTTCAGTGATTCCTTTTCTCTTAGGATATCGATTGTATTAATACTTCTTCATCATCTTCTATTACTTTATCGCATTTCATACATTTTGGAGTAATTAATGACATTTTAAATCCTCCTTATTCGGAAATTCCCCAAATCGAATCAAACAATTCGTTAAAATCATCTTATCTCAAACTTGTTTCTTGCTTTTATCTTAGAAAACTACAAAAGTAGAAAACATATAAAATAATCAATACATGGAGCAAAAAATCAATGGAAGATTGCTGGTGTTCCCAGCATATACAGGCTTATTGGCAAAGACCAAATAAAAGCGATTAGCATAAGGTAGTCTTTTTGAATAATTAAAGCAATTATTGCTTAACAGGCTGGGAGGCATAACGACAGAAAAGAATTAATTGCTGGACCGGCTTCAATAACTGTAGACGAATAAGGATTATAAAAAACAAAGACAAACCCGATGCTGAAAATCCAAGCGATTCCCCCTAAGACTAATCCAGTCATCCTCAATTATCGTTTCCTCCTTACATAAATCATACCATTAATTTCCGATATACGAAAACTTATCGTTCATTTCGGATGTACTTCTTTTTATGCATTAATTAATCCTGCTCCCCAAGAGAGAAAATCGTCTTCAAACATTTTCATGTACTTTACACCTCTACCATATAATGTTTTGTGTATGCTGAAAAAAGGGGGAAATCTGTGCTGATAAAAGAAATGCGTTTACAGCGTATACAACGTTTAGCTCATGAAATTATGTATGAAATAAATTCACAAGAAGAACAAAAACAATCTGAAGATTTGAACTTTGTGATTGACAACCTTTCTCGTGCTATTGGAGAATTAGCGGATCCATTCGGTTGTTATTCGTTAGACTATATTGAAGATAAAGTGGAGAAATCCTATTTTATGCTTATAAAAAAATTTAACAATTAGAAAAGCTAAAAATAATTTAATAAAAACGAATGAAAATGAGAGTTATTATCAATACTATAACTATAAAAGGTAACCAATTTTCATTGGTTACCTGATAAAAATTAATTCTCTGGTGTAAATGTTTTGCAATCTGTTTCTTCACTATTGGATGCTTCTTTTCCTTTTTGACTTACTACATAGATTCTCTCAGCACTACATTTGTTTCCATCAGCCCAATACTTGCAGTTATATACTTCGCAAAGAATCTCTTGTTGCATTATCTCACACCTCCTCTTTTGTTATCATTGACAAATTTGAATTGGTTAATACTATCTTTGTCATACTAAATTTCAAATATTTTACACAAACATTGATCGGTTTCTATATATTTTCTTCTTCAATACCCTTTCAATTATGAAATAAACCAACAGATGAAAAAGGACTTTATCTCTTTTCAAATGCATAGTTAAGATACCTAATGACACACTAATGTCATGGAGGTGTGATGATGAGTAACAGAGAAAAGAAAAACTTAAGTGGCAACTTCAGCGATGAGCAGGCAGTAAGAAAAGAACTATCAAGAGAATTTGATCATGAACTTGCAAACGAACCTTTAACACCGCAAGAAAAACATAATAATAAGAAAACGAAAAAGCGACAATAAGTTATCCTCGGCTATTCATTCAATAAAAATAATTGTTGAACACATGAAAAAGAACGAATTTCTTTAACCGGAAATTCGTTCTTTTTTATTTCAGCCTTTGCTGTTAATATTCAACTGTTAGCTTAACTTTAACTACTTAATAAATTAATTGTAAGAAATCGTCCATCGTTACACCGCCGAAATATCTGGAAATATCAACATCCGCCAAAGCTTCTTCAATATCTTTATAAGCATAGCGTACACAAACTAAACGTTGCTCGATTTCTTCTACGTCTTCCATGCCAAAGAAATCACCAAAAATCTTAATTTCTTCAATGATTCCTTTGTTCACTTCTAAACGAATATCAATTTCCCCAGATGGGAAGCGCTTTTGCTTTTGCATATTGAAGCGCGGTGATTTTCCATAGTTCCATTCCCATTTTTGGTAGCGTTCTTTCGATATCGTATGAATATTTTCCCAATCTTGTTCTGACAGCTCGTAATATCGGATATTCTCCTCGCCACCGAAAATCGATTTCAAAATTTCCATTCGGAACTGTTCTACCGTAATTTTTTCCGGCAAGAAATCAATGATGTTTGCTACACGTGAACGTACGGATTTAATGCCTTTTGATTCAATTTTGTCTTGCTTTACTTTTAATGAATTTACCACCGCATCCAGATCTAGATTGAACATCAATGTGCCGTGGCTAACCAAACGGCCGCGTGTTACATATTGCGCGTTTCCTGAAACTTTTCGTCCTTCCACTAAAATATCATTGCGACCAGAAAGTTCCGCGTTCACCCCTAATTTTGCCAATGCATCTACTACAGGCTGGGTGAATCTTTTATAATTGTGGAAGCTGTTTCCGTCGTCCTTCGTGATAAAGCTGAAGTTTAAATTATTTAAATCGTGATACACCGCTCCGCCACCAGAAAGTCGCCGAACGACGATGATTCCATTTTCTTCAACGTAGTCTGTATTAATTTCTTCAAAAGTATTTTGATTTTTACCGATAATAATTGATGGTTGATTGATATAGAACAGTAAGAAATCATCTTGCTCAACATCCATGTTTCTTACAAGATATTCTTCAATTGCCAAGTTCACTCTAGGGTCTGTAATGCCTTTATTATCAACGAAATACATGTGCATATCCTCCTTTATGTCCATATTTATTTTACACGAAAAAAGGATCATTTTGATTTTTTTAGTACGATAGAATTTTTCATCAAAATAAAAAATGACAACTATTATCGTTGTCATCAAATTAAAGTAAGCTCGAATCAAGTGAGACGAATAAAAAACACCTGCTCTTTTAGGACACATGACAAATAGCCCTTCAATCACGATTTTTTCGGACTGAGGGCTATTTTTATGATTGGCGTAGATTTTGTATTTCATTTTATTGAAGGAGATTTTTCAAACGATGGATTTCTCCTAAAATCTCATTGTACCTCTAAAAGCTTAGGATCATCCTTTTTGGAAGGCATAGAAATTTTACTTATTACCTCCGTCAACCGAATTTCTAATCGTAAAATTTCTTCCTTAATCTGCTCTTTTTTCCTGTCTTTAACTTCAGTCTTGCTAGTCATATATTCATCATAGCTGCCCTTGAAAGTTTTAAGTTTGCAGTCTTCGATAATCATAATCTGATTCGCTACTGAATTTATAAAGCGCCGATCATGAGAGACAAAAAGCAAGGTGTGTTCATACTCCCGAAGAACCTCTTCCACCACTTCCAGAGAGTTAGAACCAGTTTTTGGATTTTTGAAGGCTATTTTGGGATTCACACGATTTTCCGTTCGAGGAAAATTCAAAGTAAAAATTGAAATGGGAATTGCCATAATGGCCACAAATTTAAGAAAATATGCACTACGAGGGGTGTAAAACTCTCATAAATTGGATGAAATTGTAAAAGGATGAGCTGTTTCAAACAACTCACCCCTTATTTTTGAGGTTGAAAAATACTTATGTCCCAACCTCTTAATTACATATTATTTTATAGGTTGAGTCCATTCTACAAACTTAGTCGGTTCCTCATATGATCCATTGTATGGTCCATATTCATCGCCTGATGGAACTCCTGTACCTTTTGCAGTCCAAGTACCACGATTTACAAATGGAGTTAGCCAAAAAACATACGAAACATATCCAGAATCAATTGATGGTCCTGTGTAGGTTTTTTCGATTGTGTAAGTCAAATCACCAGTTAAATTACTTTCTACAGCAGCAGTTAAACCCTTTTCCTTTGCAGAACCACTAACAGTAAATGAGGATTTTGTTGTATATTTAGTAGATATTTTTTTAGTACCACCTGCTGGAACAGTTGCGATTTGTTTGGCTTGTAATGGGGTATCTGTTTGTTTTACAAATTTTGTTACAGACCATTTGATTGAAAGATCATACCAAGCATTAGGAGAAATTACATTATTATTTTCTCTTTCTGGTGAAGCTCCTCCTAATCGTAAATTATTATCATTTAATGAAGTATATACATTATTAATAATGATTTCGTCGCTAGTAGCTTGCATTGAAATTGCTTCTAGTTCTTCATCAGTAATTTGTCCTTCCGCACTAGGAGAAATAATAAATTTTTTTCCATAAGCTGAAACAACTGTATCCTGAGTTTCAGATTGAATTAAAGGTGTTAATGTAGGTTCAATATTAGTTTGTGCTGATGCAAGTGGAGCAGTAGCAAGAAGTAATGCAGAAAAACCTAAAGTAGCAACTTTAATTTTTTTCATATATTTTCCCTCCTAATCTATTATTAGTAATATTTTACTTTATACGTTAATTATTGCAAATATGTTAAATGTTGTATTTTTTCTACTTTTTATTATAATACAATTGAATGGAGGGATACACATTGAAATTTATCTATTTAGGATCTATCTTAATGATGTTTGGGGGTTTACTTTATACTTTGGAGAGAATAAACGCTTATTTATCAACGTATGTTATGTGGATTGGAAGTGCATCTGGAGCTGACCTTACCGTTTTTTATCCAAAATTTCTAGACAATTTTTTTGTCCCATTCTTTTTATTTTTAGGCATTTTTGTATGTAGCATAGGATTTTATCAATTGAAAATTATCAAACAATCTGAATGAATATGGATTTTAGTAAATGAGTTTTCGACAATAATTCTGTTCGGGAAAATATCAATATCCATTAACATTTGATAATGCAATAATTAATGCTACGTTTGAATTAGAATCCTTATCTGGTGAGAATCAAAAAGAATCCATTTTTGAAAAAAGAGTGAACAAAATGGATTCTTTTCATTCCTTTGCATAAACAAGGGGCAGAATTGTTATTTCAGGTTATCTCCATGTGTTATGAAACCAAAAGTATCATTGTCACAACAAATTTACAGTTTAGCCAGTGGAATAATGTCTTTGGTGATCCAATCTTAACGGAAGCAGTAATCTGAAACAATTACTCCCCACTTTTCCTCATACATCATCCCTTTCTTTTTAAATGATTTCTGTTTAGGGAGTTGATCTTCATCCGCATACTTCTTAGCTGTTCGCCAATTAATTCCCATTGTTCTTTGTATTTCTGAAATAGATAAACCTTTGTTATTTCTTAAATGTTTGATATAATTAATATCAGACATTGCTAGCATCCTTTCTTACCTCCACTACCAATTGCTTGACACAATTACTGTAGTGGGACTTGGGGTGACTGGCAAGTCTTTTTTTGTTTATGCACAAAAATTTAGTGCAGGACTCTGCATTTTTCCTTTGCAAAGTTCTGCACTTTTATTTTGCCATACACATCTGCCTTTGTCCCATGATAAAATGGACCTTCATCAGCAGGTGCAGCCTTAGCTGAATTGGACAATTCATAATTTCTTTTTGCATTCTCGGAATCACCCAACTTCTCATAACATTTGGCAATGTGTAAATATAACGTTGGGTATGCACTTTTAACATTATCATCATTGATCTTTAGGGCACACTGTAGAGAAGTCTCCATCCATTTTAATTTGTCTGTTACACTCTTTTGTATACGGGCTATATGATAAGATGCAATAAATCTTTCATAGTCATCTGATGCTTCGTGCCATGCTTTATGAAACATCGTGATTGCATCCTCACTGTTTCCACTTTCCTCCAATTCCATTCCACTTATACAGAGTTTAATAATAGGATTATTTGGATCAAATATTTTATTCATTTCATCTTTCCTCCAAATAGTTATGATGAGTAAATACAGAAGCTAACTTCTCAAAACCTTCTCCATTGGCTTGCAGTTAGCTAATTCTTCAATTAATTGAGCTGACCAAATTATTAGTATGGCAAATTCCCCCGAAGAAATACCAATAATGTACTATCGAAGTATAGCAGTCGAAATTCAGAATAAACAGTCTATTTCTGCCATTTTATAGATGTTATAATTAAATTTGGAGTGGTATATTTGGATCTTTGGACCAGCTGACGACTTGTATTATCCTCGATCCTACCTAATTAAGGGCAAAAAAATACCATCAATATGGTCCATGGACACACATTGATGGTATAAGCTGAGCTGACAGCTTTAAACTCTTGTGATTAAACCTAATATTTTCAAGACTTTTCGGGCTTTATTTCTTACACAATAATACAAATATTTATTTTAAGAATGCAAAAAATTAAAAAAAAGAGGCTTATGATATTATCATCTTATGCAGTAGAGCCGACTTCCATTTACTTCTATAAATGCATATAGAGCAGCGGATACGGATTCCCTAGTTCATCAATATCAGGAATAGCAGTTTTACTATTACTTAAATTTCCTAAAGACATCATCCGAGTGACAATATAATAACTCTTCTTTGAAACTGCTAACTGTGCTTTTTAGCCAAACTAGAATGTATTTTACCTTCACTATTCTTTTCACAACCCATTTGGGTTCGATGGGTATATCATTCAAAGGTTTCCCAATGGAATATCTAGTTGCTCTTTTAATTCTTATTCGTAAGTTGATTGATTTGGCACTTTTTCTACCTGTTCAGCTAACTAAACATCTCGTTCATCTTTTGTTTTACATCCAAGATTTTTAGGTTCTTTATTGATGGACTAGAAGCATCACGCGTTTCAAAATGGCTCGCATAAATGCGACATGTTCATCCTCTAGAAAACTTTCAAGAATAGCCGTTTCTTTGAGTATATCATTCATTTTGTCTAAGACATCTGATTCATTAATCACTTGAATGATATGTGAATAGGATGTTTCTGATGGCATTTTGGAATTTCATTCGTCTATTAAATTCTTTTGCCTTTTCTTTTGTAAATTCATAAGAAAAGTGTTCTTCTTTGTTTTCATCATTTTTGTAATATATACATGACCTCTATTAATAATATACCTTTAGACCTCCAAGATTATTGAGTGCATTTTGAATATGAGTATATATGGTATAACCATTAGAATTATCCTTGCCTTTATGAATTCCAACGATTAGATAATTTGTTGCATTCGTTGTGATAACCGGTGCACCACTATCACCACCAGCAGAACTATAACTTGCTTTTCTTAAACCTTTCCACCATTGTGTAAGATCATATACTGAGTAGTTTTTATCTAATAGTTCGCCACAACTAAAACCAGTTGTTGCACCAGCTTTACATACAATATCGCCTACGGTTTCTCCTGATAAACTCTGCACACCTGAAATCTTTATATCTGATGGTTTATGTGCATAAATATATTTTCCCTTTCTTCCACTATCCATAGAAATAATTGCTGCATCGGTGTTTCCAGAATATATTCTTGAAACCATAGTACCAATATCTTTCCCACCTTGAGTCCACTTAACCCCTACTTTTGAGCAATGTCCAGCAGTTAAAAGATAATACTTATTTTTACTATCATAAACAGTTACATTAGATGTACATGAATCCTTATTTTCACTTACAATTCTAAGTCCGCCTTGTAAAGTGTAATAATAATCTGTACGTGAATCATTTTGTAAAGGTGATACTTTTATAACATCAATTCGTTTTTCTCCATATAAATTCTTAAGAGTATTTGTTACATATGAATTGTTATCTTCTACTCCAATTACTAATTTATTAAATTTCATATTAAGTGTTATATCTAAAATTTTTATATTTTGATTCACTAGCGTCGCATTAAAATAATTTAACACCTTCAAATAAACCGAATTTTCTGAAATATAATCTAAACACAAAAAAATCCTTTATAATGGTTGGGTGGTAGTAAACCATCCAAATCCAATACAAAG
>NZ_JAAXPW010000045.1 GCF_012396605.1 Ureibacillus thermosphaericus
AGCAGTTGATCGAATCAATGCTTTATTACAGCAACAAAACCAAGTTGCATAATTAAAAAAAAAACGAAGTTTTTAGTATAGGGGTACTCTATACTTCAGAAAAACTATGATTTATGAAATTGATTCAATTATAAAAGTAATAATTTTTTAGAACAAGAATTGAATATGAAAAAAACACCATTAGTTGTATGGAATAATTTTGACAAAGAAATAGACGAAATCGGTGCAATAAGTTCGAGTTTCTTAGCACCTAAAATTATGGAATGGGCGGAATTAGATTCTCCAAGTTATTATAGTTTTTTAAGTAACTTTTCTAAATTATTACCAGGATATACCTCAGTTGTGAAATTAAGTGGTGAAGGGGATTTGTTTACTGAAACACCCAAAGAATTAAGTGAGAAAGAATATATATATCAATTAATTCAATATGACTTATTATTTGGTAAACAATATTCAAAAGATGTAATTTTAAATGAATCTACTTCGCATCACTTGTCAAGTAACTATCATTAAAATGAGAGAAATTAATCAATACCCATTTAACTTATATGGAGGTAAATAAATTGCAGGCAAAAGTTTTGCTATGCCAAAATAGTGCCTTCATTGCAAATCGATTACCCCGAGCTGCAAGAGCATTAAAACAGGCAGGTTATGATGTTGAAATATTGAATTGGGATCGTGGAATCAATTCAGAAGTAATTCAAATGGCTATTCAACAATTTGCTAAAGAAGGAATAAAAGTTCACACGATTTATTGTGGTGTGACTCCATATGGTAAAGGAATATTGACTGCTTTCCAAAAACTAAAATTCGCCATAAAGGTTATTAAGTTTTTATTAAAAAACGGGAATAACTATAATATCGTTCATGCAATTGATTTTGATTTAGGGTTTCCTGTTTTCTTAGCAAAAAAAATAAAGCAAAATCTATCATTTAAGTTTATTTATGATATTGCGGATTTCGTAGAAACATTCCATAGCCCCATACCAAAGATAGTTCGAAATCAAATTACAAGAGTAAGCCAATTAATTATGAAGTTTTGTGATTTAATTATCATACCAGATGAAAATCGATTCATTAATATTCCTAATGAATTGCATCCGAAAACATTTGTAATTAATAATACAATAGATCCTCCTAAAGAGATTAAGGAGTATCCTATTCAAAAATCTGAGGAGAAAATTAATATTTTATATTATGGTGCATTAAGTAAAGACCGCGGCATAGATTTGTTATTACAATTAACATCATTAGACAATGTATGTATTTGGATTGCGGGAAAAGGAGAATTACAGGAAGAGATTACGCTTTATGCTGAAAAACATGATAATGTATATTTCTTGGGATATCTCGAATTTCCTCAAGTGCTTTCCGTTGTACAACAAATTGATTTGATATACATGGTATATGATCCAGCTTATCAACATAATCAAATTGCTTCTCCAAATAAATTATTTGAAGCACTTTATATCGGGAAACCGTGTATTGTTGCAAATGGAACGTCTATAGATAAATTAGTTGAAAAAGAAAATATAGGATATGTGGTTGGATATAACGAAACAGATTTGAAAAATACTGTTATGAAATTAAATAAGAAGGATTTAATGAAAAAAGGATTAAATGCAAAAGCACTCTACCCTCAATATAGTTGGGAAAAGACCAAAAAGAACTTAATTGAGCTATATCAAAATCTTCAAAATGGTGATTAAATAATGGACCAACCTTTAGTTTCAATAATTACACCTACTTACAATAGTTCGAAATTTATTATTCAAACCGTACAGTCTGTTTTGGAACAAACTTTTGATAATTTTGAACACATAATAGTAGATGATTGTTCTACAGATAATACTTGGGATATTTTGTTAGAGTTACAAAAGAAAGATTCTCGTATAAAAATTGAACGAATGAAGGAAAATTCGAAAGCGGCTTTAACTCGAAATCATGGTATTAAATTAGCAAAAGGAAAATATATAGCTTTTCTTGATAGCGATGATTTATGGGAACCAAACAAATTAGAAATTCAGGTTCAGTTTATGCAAAACACACAATGTGCCTTTTCCTTTTCTAATTATCGAATGATTGATGAAGATGGAAAAGATTTAAATAGACTTGTTAAGTGCCCAAAAGTCATTAGTTATAAAGATTTATTAAAAAATACGACAATTGGTTGTTTGACGGTAATGCTTGATACTGAAAAATTAGGAAAGCCCATTATGCCCAATTTACAACCAGAGGACACAGCGCTTTGGTTGAAAATTTTAAGAAATGGTGAAAAGGCTTATTGCATACAAGAAGTATTAGCTAGTTACCGAATCGTAAAAAACTCAGCATCTAGTAATAAAATTAAAGTTGCCAAAAAAATGTGGAAAGTTTATAGGGAATCAGAAAATCTAAGTTTTATTCCTTCTCTGTGGAATTTTTCACATTATGCTTGGAATGCGGTAAAAAAACATTATTTATAGAGACAATATGTTAGTATTGATTTTTTCATCAAAAAAGTATAAATTTTATGTTACAATAACCCTAGTAGTAGCCAAAATTACTAGGGGGTTTTTTTTTGTCTAGTGTAACAAATCAGCGAAGTCAAAAACTGATTTTAATATTTATAGATTTAGCATTTATTTTTTTATCATATATATTAGCTTTCCGCATTCGTTTTGAGAATATTGAACACCGAAACTGGGATGCATTTCTCTCCTTATCTCCTTGGATACTATTAATTGGATTGTTTTTTGTTACAATGTACGAATTGTATACTGTTGATCGAAAAAGTAAATGGGATATAGTTCGTCATGTGATTATTGCTTCTACTTTAATGATGCTAATAACAATGGCTGCCTCATTCTTATTTCGTGAATTTGCCTTGCCACGATCTGTTATATTAATAGCTTATATTTTTATTAATATATTTTTAATATGTTGCAAACTTGTAATAATGCAACTATTGTCCATAAAATCTGGTATTGTATTTTTTGTAGGGGATATTGAGGAAAAACAAAAGATTGTTGAACAATTAAAATTTCAATTTGGAAAGAGAATGAAAGTCAAATATTCTTCGAGTGAAGAATCATTGGACCGCATTTATCAAACGCTACAATATGTTGATTACGTAATTATCGGTTCTAATATTTCTAGTGAAGTAAAATCGAAAATTATTTTTGAATCTGTAAAAAATCAAAAAATTGTTTATGTTATTCCAGATTTTTATGATCTATTACTATCTCAATCGATTATTACTACTATTGATGATACAATGGCAATGGCTGTAAAACCGTTTGGATTATCGTTAGGACAACAATTAGTTAAACGGCTATACGATATTGTTGCTTCATTTATAGCATTAGTTGTATTATCTCCCCTATTTTTATTAATCAGTATTATTATAAAATTAGATGACCCAACTGGAAGTATTTTATATAAGCAAAAGAGGTTGGGGAAATATAATAAAGAATTCACGATTTATAAGTTTCGCTCCATGGTAGAAGGTGCTGAAAAGAATACAGGACCAATTTTAGCAGGAGAAAATGATCCTAGAATTACAAGAGTCGGTCATTTTATTCGTCGAACAAGAATAGATGAACTACCTCAGTTATTTAATGTATTGAAGGGGGACATGTCTATTGTTGGACCTCGCCCTGAGAGAGCTTACTTCACCGAACAATTCGAGAAGGATTTAAAATATTACTCATATAGGAATACAGTAAAACCGGGGATAACTGGTTATGCCCAAATTATGGGCAAATATACAACGAGTGTGGACGATAAATTGCGATTTGATTTATTCTATATTCGAAACTATTCTTTTTTACTTGATATTATCATTCAGTTTAGAACATTAATTGTACTATTTGATAAATCAAAATCTGAAGGTAAGAAAGAAAAAGAGAATATAGAACCGAAAAAACAGCGTTCTTTACATTATTAAAGTTTATCGATCACAATAATTTAAAGACATAAATTGAAAAAAACTTGAATCAAAAGTGAGCAGATAAATGAAAAAACAAAAACAATGAGTGTTTAGGAATGTTTAGCAGTCAAGGGGGCGTCTGAAAAGTCAATTTGAGATGCCCCTTTTGCGACGAGGATGGTGACATTTTGATGTGACCACCACAGGAGCAAAGTTTTTAAGAGAATATTACTATAAGAATTAAGGCTGTTCAGAAAGTGATCGACTTTCTGAATAGCCTCTTTCATATATTTGTTCTTATAATGTGAGTGGGTTCAAATGCTCTAACGAAAGGTTCACCATTAGTTCTTTTTAGAAGAAAGTCTTTTGTTAAAAAGTCTCAATGTATCGTAGAAAAGAAATCGTTAATTTTCTTTTTCATACATTCTGAAGCAATTACTAACACATTGAGGGAGATGTTCTAAAGTTAATTTTCTGTTTACTGAGAAGAATTCAATAACTCAAGCATTTTCTTTTTATAAGCTTCCACTCCAGGTTGATCGAAAGGATTAACTTCTAATAACTTTGCACTCATGGCACATGCTTTCATAAAGAAGTAGATTAAATAACCTAAATGATAGGCATCCAGTTTCGCCATTTCCAGTTGAATTACTGGAACTCCCCCTTCTGCGTGGGCGAGAGCAGTACCTTGTTTGGAGGTTGCATTGATTTCGTTAAAGGAGCGGCCTGCTAAATAATTTAATCCATCTTCATTCCGTTCGTCATAAGGCACGATGTAATCGCCTTCAATATCATGGAAATGAAGAAGCGTTTCAAACAAGATTGGGCTTCCTTCTTGAATGAATTGTCCGATTGCATGTAAATCCGTAGAGTAAGTAACACATGTTGGGAACAATCCTTTTCTTTCTTTTCCTTCACTTTCACCAAATAGCTGCATCCACCATTCATGGAATTTCTTTAAAGAAGGTTCAAAGGAGGCTAGCAATTCCACGCTATATCCTTTGTTGTAGAGCTTATTTCGCATGACAGCATATTGGTAAGCATGGTTATTTGCTAAATCAGGATCTTTTAATTCACATGCTGCTTTTTTAGCCCCTTCCATAAATTGTCCAATTTCAATACCTGCAATGGCAAGAGGAAACAGTCCTACAGGGGTTAACACCGAATAGCGACCACCAATATTAGGAGGAATCTCGAAACGGCGATATCCAGCTAAATCGGCGGTTTTCTTTAACAATCCCTTTTCAGGATCCGTTGTGACAATGATTCGATGAACAGCTTCTTCACCGTAACGTTCTTCCATATACTGACGTAACACTCTGAAGGCAAGTGCAGGCTCCATTGTACCTCCAGATTTCGAAATGACATTGATGTATACTTCTTTATCAGAAAGATATGTAAGAATTTGTTTCATATAGGCACCGCTCATATGATGCCCAACATATATTACTTCAATTCCATTTTTATGTATGCCAAAATAAGGAGTTAACGCATCTTGCACCGCTCGGGCACCTAAAAATGATCCGTCAATTCCTATAACAACTAGAACATCTGCTTTTGCACAGATTTCGTTTTTCAAATTTTGTATTTGTTTGAAAAGTTCATCATGATTTTGTAAAGGGTAGTCGATCCACCCCGTCATATTACTAGAATTTTCCAATTGATAGTGGATTTCTTTAACCTGATCTTTATATTGATCTATGTCATGCTCTTCTAGATTACAGTTTAAAAGTGTAGTTTGTACTAAATGAGTGACCAATTTCATGCCTCATTTATTTATTTATTTATTTATTCGTCCTTCTATTATGACATAGAAATGTTTTAAACAAAATGTCTATTGGAGGAGACGATTGAAAATTCCTCCATAATGAATCATTGTTCAGATAATTGTTTTGCTTTTTCTAAAATAAATTTTTTTACATCTTCCCGTAAGTCATCACGATTTAAAGCAAAATCAATCGTCGTTTCAATGAAGCCCATTTGATTACCGACATCATAGCGTTTCCCTTCAAATCTAAAAGCAAATACTCGTTGGATTGTATTCAATTCTTCAATGGCATCTGTTAATTGAATTTCTCCACCTTTTCCCGCTTTCTTTTGTTCTAAAAAACAGAAAATTTCAGGAGTTAAAATATATCTTCCAATAATCGCAAAATTGGAAGGGGCTTCTTCTTTGGATGGCTTTTCAATAAACTTTGATACTTGCATTAAAGGAGTGTCTGTTGAGATTGGATCGATGACACCATAACGATGGACTTCGCTATCCGGCACTTCCATTACACCAATGACACTGGAAAAAGTGCTATTGTATTGATTAATCAATTGTTTTAAGCATGGTGTTTCACTTTGAACTACATCATCTCCAAGCAAGACAGCAAAAGGCTCATTTCCTATAAAGTTACGAGCACACCAAATAGCATGTCCAAGTCCAAGAGGTTGTTTTTGACGGATATAGTGAATATCAATATCCGATGATACACGGACTTTCACCAATAGATCGAATTTCTCTTTTTCGATTAAATTTGCCTCCAGTTCAAAGGCGTGGTCAAAATGGTCTTCAATCGCTCGTTTTCCTTTACCGGTAACGATGATAATATCTTCAATTCCAGAAGCAATCGCTTCTTCGACAATATATTGAATGGTTGGTTTATCTACAATTGGTAACATTTCTTTTGGCATGGCTTTTGTTACAGGTAAAAACCGTGTTCCTAAACCTGCCGCTGGGATGATGGCTTTTCGAATTTTTTTCAAACAAACTCTCTCCTTCTTAATAAATACACTCATAATCATAACACAAAGCATGAAAGACTTGACATTAAACTCACTATTCCATTTAGCAATAAAGAGTTAAAAAATATAGAATATGTAAGAAAAAATATATTAATAAACCTTTTCAATGAATTCAAATTAGTGGAGTTATTGTATATAATTAAAATTTAGTTTATTCTGTTTACTAATGCTATTATTTTACTAGTTTGATGGGCAATTTTGATAAATAGATGAGGTTGAAAAATGATGAAAATTTTAGTAACAGGTGGAGCCGGATATATCGGATCGCATACATGTGTGGCTTTAATGGAACAAGGCTATTCATTGATTATAGTAGATAATTTTTCAAACAGTAAGCCTCCAGTGTTAGAAAATCTTCGAAAATTAAATGACAATTTTATTTTTTACAATGTTGATGTGACTGATGAAGAAGCCTTGGAACAAATTTTTTTAAAACATGATATAGAAGGGGTTATTCATTTTGCAGGATATAAGGCGGTTGGAGAATCTGTTGCAGAACCGTTAAAATACTATTTAAATAACGTAGTAAGTACAATGATTTTAGCGAAAGTATGTAAAAAATATAATGTGAATAAATTTGTATTCAGCTCTTCTGCAACCGTTTATGGTGAAAATAAAGTGCCTTTTAAAGAGGAAATGGAGCTATTGCCGACAACGAACCCTTATGGCGAAACAAAAGCTATGAGTGAAAGGATTTTAATGGATGTGGCAAAGGCAAATCCAATCTTTTCTGTTTCGATTTTAAGATATTTTAACCCAGTTGGTGCCCATGAGAGTGGATTAATCGGAGAAGATCCAAATGGCATTCCAAATAACTTGATGCCATATATTACAAAAGTGGCAAAAGGAGATTTAGAAAAGTTAAGAGTATTCGGCAATGACTATCCTACACCGGACGGTACAGGTGTGCGAGATTATATCCATGTCATGGATTTGGCAGAAGGGCATGTAGCAGCGTATAAGCATCTTTCAAAAGGTGTACATATTTACAATTTGGGTACTGGGAAAGGAACTAGTGTGTTAGAGTTAGTTCATGCTTTTGAAGAGGCAAATGGAATAAAAGTGCCATTTCAAATTGTGGAACGTAGACCAGGAGATATTGCGGTTTGTTACGCAGACGCTTCGAAGGCAGAAAAAGAATTAGGCTGGAAAGCTAAACGAAATATTGTTGATATGTGTAGAGATGCTTGGAGATTTGAAAGTCGTCAAAGTCGTTAAGTTTTTATCTTGCATTTCATATAAGATTTGATAATATTGATCCACAAAACTGGAATGCTTTTATTTCTCTATTACCATGGATACTATTAATAGGTTTAGTTTTTATTGTAATGTACGAATTATATATATTTGATACAAAAAGTAATTGGGATATTATACGAAGCATTGTCATTGCAAGTACATTAATGCTATTTTTTACGATGGCAGCTTCCTTCTTGTTCCGTGAATTTGCACTTCCACGTTCTGTCATATTAATTGCATACATACTGATGAATATTTTGTTAATCTCTTGGAAGATTTTATACAATATAATTTTTTCAAAAAGCATCGGAACCATTCTTTTTATTGGCAGTGAAGAAGAAGAAGATAAAATTACTAACCAAATTTTAAATCAATATGGCAAAAAAGTACATGTGAAATTTATCTGCAGCAGTGAACCAATAAATCAAATTTTGAAACATTTACAATTTGTAGATTCTATAATGATTGGTTCGGGTATTGAAAATGAGAAAAAGTTAAAAGTGATTTACCATTCTGTCGAAAAGGGTAAACCTGTTTATGTAATTCCAAATCTTTATGATTTATTATTGGCCCACTCAGTTAATACAACTATAGATGATACAATGGTTATGGCTATGAAACCACTTGGCTTGTCGATGGGACAACAAGCTGTAAAACGGTTATATGATATCGTTGCATCGTTTATTGCTTTAGTTCTGCTTTCACCGTTGTTTATAATTTTTGCCCTCCTTATTAAGTTGGAGGATCCAAAAGGCAGTATTTTTTATAAGCAAGAACGTTTAGGCAAAGACAATAAGGAGTTTATTATATATAAGTTCCGTTCAATGGTTGAAGGTGCAGAAAAGATGACAGGTCCTGTATTAGCAGGAAAAAATGATCCCCGTATTACAAAAGTTGGTCGATTTATGCGTAAAACAAGAGTGGATGAATTGCCACAATTGCTAAATGTGCTTAAAGGTGATATGTCCATTGTCGGTCCAAGACCTGAGAGAGAATATTTTGCAAAACAGTTTGAAAAGGAATTAAACCATTATTTTTATCGAAATATTGTTAAACCAGGTATTACTGGTTATGCACAAATAATGGGTAAATATACAACTAGTGTTGATGATAAATTACGGTTTGATTTATTCTACATTAGAAATTATTCATTCATTCTAGATATTATTATTCAATTTAAAACAATTATTGTATTATTTGACAAAACAAAGGCTGAAGGAAAGAAAGAGAGAAAAGAAAGAATCGAGACGAAGAATCTTACTTTGAAATCGTGAATAGCTAAGTGTTGATAAGACTATATAACTTTAGTATATATCGATACCAAGACATTAGACTAAATAATCGGGCAGTACAGAAAAAATAATAATTATTCAGTACTGCCCGTATTCGATTTTGCATCAAGTACCTAGCATTACACTCTCACCCCAACTCCTCCCGCAACCGTTTGATCAATCGATTTCTCCGTTTCTTCAAAGCTGAAACAGAAACATTATATTTCTCCGCTAGTTCATCGTATTTATATCGGTAATAATAAAGATCCAACTTAAAAAAATAGGTTCTTTGTCAAATGGTGTTGGTGAATAAATTTTAGTGACATTATTTGGTAATATATAATCGGATGGCTTAGGGGAAATTCGAGGTTCCCCTAAGCTGTTTTTATTTTCGCTAAGTTTTGGGTAATGAATATTCGGTTTCTAAAGTGATAGAAGGATCGATAACCGAAAGAAATGCGTTTCATCACTTTGATTTTGTTATTAATCCCCTCTAAAATGCCGTTATTATAATCGTACTTTAGCGTATTCTCGACGTAATTGATGTATTTGTTGATTGTCTTGATGGCGGTTTTCATATAGCTGGAAACGCTGTTCTGTTTATTCGCCAAGGTTTTCTTCAAGAGCTCAAAGTCTTTGGCTTTGATGCAATGGCGAACGTATTGGTATAACTCATAGGACACTTTTAATTCAGAATCTAAATCAATGAGATAGTGGAGAATCTCCACCTCACACATATGCTTTTTAAAGCAGCGATGATATGTATAGTTCTTATAATCAAGTTTTGTTTGATCTTTCAGAAGGAGTTTCCAGTATGTTTTCAATTTATTGTAATTCTTTTTATCCCGATTCATGACGTTGATGCGCGTTTTGTTTAAAGCTCTGCTAAATAGTTGGAGGATATGGAATTTGTCGAGTACGATTTCCGCTTTAGGGAAAACTTCTTGGATTAAGGAAATATAAGGGCTGTACATATCGATGACAATCGTTTTTACCGCATCTCTCGCCTTCTTGGAATACCGTAAGAAATACTCTTTGAGGACAGGTAATCTTCGGTCCTCCACGATATCCACCATCTCCCCCGTTTCAGAATCGCAGAAAATAAAGGACATCGCTCCAGCTTCGATTTAAACTCATCAAAACACAAATGCTGTGGAAGGTAGTGAACATTTGGTTGATAGTAGCTATAAAAGCTGTCAGTGACACGACTGACAGTGGCATGAGATACATTGTGTTTGATGGCAATATCTTTTTCGGATATTTTATCTTTGGTGTTTAAAGCAATCGCTACTTTAGTATTGTTGGAAATACAACAGTTTTTAGCCACGACGCTCGTTTTTAAAGTAAACGTGGCATGACAATGTTTACAGAAATAACGCTGTTTACGCAATTTTAAATAGGTATGAAAACCTGAAATGCTAGGCATTTTAATGAGAGACGTTTAAACCGTGTTTAATGATTTGATCATCGAAGACATGTCCACAAGCATAACAAGCTTTTGGTTGATACGTTAACGTCCCATGAAAGACTTTCGCTTTTACTTTTTTGATCGTTTCGGTAGAACAAAAATTTTCATCAAATGTGATATTTTTGTCTTTAATATTTAATAAATTACGTATAGAATAATGATGAGACATGTGACATCACTCCTTGTAAATGTGGTTTTGGTCGATTACATTTTACCAGAGTTTGTCACATGTCTCATTTTTTTGTGTAAAAAAATGGTGCTGGTTGTATCCACCAACACCAAATATTATAGAGCCAATGGTGCTGCACTTCTTTCGGAATTGGGTCTCCCTGTAGATTGGCTCCGTAATAAGGGCAACATTCTTTGTGATCATCCATGTTTTTTCATGCCCTTCTTATATGGATTTGGTTCGGTTTGTCTCTTGAAGCGGCAATCCCCTGTCTCCCGCTGGCATGGTCGAGTCAATGGACGAATGGAAAATATGCTTGTTTTCTTGCTCAATGATAAGGGGATGGGAACGGGGAAGGATGTTGCCTGTGTCCATCGTTCTCTTGATTGTTCCGTTGATCCCTGTTGCACAAAAGTCAATCCCATTTCAATACAATGTTTTTTTATCTATTGTAACAAATAAAGAATGACTGCGCTCTTTTGCATTGGAATATATGCAGATTAGGTTAAAACCGGAAAAAATATCCGTTAGAATAATAGTGTACAATTCTTTTTATTTACTTTTGCTTTAACAATTGAATAAACGATGGCCTTTTGGGTTCGAAGAATAGGTTAAAAATCATCGGTAAGGATGTATGACGAAAAACAGTCGTTGGCATTCTTGCCGATGTTTTTTTATTTATCAACAATTTTAATATGGAGGGATTTTCATGAGTCGTTATTATGTCGTACGAAGAACAAAGGAGAAAGATGAAGAATTTGCTGTGATCGACGCTTTATCTCTGGATGAAGTGAATGCAATCTTTAAAGTACGTTATAAAGATTTTAAAGAAACCATGCAAAAAGGAGAGGCATTCTTTATTTTCCAAGTAAACGAACCATTGACGTTTGATGAGAATCATCAGGTCGTGTTTCCAAAAGGAAGGATGGCAATGATTCATAAATTGTCTTAGAGCGAAAAAGAAAAGTAAACAAACAAAATAGGGGGATTCTCCCTTTCCACACAGGAGACTGAATATTCAGTCTCCTGTGTGGAGGAACCTAGTTCCCTATTCATTCCAAATTCATTTCAAAGATACCCTACTATCTTACATTACACAAAATTCTTGACGGTACCATTTCGCAGTTCAACGTTTGTAACTATACTTGTTGATATATGCTTTTGAGTCTGAAAAATGCATTTTTAATTAATCGATTCAAATGATCGCCTTTGCGACGAGAATATTTGTTGGTGGAAAAATCAGGGGTATCATTTTTCGGAAGTATGTATATACTATGTATATACATTTTGGGTTGGGTTGATATAATGAACTCAAAGGAACATTTAGAAAGCAAAATAAACCAAAGTAAAGGAGGGGACTACATGTCTACAGTTGTTGCTCAAAAATGGGGAAACAGTTTGGGCATTCGTATCCCAAAAGATATTGCTGATAAAATAGGGATTAAACAAGGTTCCGAAATGGAATTAAATGTGATTGGAAATGAAGGTATCATCACATTGAAGCCAAAAAGAACACGGAAGAAATACACACTGGAAGAACTAATATCACAGATTACACCTGAAAATCGACACGAGGAAATTGATTTCGGGATAGAAGGGCGTGAATTGATTTAATGCCAGCAGACGTACCAGAGAGAGGCGATTTCGTTGTTTTAAACTTCAATTCACAAGCTGGTCATGAGCAGGCTGGGAGAAGAAATGCTATTGTTTTATCACCTAAAGAATTCAATCAAACAACAGGATTTATAGCTGTTTGTCCGATTACCAATCAAAAGAAGGGTTATCCCTTCGAAGTGGATTTACCAAAAGAAGGAATAACCCCTGATGGCGATGGCTATCCAATAACAGGGGTAGTTTTAACTGATCAAATTAAATCATTCGATTGGAAAGCTCGTAATCTAAAAATTTTAAAGAAGTATAATCCAGAAGATGCACAAATTGAAGAAATAGATAAAATCATTGATGAATGCCTAGCGAAAATAGAAACATATCTGACTTGACATGATCCTTTCTCTTTCAGAAAGGGATTATCGAAACTGTTCCTTGGAGAGAAAATTCTCCAAGGAACAGCTTTTTTAGGAGGAATAAGTACGACGTAGTTCTCGATATTACGGGATGTCACAGTTTCAATAACCAATTTATTACTATTATTGATAAATATAGTGATAGAAATTTTACTAAGTATCGGCATAAAATTATAAGTGTATACGTTAAAATAAAAAAGGAATATTATAAATATAATGGAGAATTAGGTTTATTAAACGTTTGCAATTAATTATAAATGCCGACCTTTAGGTGAAAAGAGTGGTGATAACATGAATAAAGAAGTAAGCAAGATAATAAAAGATATTTTTGTTCGCCAAAAGGGATTTGCGACGACAGAAGACTTAACTAGAGAAGGAGTGAGCAAATATTATATTCGAAAGTTCGAACAAAATGGAGAAATAATTAGGATCAAACGTGGACTTTACCGTTATGCTGAATTTGAAAATGATCAAAATGAAGAAGTGGTTGAAGTATCAAAAGTTGTCCCGAATGGTGTTCTTTGTCTTTTGTCGGCGTTGTCTTTTTATGAGTTAACAACTTATAACCCGTGGGAGTACCAAATTGCTATTGAAAGAAAATCAAGGAAACCCAGTTTGCCTGATTATCCACCGATTAAAATTTTCTACTTTTCAAAAAAACAGTTTGAATATGGAATTGAAGAAGTGGAGGTAGGTGGCCATAAAATAAGCATTTATAATCGTGAAAAAACGATTTGTGATATTATTCGATACAGAGAAAAAATAGGAATCGATTTAATGAAAGAAGGTTTGCGAAATTATTTACAAAGTCCTGAAAAAAATATAAATAAATTGGTGGAATGTGCTGAGAAAATGCGCATCAAGACCGTTTTATTAAAATACTTAGAGGTGCTTTTATAATGGGAAATGTTAAAAATATATCTGCTTCAGTTGGTGAAAGACTAAAGAATATTGCCAAACAAAGCGGAAAAACCTTTGATTTAATTTTATTGTTGTATTTTCAAGAAAGGTTACTATATCGACTTTCCATTTCTAATTATCGGGATAAATTTATTCTAAAAGGCGGTCTCGTTTTATTTTCCTTAACACAATTTAAATCTAGACCAACAAAAGATATTGACTTTTTAGCCAGACAAATTTCGAATGATATTCAATATATCAAAGCTGCGTTTGAGTCCATTTGTACGTTAACCGCTGAAGAAGATGGAGTCGAATTTGATGTAAAGGGCATTACGGCTGAACGAATTAAAGAGGGTGCTGATTATGAAGGGATTCGTATTAAAATTCCGGCAGCACTTGGCAAAATAAAAAAGCAATTGCAACTGGATATTGGGTTTGGTGATGTCGTGATCCCAAAACCACAAGAGATGCAGTATCCTACTTTATTAAATATGAAGCCCCCGGAAATTCGAGTCTACTCAACTTATTCAGTAATAGCTGAAAAATTTGAGGCGATGATTTCACTATCTGTTGTCAATAGTAGAATGAAGGATTTCTATGATATTTTTACGCTTTTATCTACTGAAAACTTTGATGGGCGTGTTTTATGGGAAGCGATATTTGAAACATTTCAAAGACGTGGGACGCATTTAGAAAAAGGACATCCTGTGTTTTCACCTTCTTTTGCAGAAGATGAGAGCCGAAACAAACAGTGGAAGGCATTTTTGCAAAGAACGGGTATAAAAGAAGATCTACAGTTTCCCTTCGTCATGGAGAAAATTCGAGATTTTCTTTTTCCTGTATATGACTCAATTTTAAATGAAGATGAATTTTTTGAAATGTGGAATTGTCAGATTCTTAAATGGGAGTAATAAGAAGACAACAGCTCAAAAATTAGAAAAGCATAGGGTAGACTAAATGAATTGAGCAGCAATGTCTGATAGAGCCTGACAAAAAAAGTCAGGCTCTTTTTTAGTAGATTGTACAAGATCACGAAGCTTGCTTTTTTCAATATATTTACAGACCAAATGAGTATATCGAATTATTCAACATGGCAAAAACTATATACATCAAGGTGTTTGATATAATTAAAACTTTTCAGATTGGAAAAATACGAATTTGATAAAGTGCGATTAACAAGAAAACTGTTAAAGTAACTCTAAACAAAGAAGTATCTGATATTAAATTAGCTAATGTTAAAGTTGCTCTTAAAGATAACAACGCAGACTTATACCTTGAGAAAGTAGAAGTATCAGGTAAAGAAGTAACTATTACAACTGGTGATACATTAACTGTTGGAAAAACTTGTGTTGTTAGCGTTAAGGATTTAGCTCCAGTTGAAACAACTTATAACGTAGCTTCTGCTGCTAAGGTTGAAGTTGTTAAAACTGTAGTTTCTAATACAGCTAACAATAAACTTGAAACTAAAGTTTATGACAAAGACGGAAATGACATCACTCCAGACTATACAGTTAAGTTCGAATCTGCCGACACTTCTCATGTAGATGCAGATGGTAACGTAACTGTAGCAGGTTTCCCTACTAGCGGTGTAATTGTTAAACCTTATGTAGTAGTTGGAAACGAAAAAGTATATGGTGCGCAAGTAACTATTAAAACTGCAGCTGTTGCAGCAACAACTTTTGAAGGATTTACTATCGTAGACGATGATAATAATGCTATAATAATTATGGAAATTATATGAAAGGGGACCAAATTTATCGTTATGAAAAAAATAATTTTAGTCACCATTTCTGTACTCATTTTATTTATAATAGGTTGTCAGAGTGAAGAAGAAAAAACAAATGAGCAAATTAGAAATCTGACAAGTCTCGCTGAGGACTACTATAACGAAGGAAAATTAGAAAAGGCAATAGATACATATGAAGAAATATTATCTTTAAAAAATACTGACGAAATTCGTAAGAAGGTTTCAGAAATAGAAGAAGAAATAGCTAATGCTCAAAAAGCAAATGATTTTCTAACAGGGTTGTATAATATTGAAAAAGAGCAATTAAGAAGCGGTATATCTGTATCAGCATCAGATATGGAATATATAATGAAAGATATAAAAAAATTGATTGACGAATTTGAAAATATTGATACAAGCGCTGACAATGATATTAATAAATTTATTGAAAGTATAAGAGCTGATGATAGTTTTAGAGGTTATCAATATTTAAAGGAAGAAGTTAATAATCAGATATATACGGATGGTGGGACAACTGATTTGTTGGGAGAACTTGATTCTAGTTTTGATGTGTTCTCTTCAAGTGTTATGGCACTAAACAGACAATGGGTATTAGAATCAATTCAAAAAATCACATCAAATGAAATCCCAAATAAATATAGCAGCGTAATAAAATAATTTAGGTATGTGCGCCTGTTACCGCCTAAAGTTTGTTAAAAAGTAAGCGTAAAATTGTGTATGGCAAAATAAAAGTGCAGAGCTTTGCAAAGGAAAAATGCAGAGTCCTGCACTAAATTTTTGTGCATAAACAAAAAAAGACTTGCCAGTCACCCCAAGTCCCACTACAGTAATTGTGTCAAGCAATTGGTAGTGGAGGTAAGAAAGGATGCTAGCAATGTCTGATATTAATTGTATCAAACATTTAAGAAATAACAAAGGTTTATCTATTTCAGAAATACAAAGAACAATGGGAAATAATTGGCAAACAGCTAAGAAGTATGCGGATGAAGATCAACTCCCTAAACAGAAATCATTTAAAAAGAAAGGGATGATGTATGAGGAAAAGTGGGGAGAAATAGTTTCAGATTGGCTTTTTGAGGATTTAAAGTTAAGGAAAAAATTAAGAAGAACAAAGAAACAAATATTTGAAGAACTAAAGGAAATTTGTATATCTTAATTTACAGGAAGAATGATATACATCCATCCCGTATATTTTCCCATGGATGTAGTATAAGTTATGCTCCGATTAAACCTTTAGAAGAGAGATTATTTATACTACCTAGAAATACCCGCATGTTCGAGTTTATGTCATCGTAATACTCCTATATGATTGAACTGGTTCCTTGAAGGGAGAAATTATCCAAGGGATTTTTTGAGGGGATGGATAGGTGTATTGCTGTAGTTTGAAATCAAAAACTTAGCACTGGAACACTGAGTGAATTGGACAGTTTGCACGACATGGAAGTATGTAAACAACTGGTATTTGTGTTAATTTTCTGTAGGGAGAAAAAGTAAAAGCGTTCAGAAATATGTAGTTTCATGAATTTTTTTGATTAATTACAGGTAATTACAGGACAATGAAGGAATAATGCATAATAATAATGATATAAGGTAACAGTTAAAAGAAAAAACCCCTTGCGAAAACTGGAAGGAGGGAAAACGGTGAAGATTTCTAAATACAACAGTAAAATAACTCTTGACTTTTTATTAAATGAGAAAGAGAATCAATTTTTTGATCGCAAGTCGGCAAGTATCAAAATTAACAAATTAGCTGAAGCAATTATAGGATTTGCAAATGCTGATGGAGGATTAATAGTCGTTGGAATTGAGGATGGGAAAATTGAAGGAGTACTTTCTCAAGGGAATATAAAAGTGAATGATATCCTCCAATGTGGATTTCAAAAATGTATTCCATCTCACTAGCGTCGCATTAAAATAATTTAACACCTTCAAATAAACCGAATTTTCTGAAATATAATCTAAACACAAAAAAATCCTTTATAATGGTTGGGTGGTAGTAAACCATCCAAATCCAATACAAAGGACAAAACCATGGATAAGTTTACACGAAAAACATCATTTGAACAA
>NZ_JAAXPW010000046.1 GCF_012396605.1 Ureibacillus thermosphaericus
GGCTTCCCCTTGTGAGAGTAGGACGTCGCTTCGCAGAAGGCACCACAATAGTGGTGCTTTTTTTATTGCAAAAATTGAAGCCCCTTACTAACAAGGACTGAAAGTCCGATCGGCGCGATACAGAAACTACATGTTAAACAAAAGTAAAATAAATATTTGAAGGAGACGAGAAGCACGGGGACCAAGAAGTTCAAGGAAGCGAGGCAGCCCGGAGCGGAGCGTACTATGTACGTGAGCACCGGACTGCCGAAGCTAACACAGAAATTCGCTGGTCAACGTGCTTCGGAGTTAGCGCCGATGGTAGTTAAGGGGTCCCCTTGTGAGAGATAGACGAGCGCTTCGCAGAAGGCACCACAATAGTGGTGCTTTTTTTTATTGCAAAAATAAGCTCCCAACTACCAAAGACCGAAGGTCAGGTCGGCGCGAACAGGACGTTGTTTTTCAATATACCACTGCAAAAGGTTCATTTCGTAAAACCCAACGGTTTAAAAAATGAAGTCAAATATGACTGATTATCAAGCAATTCAATGCCATTTATTAATTGAATGATGAAGTTGGTCGTAATCCCCTTCATGATATATTTAAAAAAATAAATAGTTGGGTTGCATCTTTTAATTAGTTAATAGCCATTTTTAATGTTGGAAGATATCAAATTTCATAATTGCATGTAAAAAGAGCAAAATAAATCTAGTTTAGCGTTATATATCTAAATTAAAATAGTGTAACACAAAATGACAATTTCCAATAGTCCGAATACTTTTTCTATTTGTTAGATTCTTGACACTAGGAAAACATGTTGATAATCTTACTATTAATATTCGTTTTGTACTTAGGAGGAATAATCGAAATGTGGGAGACGAAGTTTGCAAAAGAAGGATTAACATTCGACGATGTATTATTAATACCAGCGCATTCAGCAGTATTACCAAAAGAAGTAGATTTATCAGTACAACTTACACCAAAAATCAAATTAAATATTCCTATTATTAGTGCTGGAATGGATACAGTAACTGAATCTAGAATGGCGATTGCAATGGCACGTCAAGGTGGAATCGGGATTATTCATAAAAACATGTCCATTGAAGAACAAGTAGAAGAAGTAGAAAAAGTAAAACGATCTGAAAATGGTGTCATTACGAATCCTTTCTTTTTAACACCAAGTCATCAAGTGTTTGATGCTGAACATTTAATGGGTAAATATCGCATTTCGGGTGTTCCAATTGTAAATAATGAAGAAGAACAAAAATTAGTGGGAATTATTACGAATCGAGATTTACGTTTCATTTCCGATTATTCATTGAAAATTGAAGAAGTAATGACAAAAGAAGATTTAATAACAGCTCCTGTAGGAACGACATTAGAAGAAGCTGAAAAAATATTACAAAAGTATAAAATTGAGAAACTTCCAATCGTAGATAATGAAGGAAAATTAACAGGTTTAATTACAATTAAAGACATCGAAAAAGTAATAGAATTCCCAAATGCAGCAAAAGACAGCATTGGTCGACTTGTAGTAGGTGCTGCTGTTGGGGTTTCAAAAGATACAAGTGCCCGTGTAAAAAAATTAGTTGAAGCGCAAGTAGATGTTATTGTTATTGATACAGCTCACGGCCATTCTCAAGGCGTAATTGATACAGTTAAAGAAATTCGAAATGAATATCCAGATTTAGAGATTATTGCAGGAAATGTTGCGACAGCTGAAGCAGCACGTGCATTGTTTGAAGCAGGAGCGGATGTAGTAAAAGTAGGTATTGGCCCTGGATCCATTTGTACGACTCGTGTTGTAGCAGGTGTAGGTGTACCACAAATTACAGCGATTTACGATTGCGCAACAGTTGCTCGCGAATATGGTAAAACAATTATTGCAGATGGTGGCATTAAATATTCCGGTGATATCGTGAAGGCTCTTGCAGCAGGTGGACATGCTGTTATGCTTGGTTCACTTCTTGCAGGAACAACAGAATCACCTGGTGAAACAGAAATTTTCCAAGGACGTCGTTTTAAAGTATATCGTGGAATGGGTTCTCTTGCTGCGATGGAACAAGGTTCAAAAGACCGTTATTTCCAAGAAGATGCGAAAAAATTAGTTCCTGAAGGCATTGAAGGACGTGTACCATACAAAGGGCCTCTTGCTGATACAATCGAACAATTAGTGGGTGGTATAAGTTCAGGAATGGGATATTGCGGAGCTCCTAACTTAGAACATTTACGCGAAAAATCTCAATTCGTCCGCATGACAAATGCAGGTCTTCGTGAATCTCATCCACACAATGTACAAATTACGAAAGAAGCTCCAAACTATTCTCTTCAATAATTTGAAACCTAAACACTCTTCTAACGTCACTGTAGATGTTAGAAGAGTGTTTTTTCTTGTTCGTTACACACATCGAATACTATCTATGGTAAAATGAGCGAAGATGATAATAATGAGTGGAGGTACATTTAAGTGAAAACAGCAAGGAAGACATCAATGATCAGCTTACTCATGATTCCAATTCTGTTAATTAGCATGATTGTTACGACACCCCAAGCCAATGCTGAAACAGATTTAGGATTAAATGTTGGGGCTGCCATTTTAATTGATGCAGATTCAGGGAAAATATTATACGAGCAAAATGCTGACACACCGCTTGGTATTGCGAGTATGTCAAAAATGATGACAGAGTATATTTTATTAGATGCGATTAAAGCTGGTACAGTTAGTTGGGATCAAGAATATCGCGTGACGGAATATACATATAAGTTGTCACAAAATCGTGCATTAAGTAATGTGCCGTTAAGAGCAGATGGAACTTATACGATTCAAGAATTGTATGAGGCAATGGTAATTTACTCTGCAAATGCTGCTACAGTGGCAATCGCTGAAACAGTAGCTGGAACGGAAACAGAGTTTATAAAGCTAATGAATAAAAAAGCGGAAGAATTAGGACTAGAAGGGTATAAATTTGTCAATTCAACAGGATTAAATAATGCTGATTTAATGGGCATGCATCCTGCTGGGACAGGTCCGGAAGATGAAAACGTAATGCCAGCTCGCTCAGTTGCAAAACTTGCCTATCATTTACTGAAAGATTATCCTGAAGTTTTAGAAACTGCTAGCATTCCGAGAAAAACGTTCAGAGAAGGTACAGATGATGCCATTAAGATGGAAAACTGGAACTTCATGTTGCCAGGGTTGGTATATCAATATCAAGGTGTCGATGGATTGAAAACAGGTACAACTAATTTAGCGGGATACTGTTTTACAGGAACTGCTGAACGAAATGGTACACGTTTAATTTCAGTTGTAATGAATGCTGTTGATTCAAACGGTGTTGGTTCATATAAAGCGCGTTTTGATGCAACAGCAAAATTGTTCGATTATGGTTTTAGCCAATTTGCAAAACAAGAAATTATTCCAGCCGACTTTTCTGAAAAAGGAAAAGAATCTATTAAAGTCATTAAAGGAAAAGAAGATAAAGTAAAAATTGCTGTAAAAGAACCTTTATCCATGCTTGTAAAAACATCAGAAAAAGATTTATATCAACCAAAGTTAGTGTTAGATAAAGAGTCCCTTGAAGCGAAAGTTGAAAAAGGGACGGTAGTTGGGAAAGTCGTAATTGAAAGAAAAGAAGGTTCTGATTACGGTTTTATCGATGGTAAAGAAATGGCTGTTGATGTAGTAACAGCAGACGATGTTGAACGAGCAGGATTTATCTCATTATTCTTCCAAGGAATCGGTAATTTCTTCAGTAATCTTTGGGGAGGCATTACTGGTTTTGTAGGAGGCTTATTTTCATAACAAATTAGGCAATTAAAACTTTTCGCTAATAGAATTTATTTCAAGAAAGCTAGGAACCACTAGATGTGGATTCTTAGCTTTTTTTCTTTGATATATATTCTAATACTTTTGGAAATTAAATGTAAATTTTATACAAAATGGTATATAATTGGCGTTTGGCGATGGCAACTATCCGTTGCATCTTCATGCGCCCATAGCTCTCTTTACTTCATACTACTTTTAATCGATACTGAACATAAGAAAGGAGTTGCCGTCGATGACATTTAGTGAACGATTAAAAAATGAAAGGGAAAAACGAGGTTGGACACAAGCAGATCTTGCAGATAAACTTCATGTCAGTCGTCAATCAGTATCAAAATGGGAAACTGGAAAGAACTATCCAAGTATTGAAGTAATTATTGCACTAAGCGATTTATTTGGTATTACAATAGATGAAATGTTAAGGAGTGACGATGATTTGAAGGAAAAAGTAATTAAAGATAGTAAAAAATTAGCTCACCCCAAATTAAAATCGTTTTTTGACAGTTTATTTTTACTAGGGGTATTATTAATACTCATTAAAATCATCATTCTAGGCTCCAATTTATTTTTTTATACGAATATAACAATTCTTGATGGTTTACCTAAAGTGATTTCAAATTTCTTACCATTGGTATTAATGATTATTGGTGGAACTGGTTCAGAACAATTAAAAAAGAAATTTGCAGATTAAAGAAAAAATATTGCTTGGGAAATATTTATGGGAAATATATGTATAATATACTAATATAAAAAACTCGCTAAGACATCTATAGTTTAGCGAGTTTTTTATTTTTTTGTACATTCCAACATTCCATCAATTGGTGGATACTTTCCTCTATTTGATTTAAAGGAATACCTCCGAATCCAAGCAAGAAGGTAGGATGTTCATATTCAATGGGCTTTAACAAATAATTGGTTACAGGAGTAATGTTGATGCCATGATGATTTGCAATTTGCTTCAGTTGGTCAACATTTTTGCCGCTAGGAATCGAGATTAGCACATGCATTCCAGCTTGGTCTCCTGTTATTTTTATATCAGGATAAAAAGTAGTTAGCGTATGTTTTAATTTATCATGTTTTTTTCGATAAATTTTCCTCATGCGATTTAAATGTTTAGAGAAATGACCATCTTTCATAAAATTGGCTAATATGTGTTGAACGAAACGTGGGACCGTTGCTGAGTAATAACTAAATATTTCTTTATATTTCATTAATAAATGATGAGGCAATACCATATAAGCAACCCTAAGTGATGGCATCAATGATTTTGTAAATGTGCTCATATAAATCACTTTATCATTTTGATCTAAACCATGTAGGGCTGGAATGGGTTTGCCAATGTAGCGAAACTCACTATCATAATCATCTTCAATAATATATCGATTAGGTGCTTTGCTTGCCCATTTCAGCAGTTGAGTTCTTCTTGTAGCTGACAGCACTGCCCCTGTCGGGAATTGATGTGATGGAGTAATATAGACGATATTAGCATTTGTTTGTTCAAGTTCATCAACTACTAAACCTTCCTCATCCACAGAAATAGGAATGGCATTATTATTTAAATGAATTCTCGGTATTGCTGAGTAACCAGGGTTTTCAAGGGCTAATATGAAATCATCTTCAAATAAGCGCAAAATCATCGGTAATAAAAGCTCAGTTCCAGAGCTAATAACGATTTGCTCAGGTTTGCAATGGATACCTCTCGATTGAAATAAATAATTGGCAATTTCCTTTCGTAACTCTACTTCTCCTTGGGGTTCACCCATTTGTAACAACTCTTTTGAAGTAATATCAAATATATCTTTTACATACTTTCTCCATACAACAAAAGGGAAGGATTCTTCATCAACTTTACCAGGATGAAAATCATATCGATATTGTTTTTGTTCTTTTTGGGGAATTTCGATTGTCGTTTGTTTTTTTTCTACGTAAGGCAGTTCATCAATTTCTTCAACAAAATAACCTACACGGGGAATAGATGTAATATATCCTTCCGCTAATAATTGAGAATATGCAATTTCAATGGTAGTTTGACTAATATTTAAAAACTCCGCTAATTTTCGCTTAGATGGCAATTTCGTTCCTACTTCAATTTGTTTTTGAATAATTGCATTTTTTATGCCGCTGTAGAGTTGTTCATACAAAGGTTTAGCATTTTCTTTTTCCAATTGGAAGATCAGCATGTCCATCGTATATACCTCCAACTGACCATATAACTTTTTATAATTTTGGAACTTTTTATATTGTCAAAAATCATTATACTAAAAATCAACAAATAATAGGAGGTAATAATATGGAAAATTTTAAAGAAATTAACATCCCCCGAGGCGGCGTAATCATGGATGTTGTGAATGCTGAGCAAGCAAAAATTGCAGAAGCGGCAGGTGCTGTTGCGGTAATGGCATTAGAAAAAGTTCCATCAGATATACGAAAAGAAGGCGGAGTAGCTAGGATGGCTGATCTTCGCATTATTGAGGAAGTAAAGAATGCCATATCCATTCCGGTGATGGCAAAAGTAAGAATTGGCCATATTGTGGAGGCACGTATTTTAGAATCAATAGGTGTAGATATGATTGATGAAAGTGAAGTATTAACACCAGCGGATGATGAATTCCATTTGTTAAAAAAGGAGTTTAACGTACCTTTTGTTTGTGGGTGTCGCGATTTAGGAGAAGCAGCGCGGAGAATTGGAGAAGGGGCAGTCATGTTGCGTACGAAAGGTGAAGCAGGTACAGGAAACATTGTAGAAGCTGTACGTCATATTCGAAAAGTAAATGCCCAAGTACGTCAAATTGTTAACATGAGTCAAGATGAATTAATGGTGGAAGCAAAAAAATTAGGTGCGCCTTATGAGTTGTTGCTACAAATTAAAGAACGAGGACGGTTGCCTGTATTAAATTATGCAGCAGGAGGGGTTGCCACACCAGCCGATGCCGCATTAATGATGGAATTAGGAGCAGATGGAGTGTTTGTTGGTTCCGGTATATTTAAATCGGAAAATCCAGAAAAGTTTGCAAGAGCTATTGTTGAAGCGACAAAAAATTATAATGATTACCCACTTATAGCTGAACTTTCAAAGGATTTAGGTAATCCTATGAAAGGTATTGATATTGCTACTCTTTCCAAAGAAGAACTTTTGCAAGTTAGATGAGATTTGTCAAAATAAAGTTAATAAAGTCTTTTCTTGCAAAATTTAACGGGATATAGTACGCTATGGTTAAAATCGATTAACGATAATGCGATGATTGGAAGTAGTAGCAAGTCAGTTTTTTTAAGAGAGTCAGCGGTTGGTGGAAGCTGATAAAAACCCTTGTGAATCCATCCATGAGTTGCCCAGCTGAAATGTTTAGTAGGATTGGGTCGGTTGTAAAGCCGTTATGAAATAAGAGGATTAAACATTTTGTTTAATCAACTAGGGTGGCAACGCGGGTAGCTCTCGTCCCTTTATGGGATTGAGAGCTTTTTATATGGAATAATTTTTAACAAGTTTGGAGGAATAAACATGCTAGATATTAGACGTGTCCGTGAAAACTATGAAGAAGTGAAAAAAATTCTTTTAACACGCAACGAAGATTTAGGAAATTTTGATGAATTTGAATCACTTGATTCAAAACGACGTGAACTAATTGCAAAAACGGAAGAATTAAAAGCTGAGCGCAATAAAGTATCAGAACAAATTGCTGTCATGAAACGCAATAAAGAAAATGCCGATGAAATGATTGTTCGTATGCGCCAAGTGGGTGAAGAAATTAAACAGTTAGATGCAGAGTTATTAGAAATTGAAGAAAAATTCAAAGATATGATGATGCGTTTGCCAAACATCCCTCATGAATCTGTTCCAATTGGTGAGAGCGAAGATGACAATGTAGTGGAATATACTTGGGGTGAGATTCCAGCGTTTCAGTTTGAAGTCAAACCGCATTGGGACTTGGCAACAGATTTAGATATCATAGATTTTGAAAGAGCTGCGAAAGTAACAGGAAGTCGATTTGTTTTCTACCGTGGCTTAGGTGCAAGATTAGAGCGAGCACTTATGAATTTCATGATGGATTTACATGTAGAAGAACATGGATATGAGGAAATGCTCCCTCCAGTCATTGTCAATCGAGACAGTTTATTAGGAACTGGACAATTACCAAAATTTGAAGAGGATGTATTTAAACTTGTCGATACTGACTATTTCATGATTCCAACTGCTGAAGTGCCAGTAACGAATTTCTATCGTGATGAAATTTTAAGCATTGATATGTTACCAAAAGGTTTTGTGGCATTTAGTGCATGTTTCCGCTCAGAAGCAGGATCTGCAGGTCGTGATACTCGAGGATTAATTCGTCAGCACCAATTTAACAAAGTAGAACTTGTACGCTTTGTGAAACCGGAAGAATCTTATGAACAATTAGAGTTATTAACAAGCCATGCAGAAAAAGTACTTCAATTATTAAACTTGCCTTATCAACGTGTGAAAATGTGTACTGCTGATTTAGGCTTCACTGCTGCTAAAAAATACGATTTAGAAGTATGGATGCCATCACAAAATAAATATCGTGAAATTTCATCTTGCTCAAACTTTGAAGATTTCCAAGCGAGACGTGCAAATATCCGCTTCCGTCGTGAACAAGGAGCAAAACCAGAATACGTTCACACATTAAATGGTTCAGGACTTGCTATTGGTCGTACAGTTGCTGCCATTTTAGAAAATTATCAAAAAGAAGATGGAAGTGTCATTATTCCTGAAGTATTAAGACCATATATGGGTGGAAAAGAAATGATGACACCACCTAAAAAATAAAAGTAATAAAAAGAAGCATACCGAGTAAAAGGTATGCTTTTTTCTTTTTGCTAGAATGCATTTCCGTTTTCTTAATATTCCTAATAATTTAATTAAATGGAAAATTTATATTGAATAAACGAATTCGGAATAATATAATTTTTTAAACAATTATAAATATTGATAAAAATCAATATTTATTTTTTACTATTTTGTTATTTTAAATATTGGGAGGAGGAAATACCTATATAAAAATTATTAAACTGACATCTTTTTGAAACTTTTTTATCAGGGGGTATGTTTGTTTTGTTTAAGAAATTGACAATTAAACGAAAGTTGTTGATTATTTCTACTGCTTTGTTGCTCATTCCTTTAGTTGTAGTCAGCTTCATAAATTTCATGCAAACTGAAGAAAGTTTGAATGATTTAGGGAAAACCAATTTGAGCAACAGTGTTGAAATGACGTTAGAAATGATTAATAGTTTATCGAAATATGTTGATAGAGGGGAAATTTCATTAGAGGATGCGCAGGAAAAAGTAAAAGAAGCAATTTTAGGAAGCAAGAATGAGGAAGGATTACGACCAATCAATAAAAATATCGATATAGGAGAACATGGTTACTTATTTATCGTCGATGAAAAGGGAACTATGCTTGTGCACCCGACAATTGAAGGCCAAAATATGTGGAACGATGAAGATACAAAAGGATTAAAATTCATACAAGAAATTATCAAAGTGGGACAATCAGGTGGAGGATTTGTTTATTATGATTATCCATTAATCGGAAATGAAAATCAGATTGAAGAAAAAGTAGCTTATTCAAAAGTGGATTCAAACTGGGGATGGATAATTGGTGCAAGTACATACATGATGGATTTTAATAAGCCTGCAAATAATATTTTAAAAGTGAATTTGTTTACGTTGTTGATAGCAGTAATCATAGGTTTAATTGTTATATGGGTATTTACAAATAGCATATCAAAGCCTATTCAAATGGTTATGGAAAGAATGAATTTACTTTCTCGAGCAGATTTAAGCCCTGAGCCGTTAAGGATTAAATCGAAGGATGAAACTGGCCAATTAGCTTTGGCAATGAATGATATGCAAGATAAGTTGAAGAATATTCTGCAAGAAATTGCGAAAAACTCGGAAATTGTCTCAAGTAGTAGCGAAGAATTAACGCAGGCTGCAAATGAGGTAAAACTGGGTGCAAATCAAATTGTCGTGACAATGGAGGAACTTGCTCAAGGTTCCGAAAAACAAGCAGATAATGCAAGCAACTTATCTTCCATAGCAACGAACTTTGTAGCGACTTCTCAAGAGGCAAACGAGCACGGAGAACGTGTTCAGCAAAGAGCAAAAGAAATATTGGCATTAACAAATGACGGAAGCCGTTTGATGGAATCTTCCGCTAAACAAATGCAAACAATCGATCATATTGTACGTGATTCAGTCGGTAAAGTGAATGAACTTCATACCCAAGTACAAGAAATCTCTCAATTGGTTATAGTTATTAAAGAGATTGCTGAACAGACAAATCTTTTATCTTTAAATGCTGCAATTGAAGCGGCAAGAGCAGGAGAACATGGAAAAGGATTTGCTGTTGTTGCAGAAGAAGTTCGAAAACTGGCTGAACAAGTAGCATATTCTGTAACGGATATAACAAAGATTGTAAATAATATTCAGGAAGAATTTAGTGTTGTGACAGAAGCGTTAACAAATGGTTATAAAGAAGTTGAGCAGGGTTCTACTCAAATAAAAACAACACACGAAACATTTACTACGATTCAAAATTCTTTGCAAGAAATGGTCGATAGTATCACGGTTGTAGCTGAAAATTTATCAACCATCGCAACAAACAGTAGTGAGATGAACAGTTCCATTCAAGAAATTGCTGCAATCTCTGAAGAGGCTGCTGCCGGTATTGAAGAAACAACGGCTGCATCAGAACAGACAAATAGTGCAATGGAAGAGATTTCTGCGAGTTCTGAACAACTGGCAGTCCTTGCTGAGGAATTAAATCGACTAGTTCGACAATTTAAATTGAGATAAACAAGGGGACGAGGGTTCCTAAAAAGTTATTTAAATGCTTCCTTTGCGTCTGTCGTTCTCGCTTTCGTCACAGAAAATGCAACGAGGAGGCGCGTTTGATGTAACCACCGCAGAGAAAGAGTTAAAAAATATTTATTGTAAGATTTGAGCCTGATCAAAAGTTCAAAACTTTTATGATCAGGCTCTTTTATTTTTAGAAGAATAAAAATCCAATACTGATAATAATTCCTGTAAAAATGAGAACGAATACACAGAATCCCATAATATCTTTTGCTTTTAAGCCCGCAATGGCAAGTGCAGGTAGAGCCCAGAAAGGTTGAATCATGTTCGTCCAAGCATCACCCCAAGCAATAGCCATAGCCGTTTTCGCATAATCAGCCCCCATCACTTGAGCTGCTTCTAACATGATTGGTGCTTGCACCGCCCATTGACCTCCACCAGAAGGAATAAAGAAATTGACTAAACCAGCAGAATAAAATGTAAATAAATAGAAAGTTGTATCGTTCGAAATAGCAATAAACCACTCAGAGAAGACAGCAGCTAAACCTGAATTTGTCATCATCCCCATAATCCCTGCATAGAAAGGGAACTGAAATACAATGCCGCTTGCTGTTTTAATGGCATTTTGAGTAGCGGCTAAGAAGCGTTGAGGTGTTCCGTGTAAAATAATTCCGAGAATCACAAAGATTGTGTTCACAATATTTAAATCAAGAGCAAAACCTTTCGTTGTAAAATGATAAATAAGATACGTTACTCCAATTATCCCAATTAAAATAGTTAAAATATAGCTTCTTTCTGAACGAGAAGCAAAAGTATTTACAGGCGGTGGGAATTTCTTCTCTTCTTCTACCAATAAAGCTGGATCCACTTCTACTACATCATCATCTTTTGGCATCATCCAGCGGTTAAAGAATGGAAGAGTGAAAAGGATAACCAGTACAATAAATAAATTATAAGAAGTAAAAATTGTTCCCGAAGTAGGAACTACGCCCATTATCCCTTCAAAAGGATGCCCTTCAGTTGCTACTGATAGAGGAATGGATCCTGCCAACCCACCGTGCCAAATAATAAAACCAGAATAAGCACTAGCAATTAATAAGCGATAGTCCACTTTTTTTACATGACGAGCGATTTCTTTAGCAAAAATAGCTCCGATTACTAAACCGAATCCCCAATTAATCCAGCAAGCAATTAAAGAAACAAATGTAACAATAATAATGGCCATACCAGGGGATTTGATGCTGCTTGCAATAGCAGTTAGAAATTTTTTAAATAAAGGGCTATTTGCTAGTACGTGTCCAGCAGTTAGTACAATGACCATTTGCATCGTAAATGCTAGTAATCCCCAGAATCCATCTCCCCAATAAATAACCATATCAAGTGGTGAGGAGGGGGTTAATACAACACCAAGAATTACAACGAGTACTGATAATATTGCAACAAAAATATATGGATCAGGTAAATACTTTTCCATAATAGCATTTGATATTCTCGTTAAAAACTTCATATTTTCATGTTCCTCCTGATTCTAAAAAAAGTTAGATATTTTATAGATACGAAAAATCAGGAGAGAATATGATATATATTTTAAAAAATAACATAATATGATAGGTGGATAGTTTTAAAAATATAATTGTGACTGATTTCTCAATCACAATTTTCCTTCTCATTCAATTTCATTTTTCGTTTTTCTTCTTTTTTTCTTTCTCGAATCGCTTTAAAAAAATTTGTTAATAGAGAGCCGCACTCATCAGCTAAAACACCTTCTGTCACATCACATTCGTGGTTTAATCGAGAATCGTTTAATAGACGATATAATGAATCGACACTACCAGCCTTAGGGTCCCGTGCACCATATACGACCCGAGGGATTCTTGATTGTAGAATTGCTCCAGCACACATTGGACATGGTTCAAGGGTCACGTATAATGTCGTTTCTTCTAACCGCCAGCTCCCAATTGCTTTGCAAGCTTCTTGAATTGCCATTAGTTCCGCATGCGTAATAGCGTTCTGAGTTGTTTCCCGCAAGTTGTGGGAACGAGCAATGATTTGATCTTGATAGACAATAACAGCACCGATGGGAACTTCACCAAGAGTTTCCGCTTTTTTTGCTTCTTTAATTGCTTCACTCATAAAATATTCATCTTTATCATATAATTCCACATTCCTCTCTCCTTCGGTGTAAGTGTATCATGATTTCATGATTGAATCATCTTCATGCTTGCCGTAACAAAATGCAAGAAAAAATAAAATAGAATTTTGAACCTTTTACATTGAGTTAATAATTTTTCGATATAATGGAAGTAAAAGAGAAGGTGACTTGATTGCGTATAGCGGTTTATTGTGGTTCATCATCAGGAAAATCGTCGGTTTATGTAGAAAAAGCAATTGAATTAGGGAAAATGATTGCACGTAGCGGATACGGGCTTGTTTATGGAGGGTCAACTCAAGGTTTAATGGGGAAAGTAGCGGATGCAGCTCTTGCAGAAGGCGGAGAAGTAATCGGAGTCATGCCGGAACATTTAGTGAATAAAGAAAAATTGCATAAAGGATTAACTGAATTATATATCGTTGAGTCAATGCATGCTCGAAAAAAGAAAATGTCGGATCTTTCCGATGCTTTTGTGGCGATACCGGGTGGTTGCGGAACACTTGATGAGTATTTTGAAGCTTTTACTTGGGCGCAAATAGGATTACATGCAAAACCTGTTATTTTATATAATGTAAATGGCTTTTATGATGGTCTAGTGCAACATTTTGAAAAAATGATGGAAGAAGGATTTTTAAGAGCATCACAACATGAATTGTTTTTAGTAGCAACTTCATTAGAAGAGCTATTTGAAATGTTGGAAATGAGCAATGGAAATCTTGTGAATAAAGATGTTTAACAATATTCGAATCCTGGGATAGTGTAAATACACTAATCAAGGATTCTTTTATTTTTTATCATAAAAAAAGGGAGAATATTTTCTCCCTTTAATGGAAGATGAGCATTGCTACGAGTAGAGGTATGGACATTAAGACTAATACCCCGATACTCCACAAAGTTTGTTCAGTAGTAGTCATGTTCTTCGGTCTTAAGCTAATGGAATCATATAAATCATTAATGGCTTTTTGTTCTTTATTATAAAGCATTGTTTGAAACTCATCGTAATCTTCAATATATGAATAGGGTGAACGTGCGCCAAAGCGAATGTCACGTATGTCATCTGTAACATCTTGATTATTATGAAGATAGATAATAGTTGGTGAGAGACCACCATTTGACTTTGCAATGACTTCGATATCATACGTTGCCATTCGGTAGACTTTTTTCCCTTGTTCATTGATGCATTCTTTTACTAAGCGGTTCATTATCATTGCCGTGTCACTCCTTGTAGAATTATGTAATTTTTATACAGTGTAACCATCTTATAAATTTTTACGCATAACACGTGATCACAGAGCAATGATGGTTATTCATAGTATATGTATTTGTAGGAATGCTAACTTCTTAACTTTATTAAAATTTAGTGAAATTAGTTGCAAATTATATAGAAAAAGGAAAGTTTATCCTATAATATAGAATTATTAAAATATTATGTAAATTCAAAGGGGTTATGTCGACATGTCCAATTTAATTGAAAAATATTTAGCGATACCAACTACTGCAATATCTGATGCTACAGGGGGACATACAAATTTAGATGCAAAAATCAAACCGTTGAGCGATCATTTTAAAATTGCTGGACGAGCTGTAACGGTTAGATTGCCAGATGGGGAAAATAAAGCTGTATTAGAAGCAATTAATATCGCACAAAAAGGGGATATTCTTGTTATTGATGCAAAAGGGAATACAAACCGAGCAGTAGCAGGGGATTTTGTAGCTTCTCTTGCGAAAGGATTGGGGATTCAAGGGTTTGTTGTCAATGGTGTAATACGTGATATTGCAGCAATTCGAGAATTAGATTTTCCGGTGTTTGCCCTAGGAACAACCGTTGCTAGTGGAAATAAACATGGTGGTGGTCGAGTAAATGTTCCGATTGCCATTGGTGGTGTGAGCGTCCAACCAGGAGATTTCATTATTGGAGATGTAGACGGTGTTATTGTTGTTCCACAAGGAGAAGAAGAAGAAATTTTGAAAAAAGCCGAAGAAAAACTAGCAAAAGATGAAGCGAGAGAAAAGGAAGCATTAGCAAACGGGGAAGAATCAATACGCCAATATATTGAAAAAGCTTTATCAAAATAAAAATTTATTATTTTCTATTCATAAAAAAATTTTCTGAAAAATATTAAAAGGGGCATTTTTGCCCCTTTTTTTGTGCGCCCGGCATGTACATGAACTATAGGGTGTAAGTCCCGAACCCCGAAGACAGAAGTAGAGGTTAGCCAAGAGCAAGGGTGTCCGTGGTGACGCGGAATCTGAAGGAAGCTGGAGGCAAAACACCGGTCCGAGGAACACGAACCTCATATAAGGCTAGGTATGATTGAGTGAGTTTGCACAACAAAACAAAGCTCTTTCTGTCGAAGGTCATATCGAGTAAATGAGGCGGATAGATGGTGTGAAAGTGCATGTACTTACCCGGGGAGGTCTGGCGGATATGTGAAGTACGCTTCATAACCTACTTAGTGATAAGTAGCTGAACCGTCAGAAGTCAGCAGAGGTCATAGTATTAGTTGGTTTAGAACTACTAAGAAGGACCGAACAATTAAGAGAGAATAGCCCTTGGCATTCAGTGAGTCATGATGAACACAGAAAACGTAGTACCTCACTTGAGGAAGGAAGCGGTGAATCCCGTGTTGTTCAGTAAATTTACGATAAAACCCATAATTCTTAATCCTACACTTATGAGTGGATTATACAAAGTTATGAATAAAAAGGAAGAAATTCCTTTTTTTATACTACAATGTTTGTAATCATCGAAAAAGAAAAGAGAGAAAAATGGAGGTGAAAAATATCGAGTAAAAACTATGTATCTCACAAATCATCAGATTATTTAGAACATTTTTTATTGTGATTGTAGTAAATAGGAGATATTAGTATGAAAAAGTATTTTTATTCTTTATTTCTTTTATTTACATTCTTACTTGTATTTGTAAATGTACCAGCAGCAAATGCACAAGTTGAGGATAACAAAAAAATCATTTATCAAGCTCAAGAAATTACAGATATAGATGAATTGCTTGAAAGGGCTTTAAATGGAGTTCATGAAGTTGAATTGAATAATATTGAATTACCTAAATATCAATTAACAAATTCAAACAAAATAAAATCGTCTACATTAACAAATAGTGAATTAAGCGAAGATTTTAACGTTACGAATGTTTCTACATCTCAATTGTTAAAAGTAGAAAAAATTGGAGATGTTGAAATTGAAGAATTCGCCATTACTACTTTTGGATTAGTAGAAGAAACGGACAATATTAATGGTTTCAATATAGCATCCGCAGAATCCGGAAATAAAGGCGAAGAAAAATGGGATTCTTCTTATAGTGTAAAGGCTTACTCAACTATTTATTATTCAAGAAAGAAAGAAAATAATATCGAATACGCAAAGATTACAAAAGCTACTGGAGGATGGAAAATTAGTGATTCAACGGTTTCTATTACGAGCAGAAAAGTATCCGTTGGTACTAGTGGATTCCCAAGTCTAACTCAGGCTAAGGATTATTCACCAACTTCAAATGAATGGTCTTATTCTTCTGATTTTAAAGACTGGAAATATGTAAGTCTGCAATATACTCATTATGTGGGAGCGACTTCTACTGCTACTTTAAAAAGTAGAGGTGGTTCTGTATGGACTCTACAATTACAAAATAATATCTAAACTCCATAAGCGTATTTAATTATTTTTTTAGAAAGGATATATAATGAGCGTTAAAAATATGTCAAAATCGATTTTCAGCATTCTTTTCGTTGTATTACTCTTAGCCGGTTGTTCTAATACTCCTTCTGTAGAAATAATTAGTGGGACAGTTGAGATAGAAAAGAATAATTTAGTAGAAGATAGTGATGAATTAGAATTTGTTAACTTGCATTATAATTTCGTTTTAAAAAATGTTGGAAGAAAGGATCTTGGAGGAGATAAGCGTTTAAATGACGCAACATATGATTATGATGACGGTATAAAAATTTATATTGAACCCAGTGAAAAACTGAAAGCCATTTCGGAAGAACTAATTGGGATAAATATCTATGATAAGGAAAAAAATTATGGTACGGGGCATACAGGTTTACCAGTTCTTAAACCTAATCAAGAAGGCGAATTCTCGCTTGATTTTGTATTAGGTGCCTTAAAGGACAATGAACAATTAAAAGCTGCACCATCTTCCGAACAGTTAGAGAAGTTAAAAGAAAATGCAATGGATGCCACTTTAATGGTTATGGTCGAGGATGAAACAATCGCACAGTTTGACCTTAATAATTTAGAATAATTGAACTTTTGCTAAAAAGCACTTTCGATATATTCATAATGACCCCATATAAAAGGGATTCATTATGAATATCGGAAGTGTTTTTTTGTGGAATTTGCAAGGTGTAACGAGAATAGGAAGTAAAGCGGTATCTGTATTCAATTTTACCACATTCCGTAAAGTTTATTCTTTAACTTTTTCCAAAAAAATAAATATTTCCAAATAAAAAGGTCTTAACACAAAATTTCCGTTGACGGTAATTTTGTTTTTTGATGTGCGCCCGGCATGTACATGAACTATAGGGTGTAAGTCCCGAACCCCGAAGACAGAAGTAGAGGTTAGCTCAACGAAAGGGTGTCCGTGGTGACGCGGAATCTGAAGGAAGCTGGAGG
>NZ_JAAXPW010000047.1 GCF_012396605.1 Ureibacillus thermosphaericus
GAAAATATGCACTACGAGGGGTGTAAAACCCTCATGAATTGGATGAAATTGTAAAAGGGTGAGCTGTTTCAAACAACTCACCCCTTATTTTTGAGGTTGAAAAATACTTATGTCCCAACCTCTTTTTATCTTACCATTTATTTACTAAAACAATTTTTCCAATTGCTTTACCGGATTCTAAGTGTTCATGGGCATTGGAGACTTCATCAAATGTGAAAATGTTTGGATCAAGAAGCGGACGAAGTTTTCCATCTTCAATGATATTTGTAATCTTCTCTAAAATTTCACCATATTCTTTTCGTGATTCTTTGTTTAAGATTTTTAATAACATAAACGTTACGTGAAGTGATAATCCTTTCGAATGTAGTGGGGAGAGGTCATGGGTAGAACGAGCAGCAATTGCTAGAACTGTTCCGTGTAAAGCAGCTGCTTCAAAAGAGCGGTCTAAGTTCTCCCCTCCAACTGTGTCAAATACGATGTCAAAACCTTTACCATTCGTATATTTTTGTACATAATCTTGGACGCTTTCTTCCAGATAGTTGATTGTTACATCAGCCCCAAGACGAGCGCCGATTTCAAGCTTTTCTTTTGAAGAGGCAGTTGAGTAGACTTTCGCACCAGCCCATTTTGCCAGTTGGATGGCAACATGTCCCACACCGCCTGTTGCTGCATGGATTAATATGTTTTGTCCAGGAGCCAGCTTTCCTCGATTGAACAATGCTTCCCAAGCGGTGATGGCAACAAGCGGTATAGCAGCAGCTTCTTCCATTGATAAATTTTTTGGTTTATGGGCAAGTAAATCAGCATCGGCCAGCATGTACTCTGCCAACGCTCCCCCTGTAGTTCCTTTAAATCCACCGGCACAGCCGTAAACTTCATCTCCTACTTGAAATTTTGAGACCCCTTCACCAACTGCACAAACGACTCCAGCTACATCTCCATGTAATACAGCTGGAAATTCAGGAGCAACAGCGGGAACGAAACCAGAGCGAACTTTTGTATCAATGGGATTGACACTCGTTGCTTTTACTTGGATGAGCACATGGCCAGGAATGACTTCAGGTGTGGGAAGATCTTGAATTTGAAAGACGGATGGATTACCAAAAGTTTGAATGACTTGAGCTTTCATTTCTTGCACTCCTTTTTTATTTAAGAACTCGATGAATAATTAATGCTATAAAATTGATTTTATTCCCAATTTTGAGAAATTACAAATTTAGGATGAATTTTAAATAGAAAAATTCTCTTAATCTAGTGGAGGTTGGATAGGGAACATAATTTACACAACCTAGTTACACTAGAATTTTTATACACGAGTTACGAAGTGAAATGCACAAGTATAAGGGGATGTGCACAAGTCAGGATGCTATATGCACAAGCTAAATAATCATCCACACAAGTTGGGAACGTATCTGAACAAAAGGATGTATTATCTACACAAGAATTGTAGTTATCCGCACAAGAAGGAAGTTTTTATGCACGAGTAATGAAACTATTCACATGAGTTGAGAAATTATCCACACTAGTTAAAGGATTAAACGCACAAGGGAGTGGATTATGTGCACGAGCTGAGAGTATATGCACGACTATGTGCGCGAGTTAAGAAGGTAACTGCACTGTACAAGCTGAGTAGCTATATGCACGAGCAAAGAAGGTAAACGCACAAGCCGAGTGATTATCCGTACAAGCGAAGAAGCTAAACGCACCAGTATGTAGATTATCCGCACGAGCTAAGGATATCTATACGCCAAAACAGAATTTATCCTATCGTACAAAATAATTGAAAAATGTATGATATCATGTTATAAGTTAATTACCAAATAAGTACAATAGGTGATGGAGTTCACCTTTAACCGCCGAAGTTGGCTGATGACTCCTGCTGGTGATATGGAATTTCCCTATCACGAGCAGGAGTTTTTTTATGGAAAGGAGGAAAATCAAATGGTTTATATGTATGTCGGCATTGCAGGTGCACTAGGTGCCATTTCTAGATATTTCATCGGAATCACCTTCATGACTAATAGCGTGTTTCCTTGGGCTACACTTATCGTCAACTTAGTTGGAAGTTATTTATTAGCTTGGTTGACTACATCATTATTCAACAGAATTTCTGTATCGCCAATCATAGCAACTGCAATTAGTACAGGGTATGTCGGTTCATTTACAACTTTTTCTACATTGAGCGTCGAAACGATTGAGTTGTTTGAGAATCAGCATTATTTGTTAGGAGTGCTTTATGTTTTAGTAAGTATTATCGGTGGATTGGTTATGAGCCGATTAGGTTTTAAAGGCAGTAAGGAGGTTGATTCGACTTGTTGATGCATTTCGTATACGTGGGAATTGGGGGTTTTCTAGGCGCTATCTCTCGATTTGCCATTGCTAAAGTTTTAAATAAACAAGAGTCACTGCCCTTTGGAACAATGACTGTAAATTTATTAGGAGCGTTTCTATTAGGCATCATCACGGGTGCAAAAGCAAATGAAACCTTGCTCTTACTTTTAGGGACAGGATTTCTTGGGGCATTTACAACCTTTTCAACATTGAAATTAGAACTCATTCAATTTTATTTAAAGAATAAAAAGCATTTTCTTTTGTACATAATAATCACTTACGGTGGAGGAATTGGTTTAGCAGTTTTAGGGTATTTGATTGGAATAATTTGTTGGAACTAACTGTATGGAAGTTGCGGCTGTTTATTCATTTCGAACTTCGATATAATGAAAAAAATATTTCGCCTGAAGAAAAGGAGTAGCATGTGATGAAAAACAATCGGATTTATAAGATGAAATTTTCAAGTGTATATCCTCTTTATATTCAGAAAGCAGAGAAAAAAGGTCGTACAAAAGAAGAAGTAGATGAAATTATTCGTTGGTTAACTGGATATAGCCAAGAAGAATTAGAGGCGCAAATAGAAAAAGAGTCAGATTTTGAAACATTCTTTAATGAAGCTCCTCAATTAAATGCTAATCGTAAACTCATCAAAGGTGTTATTTGTGGAGTGCGGGTAGAAGAGATTGAAGAACCTTTGATGCAGGAAATTCGTTATTTGGATAAACTGATCGATGAATTGGCAAAAGGAAAAGCGATGGAAAAAATTTTGCGAGCATAAAATAAAATTGTTTCTTTACTTTCTAAGAGATTCACCTATATTTTCAGCCCTGAATATCCTATTCCGAGACTGAATTACGGGAGGGTATGCATGGGCTATTTTGTTACTGTTGATTCGGGTGTAAAATTATATGTGGAAGATTTTAATCCTCATGGAAAGAAAACCATTGTGTTTTTACACGGTTGGCCTTTAAATCATAATCAGTTTGAATATCAGTATAACGTCTTGCCGATGTTAGGATATCGTTGTATCGGTATTGATTGGAGAGGTTTCGGAAAATCGGATAGACCTTTTGAAGGATATTGTTACAACAGGTTAGCTGATGATGTTCGTGCAGTTGTGGATGCTCTAAAATTAAACAATTTTGCATTAGTAGGCCATTCTACTGGCGGAGCTATTGCAATACGTTATATGTCTCGTCATCATGGTTTTGGTGTATCGAAATTAATTCTTGTTGCGAGTGCAGCTCCAATCGGCTTTACACAAGAGACTGCACAAAGTTTTCTTCAACTAGCATATAATGATCGACCGAAAATGATGCAAAAAGTAATCGACGGATTTTTCTTCCAATATATTACAAAAGAATTTTCTGATTGGTTTATGAAAATGGGATTGGATGCAGCAAGTTGGTCGACAATTGCAATCATTAATACTTTAAGAGATGAAAATTTATATGCGGATCTTTCAAAAATTCATGTGCCTACGTTAATCATTCATGGAATACATGATAAAGTAATCCCTTTTGCACAAGCTCAAGAACTCAATGAACTCATACCAAATTCGAAGGTCGTTCCTTTCCAATATAGCGGCCATGGAACGTTTTGGGAAGAACGGGATCGATTTAATGAGGTATTATGGCAATTTATTTAAGGCGGATTGGAGTGATTCCAATTCGCTTTTTGCCTTTTGTCTTCTTTAGTCCAACTGTAAGTTTTGTCTAGATGAAAATGAAACTTCAACGAGGATCATTCGTCAAATCTTAGAAAAATCAATCATGCTAACATAAGATTTTGTCACTATCAAGGAGATATTTGACAATAAAGTTCAAGCGTATGATATAGTAGTTTTCCAATCGAAAATCTAAGGAAGAGAGGGAAAACGATGCAAAACCAAAGAAAGATTATACTAGATTTAGCAGTGACGTTGGATGGCTTTATAGAAGGGAAGAATGGGGAAATCGATTGGTGCATTATGGAACCAGAAATGAACTTTACGGAATTTCTCCATCAAATCGATACGATTTTTTACGGAAGAAAAAGTTATGAATTGTGGGGACAATATTCACCTGGAGAAAATGCAAGCGCAGAAGAAATAGAAATGTGGGAAATAATCGAAAGTAAAGAGAAATATGTGTTTTCTAGAACACAACAAAGTGCTGATGGGAAGGCTAAGTACATCAACGACAATGTAGTAGAAGAAGTAAAGAAAATAAAAAATAAACCTGGGAAAGATATTTGGTTATATGGAGGAGCCAGTCTCATTACAACATTTGTTAATCATGATTTAGTTGACGAATATCGTTTATCAGTCCATCCAATTATTCTAGGAGCGGGGAAACCATTGTTTATTGATATTCAACATAGAGTAGCACTAAAACTTGTAGAAGCAAAGACGTTTCCATCGGGAGTTGTTCAATTGATTTATCATAAAAAATAAAAATTTAATGGAGCGGAGAATAATGAAAGAATTACTCGTATTTGGTGAACTACATAAATACTTAAATAGCTTAGGTTTTATCGAATGTACTATTGCTAATAAGAGTTTATCATTAGGATATAAACCAATTACCATTAGAGGTGCTTCTAAAAAATTTGCAACTTTGAATGGTGATAAAAGATATCGTTGTTTAATTTTGCATGTTGATCCTGGAAATCCTGAATCTGCGAAAGGAAAAATCGTCCAAAAGGAGATACAAAAGATTTTAAATTTTGATATCGGGCAAATGAGAACATTTAAATTAAAAAAGCATGAAGTATTTATTCCATTTGAAGTAATAGATACAAAAGAGAAGATGGTATTATTAAAAAATTTCATAGGTAATCAATACAAGATTTTTTTAGAGAATTATTAGTAATTCTAGTTATTATTCAAAATCAATTGTTCAAATTGAATTTATTGCAACGATTTAAATAAAATTATGGAATGGGATAATTTTTTCAAACTTTCCTCATCTCATTTCGTCAATGAATTGGAAGTATCTCGAATGAAATTTATAGAAACGAAAAGAAATAGTGGGGTAATCACTATTGTCAGATTTCATAATCCTCCTTTCATGATGTATGTATCGTTCTCCATTGACAAACACTATCCTCATCATTCTTTTTTAGGATGGTGTACAGATGATACTTCGATTTGGTTATGTTTCAATGGCACTCCCATTGTGGGAAGCGTCTCCTTCACATACAATTACTTTTACCAACTGGAAAAAACTCGATGAAACAAGTAGAGCCGAGAAATTATTAACCATCACGGAGCGAAATTTAAAAAATACAATTCGCATTCTCCATTACAATATTGCCCACGGAATACTAGTGTACCGAATGTCTTCATCTCTCATTCCATTAGCTGCACATCCGGAAGTGGATTGGGAGTTTATCTCCCCGTTTGAACATCTTTTTAAAGAAATCGGAGAAATGGTTCGAAATTATGGAATGCGGGTCAGCTTTCACCCAGGACAGTTTACTTTATTCACAAGTAAACAAGCTCATGTGACAAACAATGCCATTGTGGATATGACCTATCATTTTAAAATGTTGCAAGCAATGGGGCTAGAAAAAGAGGCAATGTTAAATATCCATGTAGGAGGAGCTTACGGGGATAAAGATGCATCTATTTCCCGATTTTATCAAAACTTCCAAAAATTAGATTCAACAATTCGCATGCAAACGACTTTGGAAAATGATGATAAAACCTATACAGCAGAAGAGACATTAGCCATTTGTGAAAAATTAAAAGTACCTTTTGTATTTGATTACCATCACTATATAGTAAATAAAGGAGACTGTGAATTAGAAGAGTTGTTGCCAAGGATTTTTGCGACTTGGGAACATACAGGGAAAGTTCCGAAATTTCATTTATCATCACCAAAATCTGAAAAAATGTTACGGGCACATGCGGATTATGTTGATATGGATTTTGCTTTTCCATTAATTAAAGCCTTAAAGGATTTCGGAAAATCTGCAGATATTATGATTGAAGCAAAAGCGAAAGATCTTGCATGCCTCCGTTTTGTGGAGGAGCTAGGGAAATTGCGCGGCTTTAAGCGAATCAGTGGTGGGATAATTGAGATTTGAAATGGCAATCCATTGATTATCTCATTGCTTTTTTAATAAACTTTCTAAAAAAATTTGACCTTTTTCACTATATTCTATAATATTACTAAGTAAAGTTGAATACCCGACTAGAACGGGAGAGGTTCATAGCATAACCCTCTATAAAAAACTATGAAACAATAATATTTCATCAGTTTTAATAGAATGAATTGGGTTTACCTCTCTTGAAAATGTTGGGAAACATTTTGCAAGGAGGTTTTTTTTATGTCTAGTCGCAAATTAGAAGATGGTTTAAAGGATTTGACGCTGCTCGGTAATCAAAAGACGTCATATCCAACAAAATATGCGCCAGAAGTATTGGAAGCAGTGGATAATTTACATGTCAATCGGGATTATTTTGTAAAATTCAATTGTCCTGAATTTACTAGTCTATGTCCGCTTACACAGCAGCCGGATTTTGCAACGATTTATATTTCTTATATTCCGGATAAAAAATTGGTGGAAAGCAAATCGCTGAAATTATATTTATTCAGTTTTCGAAATCATGGAGATTTTCATGAAGACTGCGTAAATATCATTATGAATGATTTAATTGAATTATTAGATCCAAGATATATTGAAGTGTGGGGGAAATTTACTCCGCGCGGGGGAATTTCAATCGATCCATGGTGCAACTACGGAAGACCTGGAACGAAATATGAAGAAATGGCAAATTACCGTTTAATGAATCATGATTTATATCCAGAAAAAGTGGATAATCGATAAATTGAATAACAGAGGTTCTTAGCTACCCTCTATAAAAAACTAAGAAGAAACAGCATTTCCTTCTTAGGATGCTGTTTTTTTCTTTATGAAGGAGTGTCTTTAATGATATTAAAAGAAGAAAAAGCAATCGTCGTATTTAGTGGTGGACAAGACAGCACGACATGTTTGTTTTGGGCAAAAGAACAGTTTAAAGAAGTGGAAGCTGTGACGTTTGATTATGGTCAAAGACATCGATTGGAAATTGAATGTGCAAAGGAAATCGCAAAGGAAGTAGGGGTAAAGCATCACATTCTTGATATGTCCCTTTTAAATCAGCTAGCTCCAAACGCACTAACACGAGATGATATCGAAGTTGAGGAAGGGAAAGATGGCGAGCTTCCTTCTACCTTTGTGCCGGGGCGCAATTTGCTATTCCTTTCCTTTGCAGGGGTGTTAGCTAGCCAAGTAGGAGCAAAGCATATCGTAACAGGCGTATGTGAAACGGATTTTAGTGGCTATCCTGATTGCCGTGATGTTTTTATCAAATCGTTGAATGTAACAATGAATTTAGCGATGGATGATACGTTTGTCATTCATACGCCGCTCATGTGGTTAACGAAAGCACAAACATGGGAACTGGCAGACAAATTAGGTGTGCTTGATTTTGTACGAAATAATACATTGACTTGCTATAACGGAATCATTGCAGATGGCTGTGGAGAATGTCCAGCATGTAAGTTGAGAAAAAGAGGTCTTGATGAGTATTTGCGTTCTAGAAAGGGTGCTTCACATGTTAGATTTTAGAATTGTTGATAAGCTTCAAAAACTAGATGAAGATATTCAAAGAGACCAGTTGAGATATCACTCGAAGCGTGTGCTCGTCAGCAAGGAGTTTACTTTTGACGCTGCTCATCATTTACATGCATATGATGGGAAATGTAAAAATCTACATGGCCATACGTACAAAGTGGTACTGGGCGTCAGCGGCTATCCGGACGATCGGGGATTGGTGATTGATTTTGGCGATTTTAAAGAAATATGGAAAGAAAAAATTGAAATCTATTTGGATCATCGCTATTTAAATGAAACGTTGCCCCCGATGAACACAACGGCTGAGAATATGGTCGTTTGGATTTATGAAAAATTGGCGGAAGCGTTGCAGGAGAAAGGTTTTGACGGGGCGCGGGTAGAATTTATTCGACTCTATGAGACTCCTACAAGTTATGCAGAAGCTAGACGGGAGTGGATGGAAGATGAGTAAAATCGCCGTCATCGAGATTTTTGGACCGACCATCCAAGGGGAAGGGATGGTCATAGGGCAAAAGACGATGTTTGTCCGCACGGCAGGTTGTGACTATTCCTGTTCCTGGTGTGATTCTGCCTTTACTTGGGACGGCAGCGGCAAAAGTTTGATTAAGCAAATGACGGCGGAAGAGATTTGGACTGAGTTAAAGAGGTTAGGAGGAAATGGATTTTCTTTTGTTACCATTTCCGGTGGGAATCCTGTATTGATTCGTCATCTAGAGGCATTAGTTCGGATTTTAAAGGAAAATGATATAAGAATTGGCGTTGAAACGCAAGGGAGCAGATGGCAAGATTGGCTGTATGAAATCGATGAATTAACGATTTCCCCTAAACCGCCAAGTTCTGGGATGAAAACGGATTTTACGGTGCTTACTGAAATCATAGATAAGCTAAATGCCCGAAACGGCAACCAGCACATTTCATTGAAAGTCGTTGTATTTGATGAGGAAGATTATGAATATGCAAAAAAAGTACATTTAAGATATCCGACTATTCCATTTTTCTTACAGGTTGGCAATGATGACACAACTACAAAAGATCAAACGAAACTCGTTAGCCACTTACTGAAAAAATATGAAAGTCTCATTAACAAAGTAATGGCCGATGAGGAATTACAAAACGTGAAAGTACTGCCGCAACTCCATACCCTTGTGTGGGGGAATAAAAGAGGGGTGTAGGGGCTAGAAAGGACTTCTATAAAACTTGCGAAGAGCCGATAATCGCCAAGTTGGGAAGAATAATCGCCAACCAGGCAAGGATAATCGCCGAATAGAGGAACATAATCGCCAAAGGAAAAAAACGTTTCGGCAGAACCCGATAATCGCCAAGTTGGGAAGAATAATCGCCAACCAGGCAAGAATAATCGCCAGATCAACGAACATATTCGCCAACCAAAGAGGCAAACCGTCTTCTGCCCGCCAAATTCTTCGAAATTTAAAAAGGAGCATGTCCAAAAGAGACTGCTCCTTCCTTTTATTTTTTAGTTCGTAAAGTCGATCACCATTCGACCAGTGAACTTTCCTTGCTCCATTTCTTCCATGATATCATTGATTTCTTCAAGTTTTCGGAGGGTTACTCTAGGTACTACTTTTCCTTCAGCTGCAAATTGGAACGCTTCTTTCAAATCTTGGCGGGTACCGACGAGGGAACCGACCACTTGAATGCCGTCCAGCACAAGGCGAGGAATATCAAGATCCATTTTATCAACAGGCAAACCAACTGCAACAACCCGGGCGCCTGCTTTTACGACATCTACAGCCTGGTTGAATGGTGCTTTCGCCACAGCTGTCACAACGCAAGCGTCCAATCCTTTTCCATCTGTGATTTCAATGACTTTTTCTTTCGGATTTTCTTTTAACGAATTCACCGTGACATCTGCTCCCATTTCTTTTGCAAAGGCCAATTTATTGTCATTAATATCGAATGCGACTACTCTTGCGCCAAATACATTTTTCGCATATTGGACAGCCAGGCTTCCTAAACCGCCAATGCCAAATACGCCAATCCATTGCCCAGGCCGGATATCCGACACTTTTACCGCTTTATATGTTGTCACTCCGGCGCATGTAATGGAAGTGGCAGCTGCCGGATCCAAGTTGTCAGGCACTTTTACCACATAATTGGCAACCACGATTGCCTGTTCCGCCATGGCTCCGTCAACCGTATAGCCGGCATTTTTTACATTTCGGCACAACGTTTCTCTTCCTGTTGTGCAATACTCGCAATGGCCACAGCTTTCGTATAACCAAGGAATGGCTACCCGGTCGCCGATTTTTAAGGAAGTGACCCCTTCAGCCACTTCAACGACTTTTCCAACGCCTTCATGGCCAAGAACAACACCTGTGACATCCCCAAAATCCCCGTTTTTCACGTGCAAATCTGTGTGGCAAACTCCGCAATATTCCATCTGTACCAAAGCTTCACCATGTTTAAGCGGACGTAATTGTTTGTCCACCACACTCACCGTTTTTTCTTTTGAAACAACTGCAGCTTTCAATAATAATCCCCCTTTGTTTGAATTTCGTACATGGAAGCGTATCCATATACTTAAAAATAAAGATAATAGCAGAGAGTATATTCAGCAATATAGGAAATACTACTATTTAATGTAAATAGATTTCCATTTTTCGACATAAGAAAATAGGGAGATAAGCGCAGATTATATCTCTTTGTGAATAGTAAAATATGATTACCAAAAGATACTACTGTTGAGTTACAAATCATCGTCTTTTGAAAAAATTATCTCTTTTCTGCAAACAATAAAAGCAATGTGGCCAATGGTCCCAATAAAAGTGAAATCAAGAACCAGTTCAATCCAGAGCGGTTTTTTCCTTGGGCAAGCCCTGCATTGATCAACGCCAAAGTGCCCCAACCAACAACATATTCATTTTCCATGATAGCCTCCTCATTGATTTCTTTATATATATTATAAACCTGGAATCAAATCATGGTTATATTATATAGGAAAAAAACATATTTATAGGAAAATATTCAGTTTGAAAAATACTTAGCCAATCCATTTTTATGGCATAATGAAATGAAAAAACGTAAAAGGAGAATCTCGATGATCCAAATTGGAAAAATCACAATCTATGTTGAAGATCAGGAACAGGCAAAAGATTTTTGGATTAACAAAGTAGGGTTTGTATTGAAATTCGAACAGCCGATGGGGCCTGGGATGGCGTGGATTGAGGTGGGGCCTGAAAATGATTTTGCGACATTGGTGCTATACTCAAAAGCATTGATGAAGAAACAAAAACCGGAAAATGTCGCTCATCCAACCCTCCTTTTCAGCACACCGAACATTGAAGAAGCGTATGAGCGATAAAAAAATAATGGCGTAAAGGTGGATGAACTCCAAAAATTCCCTTATGGTTCGATGTTCACTTTCTATGACCAAGATGGAAATCAGTATTTGTTGAGAGAAGATAAATAAAAATGTCAGCTAATCGTGCTATCCGGAGAGAAGGACTTTCCGGGTAGTCTTTTTATTTGATCCACGGCGGTAAAACGGTGTATGTCACAAGACAGCAGCTTTTAGATTCATCGGCCTCATCGCTATAATAATGAAGAAATTGTAATTAATAAAAGAGGCACTCTTGTCCGATAAACTTTGTTTGATTTATTATAAAGACAGCATCAGTTCTATCGATGAAAAGGCTAAAAGAAGAAGGAGACTTGACATGAAGCACATTTACACTGGTAAAACGAAAAATGTTTACGAATTGGAAGATGGCAACTATTTATTGGAATTCAAAGATGACGTAACAGGCGTTGACGGGGTATTTGACCCAGGTGCCAACACGGTGGGATTGACAATTGAAGGTGCCGGACTTGCAGGATTGAAATTGACGAAATATTTCTTCGAATTGCTTAATGAAAAAGGCATCCCAACGCATTTTATTGAAGCAGATATCGATAAAAAGACGATGAAAGTGAAACCGGCGGAAACATTCGGCAAAGGGTTGGAAGTGATTTGCCGCTTCCGTGCAGTGGGAAGTTTCTTACGTCGATATGGTTTATATGCACAAGAAGGGCAACCTCTTGATGCCTTTGTGGAAGTGACAATCAAAGACGATGAACGGGAAGACCCGCCAATCAGCGAAGATGCGTTGGACATGCTTGGCATTTTATCCAAAACGGAATACAAAGTGTTAAAAGAACTTACACAAAAAATCGCCGGCATTGTAAAAGAAGAATTGGCGAAAAAAGGCATCGAACTTTACGATATTAAATTCGAATTCGGCCGTGATAAAGAAACGAATGAAATCATGTTGATCGACGAAATTTCCGGCGGCAACATGCGCGCCTACAAAAATGGCGAATATATCGAGCCGTTGGAATTGGAAAAATTGATTTTGGAAGGATAAGAAATAGGGAATGGAAGGAAAGAGTGAGTGGAGAAGATCATGGAGTGTTGTCATTCGCTCTTTTTTTGCATTTAAACCGGGAGAGAAAATGCAGCTTGATTTGAAATAATTCCCTTGGCAGCTGCAGGGGGTTTTTCTTTGGACGTGCGACAGTTGAAGTTCTTGTAACAATGGTTTATTTTGATAAATGAACGTTTATAAATTGAGAGTTTAGGAGTGCAAAAAATGAAAAAGAAAGTGGTTTTGATCAGTACGGGCGGCACGATTGCTAGCGGCGTGAATCCTGAAACGGGTCTCCTCACATCCGGCATGATGACGGGGGAAGATTTGGCCAAACAATGCGAATTGCCAACTTATATTGAATTAAATGTAGAAACCCTTTTTCATTTGCCAAGCAATGAAATGACCTTTGATCATTTAATTCAGTTAAAAGAAAAAATTGAGAAGGTGTTTGAGAATCAAGAAGTGGCAGGAGTGGTCGTGACCCACGGAACGGATACGCTGGAGGAAACGACGTATTTTCTGGATTTGACGATTGGAGACGAGCGGCCGATTGTAGTCACAGGCGCCCAACGAAGCCCGGCTACGATCGGAACGGATGCCTTTTCCAACTTGCGCCAAGCCATCATTTTGGCTGCAAGTGATGAAGCGAGAAACTTGGGCGCGGTTGTGTTGTTCAACGAAAAGATTTTGCCTGCCCGCTATGTGAAGAAGTGCCACGCCTCCAACGTGGACGGCTTCAACGCGCCGGGGTTCGGCCATTTGGGGTATGTGGATGAGGAAGAAGTCATCCTTTACGGGAAAGCGGTGAAAAGGGAAACGTATGAGCTGAAGTCTGCATTGCCTTATGTGGAAATCATCAAATGTTCATTGGGCTCCGATGGCCGCTTGATTAAGTATGCGGTGGAGACGGGAGCAAAAGGCATTGTCCTTGAAGCGTTCGGCCGAGGCCAAGTCCACCCGGCCGTTGCAGAACAAGTGCAATATGCCATTGAAAAAGGCGTCATCGTGGTGGTGACAACAAGCACGGCGGAAGGAAACGTCAAAGTGGTGTACGACACTCCAGGCACTGCCTACGACTTGCAAAAGAAAGGCGCCATCCTCGGCCGCGACTACGACAGCAAAAAAGCCCGCATGAAGCTGGCGGTGATGTTGGCTGCCGAGGTGGGGGAGATTAAGGAAAGATTTTAATGCAAGTGGAAAATTATGTAAAAAGCATCTCTGTTCATGAACTGTGGATGCTTTTTATTTTTTGGATAAATTATGAAAATCATAATTCACTAATTTGCATTTATATAATAAATTTGTAAAATTTAAGAAAAAATATAATTGACTGCTGTAATTTTTCGCATGATTGTATATGAAACAACAAAAGTAGAATTTATGAATCATGTTTTTTTGGATGTGCTTATAAAGAACTTTGGAATGAAACTGGCGATCCAGTATGGGAATTTTTGTATCAATTTTCTAAAACTAAACAATATAAAGCTAAGTAATAAATACTGTCTTTGTTATTAAAATTATAGTAGTTTTTTGGGTGGAGTGGGTAGTATATAATTTGACTCACTCTTTCCCATAATCTTATAAAAGAGGATGTTTCTGTATGGATATTTATGTATGTATAGATTTTTTTGTTGAATATTCTTTAAAAAGTGAACTCGAAAGACTTTTTGGAAAATTTGATATTTCATTAAACTTTCCGGATAAGCCGAAAATGGGGACTGAAGTATATCTTCAGGTTCCAATCCGACTCAACGGAAAGGTAGGAATAGATACAATTTCTTATATCACTTCTCATTTAAAAAAAGAATACCAGATTTCATGTGGTGAATCATTTTCTTGCAGGTTTAATTATTTAGATTTTGAACGATTGCCTTTTTTTAGGTTGGTTTCTACAGGTAATTCATCAAAAGCGTTTTTAGAACACAAAAAGGATGGAATTAAATGGAAGACGATTTGCCCATCTTGCGGCATTCAGGAAAAAGTTCAGACTTCCCCTTTAGTCATGGATACTTCAAAAGTGGGGGATCGATATATGGTCAATGTCGGTGTCGATTACTGGGTTGTATCGGAGAAAATGGCGTATTTAATGAAAGAGTGGGAAATAACAGGGTACGAATTGAGAGAGGTGATACATAGCGGTAAAAAGCCTGCACAGCCCGTATTTCAAGTGATTCCTACAAATGTTCTTCCATCATGGAGTTCCGAAATGAAACATTATTATTTTATTACGGAACCGGAAGAACGATGTCAAACGTGTAACATTAGAGGACGGATTGATTATCCATATCACTATAATAAAAGGGATCTTGAACAATATCCTATTAAAGATATAAATATCATGAAAGAGTTGAAATCTAATGGAAGCTGGGCGTATAGACCTGTATTTCTGAGCAAAAGGTTTAGAGATTTATTAATTGAAAATGGCATCACTCGGGAGGTTATAAATAGAGATGATAATAATTACAAATCAAGAGATTGGTTGTTTGAACCGGTTGTGATCATTGAATGAACAATAAATACGGTTAATTGAATTACGTGTATTTCTTTGAGCTAACTTGGCTTTTTACGTTAAGTAGCTTATATTTTTACATATTATTTTCCAATTTCCACTATTGAGATATCAGTTCATCTTTACAGTATGGTGTTTATGGCAAACTAAATTTCTACTTGCCAAAAACTCGCTGGGTTTATTGATTTTGGATGATGTCTGAGGATGAGTACAAAAAAAGAATGGCATTCGTATAATCGGAAAATAAAAAAGAATCTGTTATATTTTTTAAAAAGGTTCAGCTAAACTATCGGAAGAAGATCAGTGGCATTTACATCCTTATTTAGAAATGTATGAAATAAGCCTCTCATGGTTTCAAGAGGAGAAGAATGAACAAGATGATTAAAAATTAAAAAGGGATTTACCGAAAGGTGGAAGGGACAAAATTCCGACCTAAAAAGTGTGTCCAAACATAAAAGAATTGGCAAACCTTAATTTAGAATAGCTTTATCCCTTCATTATTAATGGATCAAAAGTATAAAAACGAATGGCTATGAATTCAGTAAATAAAAACACTTTAAAGCAAAAATTTTAAATGGTTTAAAGTATAGTGACATAGTGCATATTGGGTGAAGTGAAAACACTATGATTGAACAACAATTTATTTTTGAATAATCTAATCCTTTAAAGATTAATGATTTCCAATACATCTTCTTGTTTCTACAATTTACAGACAACGTTTCATAGTTTTTATATTTAACCGAAAAATATTGTCACTTAGAAAATTAAGCGTTAACTAGATGTTACAAATAACAATTGTTGATGGCCTTGTGTATTTTAATTTTAGGGGGATTATATTTTGTATCCCCCCATTTCTTAACATTAAGATAATATCACTAGCGTCGCATAAATAAGTTTTGAAATTTCAGATTTTATTTTTCTGGAATATTAGCGAAAAACAAAAGCACCTAAATAAAGGTAGTAAACATCCATTTTTTACCTATAACTTAAGACGAGTGCAACAACGACAAATCAACCTTTAAGGAACGCTCTTCCCTTCGATTTTCCGTAACCAAATGTGTGCAGATTTCCATAAAGCTGCTTTCAAATATCGACTTATTTGTAACGTACTTCGGTCACTATTCGTGTTCAACTGAGCTAACACATTTAAACAGTATACAATCATCGATACGTATACTTGGTTGTGTACGGCTTGTTCACTGTGGCCGTAGAACTTCTTGATATTCAAGTGTTGTTTCATCCATTTGAAAAAGAGTTCAATGGCCCAACGTGACTTATAGATTTCGGCGATTTCATCTGCATCCATATCAAAACGATTCGTCAGTAAATGAAGTTCATTTCCTTTTGTATCCAACAATTTGATGAGACGGAACGCGTTTTCAGAACGATTTTGCGTGGTTCCAATATCCACCATTTCATCACGATTGTTTATACCTAAAATGTAAATGTAGTGTAGCAAATCCATTAGTACCACTTGCTCCTGCAATTGATTACGATGTGACACTAAAAATAACTCGTGTAGGTAGTGTCCGTATCACTGGAAAGCACGATGGATTCCCTCAATGGAACCGGATCTTTACAGATTCTCGATTAACAGCAGCGTTAGTGGACAGGCTAATTCATCACGCCCATATCATCTCTTTTCATGGCGAGAGCTATAGACTGTCCCACGCATTGTCGAAAAGGAATTAAATGGGTGGCAAACCTCTGCATTTTTAATTGCATTTCTCTGCACTTTTCTATTGCAAAATACACCTTTAAATACCTACAATAATAAAACTGATAATTGATTTATATAGATTGATAAATACTACATTTTTTAATGTTCTATTTTTCAATTACGGGAGGAAGATAAAAATTGATATTTATCAGTATAATTAAAGGTATTATAGTTGGAGTGATTACAGCTTTTGTAGTTCCTTTCATTTGTATTAATGGATTGAGTGGTTTATATGGCGGTCTTTACAATGTATTTGGTAGTCGATGGACTTATATAGCTTATTTAATTGCTATCATCCCTACCTTTGGATACGTTGGTTTCTATTTTTCAAAAAAATCTACATTATCTAACAGACATAGATGGAAAGTTTCAGCTATTTCAGTATTCATTATTAGTATAATTGCAAATTCTGTTGGATTATTGATCGGATATATTTTAGTATTAGGTAGCTTAGAAACAGTGAATGTCGAAGAGGTTGTGCCTTTTATGCTTTTGCTGGGTACACTACTTCTACCTATTACAATACCTTTAGGAAAGTTTATCTAAGATATACTTTATCGTTGGATTCATAAAATTCCGTTTTCTACATCTAAATAAAATAATTTAAAACTCTCAAGATTTGTTAATAAAAAGATTACTGTCAATGAAAAGAGCTTGGGACAAAACCCTAGCTAATAAAAAATCGTCACTTATGATTTTTCATGAAGTGACGATTTTTTATGGAAAACGTTGTTCTCCGTTCCGGCCGACGCTTTCCGCGGGCACGGCTCAAGC
>NZ_JAAXPW010000048.1 GCF_012396605.1 Ureibacillus thermosphaericus
GTTTTGCCTCCAGCTTCCTTCAGATTCCGCGTCACCACGGACACCCTTGCTCTTGGCTAACCTCTACTTCTGTCTTCGGGGTTCGGGACTTACACCCTATAGTTCATGTACATGCCGGGCGCACAAAGAAAAAGGTTGCGAATTTCATATCGCAACCTCTCCATCATTCCGCAGTCACCGTCACAACAACTTTAAATAAATCACCATCGACGCTAATTCTCAATTTTCCATTATGCATATCCACAATCGATTGAGCGATGGCAAGTCCTAGGCCTGAACCTTCCGTATGCCGCGACTCATCAGCTCGTTTAAAACGTTCTGTTAATTCCTCTACGTTATCACCTAATTCATAATTTGCGATATTTTTCACAGCTAATTCAGCAACTGAATCTACCTTTTTCAATGTAATATATACCCTAGTACCTTCTAATGAATATTTCAATGCATTTACAATTAAATTATCAATCACTCGCCACCATTTTTGTCCGTCTACATAGGCATAAAGGGGCTCATTTGGTAACATAACGCGAAGATCTAAATTCGCTTTTTCAAAAGCTTCTTTATGTTCGCCAATCGCCTGCTGCAATAACTGTGTTAAATCAATTCGTTCCTTTTTTAATTCCACGTTCCCGCTAGACATTTTTGACACTTCAAACAAATCTTCAATAAGCGTTTTTAAACGGTGGGATTTATTCTCTAATATTTCGATATATCTTTTCCGCTCATCCTCTGTAATATTGGGATTTTTTAATAAATCTGTATAAGTAATAATTGATGTGAGTGGTGTTCTCAAATCATGGCTCACATTTGTAATTAATTCCGTTTTTAATCGTTCACTTTTCGCCTGTTCGCTTAAAGATTTCCGAACCCCTTCTTGCAACTCGTTTAAATTCTGTGCATGTTGTGCAAGAGGTGATTTCCCTTTTACCTGTACTTCTCTCGTCAAACGTCCTTCTGCCATATCTTTCGTTTGCTTCATAATTCGATTCAAATACCCTGCATTTCGTAAAAAGAGAATCAAGGCTGGTAATGCAATGAAGATAAACAGTATTGCATAAACTAATAGAAAAATTGGCTCTATGAAAACAATCGCAAGCCCGAATCCTGCCAAAAATGCAACCGTTAAAATTGCCAAAGCTTGTATTCCGATTGACCGAGATAAAAATAAATCTTGAATGCCGTCAGATAAACGATAAGCTAATGATCTTTTCCACTCATATTTAATATTTTCTTCATTGTTCACGGATTCCCAAGTCCATAGTGCTCCCAAAATACTAATGCTTGTAAAAATATAAATTAATACTAAGTCGATTGCTAAATGAATGCCGATTTGAATCCATTCATGATTCATGTAATAATAATTGAATCGGATGAAATTACCTGTAATGTCAAATATTAAAGACGTAATCATTATTGCAAATAACGTTGCAGCAATACGTAAGTCAATCGGCATTTTTAAAAAGTATTCTTTTAAGCGGTTTTCAAATAAAAAGTCTCTAAAGGACGGCTTCGCTACCGTCATCACCCCAACAATCGCCAACAAAGAAGTAGCCCAAATGCTATAAAGTATTATTTTTACAGTCATAAACACTTGATAATCTTCTTTAAATTGAGTATTCTGCATCATCGATTTTGGAATGATGATAGTACCTTCATAACGAGATACTTTTCCTTCAATCGTCATCTCTGGCTTCATAATTGTGTAGTCATATTCATTTGGGGAAATCGTTCTTGAACTGTTTACGACTAAATACGAATTTTTATCTCCAAAATTCTCTTTAAACACCGCTTCCGCATTCACATCGCCAGATTGAAAGGTTTCTCCCGTTTCAATATTTCGTAAACTGTAAGCAAAATAATTATACTCATCTAAAAACGCCTTTTTATTTTCATTCTCTAAAACAGCGTACCGGTGAATAATTGCCTCTTTTTGCTGCCGAATTTTTTCCTCTACGTGACTATCATCCTGAAAGTTTTTCTTAATATCTTCAATTTTTTGATCCCGTTCATGTAGAAGCAATTCTTTCAATTCCGGATCGTCAGCAGCTTGTTCAATTCGTTCTTGATATTGATATTTAATATTTTCCACTTGATCGGTTAGCGACCCATAATAATTTCGGTGATATTCAATTTCCTCTTTTGTTACAGTAATTTGCTTTTTTGCCTCTTCCACATCAAACGGTTCTAATACATATCGCCCTATTTCACTTTTAAAATTTTCTAAATTTCCTTTAAAGGAATTCGAATCAAAGTAAGATTTTCCGATATATTGTGAGCCATAAGTAATTAATAAGAAAACTGAAAAAAGAGTCCAAGATATAAGAAAAAGAGAGAGGAGTATTTTACTTTTTTCTTTCATATCATTTCCTCCTCAAAAGATCTTGACAAAGAACGTGATAATGTTGTTCCATTCTTTTGTTAAAAAACGAATCGTAAAGCTAATAATCAATATAATGCCGATAATCGATGCAATGAGACTTGCTCCCATCAAACCGGCTTCTAACTTATTTTTCAATTTTGTAACCAATGCCCCACACAACCTTTAAATATCTCGGATTTTTTGGATCTGCCTCAATTTTTTCCCGTATTTTTCGAATGTGTACAGCAACGACATTTTCTGCATTGTACGCCTCTTCGTTCCAAACCCGTTCATATATTTCTTGTATCGAAAAGACGCGACCAGCATTCGTGAGCAATAGCTCGGTAATTTTATATTCAATCGGGGTGAGCTTGACAATTTCTCCATTGAGTCGAACTTCTTTTGCTTCACGATCGATTGATAAACCATTTACTTCGATTTTCGAATTGGTTGTTCCATTGTACGTACCAAGTTGGGTATATCGTCTTAATTGGGATTTTACTCTAGCTATCAGCTCTAACGGATGAAAAGGTTTTGTAATGTAGTCATCTGCACCAATTGAAAGTCCGTGTATTTTATCTGTATCTTCCGCTTTCGCACTGAGCATAATAATTGGGATATTTCGTTCCTCCCGAATCCTAAACGTTGCTTGAATGCCATCTAAATTCGGCATCATGATATCAAGGATAATCAGATGCACTTCATTTTTGGAAAGAATTTCGAGAGCCTCTTTTCCGTCTTTTGCCTTCAACACATTGTATCCTTCGTTTTTTAAATAAATTTCGATGCCGTCACGAATGTCCTGATCATCGTCTGTTACAAGTACAGTAAGTTGCATTCGCATCTCCTCATCTCTTTTTCTTATAGTTTTATCATAAAGTATGTTTCTTACAAAATTGCTAGGGAAAATCTTAAGAATTTCTGAAGAACAACAAAAAGAAAAGAAAAACTACTCAAGGTTCCCCTTAAGTAGTCTCTTTAGATACAACATCATTTTGCTGTTGTAAATTTACTTCTTTCGTCTGTTTAACCGATTTTCTACTACCAAGAGTCAGCACCAATATGCCTCCAAGCAGTAACATTACGCCAATCCAACTAGTAGGGCTTAAATATTCTCCAACTAGAAACACGCCGAGTAACGCTGCCGTTAAAGGCTCCGCTAACGATAACGTCACCGCAGAAGAAGAACTGATTTTCTCAAGACCCGCTAAATACAATATGTAAGCTAAACTCGTGGCAAAGAGCCCCATAAAGAGCATAGGCCAAAGATTTTGCGTATTTAACACCCACGAAACACCATTTTGAGAAAAAGGCAGTAAAAATATAGCGGATAACGTAAAGGTTATCGCAACACTTGGTAACGTCTCTTCCCTTTCAGTTAATTGCTTGCTGCTATTCGTGTAAAGAGCAAACATCGAACCAGCACATAGGGCAAGTAAGATTCCTAGAGGATGAATCGTCGTTTCTCCACGATTAACAAATAACAAGATGCAACCGATAATCGCCAGCAACGTGGCAATTCCCCAAACTCTACTTGGGCGACGTTTAAAAATCAACCATTCAATAATTCCTGCAAACACCGGCGAACTTCCAATCGTAACGACCGTCCCAACAGCAACTCCTGTGTAACGAACAGACGTAAAAAATAAACTTTGGAATAAAGCAATTGTCAGTGCAGCTAAAATCGTCCATTTCCAAGACCATTTTTTTAAGTTGATTTTTCGCATCCCGAGGACTGCAATGAGTAATACCCCTCCTCCAATCGCTGATCGTACTCCAGCAACAGCAATCGGTGAAATGCCTTCCTGTAAAAAAGTTTGGGTTGTCCCAACGGTTCCCCAAAACATCGCTGCAAGCAATACAAAGATATATGGCAATATGTTCATTGCATATCCTCCCACTCAAAATACAATTTACTGTAATGCTATCATAATTTTTAATTGGCAACATCGGAATTTTGATTTAAAAAACTCTCCGATTCCCATAATAATATTGTAAAATAAACTTACCATTAGTCAGAAATTTTCTTTAAGGGAAATCATAAATGAAAGGCGGGTCATGTTGTGTACAAAACAGTGAGCGAGACGGCAAAAGATATTTCAATGCCTGAAGAAATGGTCCTGCGTTACATTTATGAAGGGCGTATTAAAGCAGTTCATGATGGAGAACAATTTCTCATCAATAGCGCTCAATTTGAAACATACCACGAACAATTAAAGCAAATAAAGGAAGAGATTGAACTTTGGCGGAACACGCCGATACCAGAAGATATTGACGTCAAAGATGAAGATTAACAAGGGTTGTCAATGCAGCATATTAAAAAATGATCATCCAACCCCACATGGATGATCATTTTTTCTCCAATTATATTTCCTTTCAATGGCTTCATCCCCCTACCATAAAATTAAGACATCATTTCAGATAGCACAATTCTCAATGCTTAAAATAAAATATAAATGTTGATTCTTACGATGAAGTTCATCATATGAATTTTTGAATATAATCTTTAAGATTTATAGAAAATAAAATGCCTCTTAAACCGAAAGTTTTTCAGAAGCATTTCCAGAAGCAACTATTTTATATTGTTACCACAAAACCAGCACGTTTTCCGATAATTTCAGCGTAATCTTCTACCATCACACTTGCAGTTGGATACATTCCAGCACCTGGGCCAACAAGAGTCAGCGTTCCGATATAGTTTGTTTCCATCGTAACCGCATTAAATACATCGTCAATTGGATAAAGTGGGTGTTCTTTATCAACTAGCATTGGTCCAACTTGGGCAAAAATTGTACCGTCTGCTAACTTTTCCACTTCTGCGACGTGACGATACCTTAGTCCTTTTTCAGTTGCCTCTTTCACTTGTTCCGGCGTAATGTCATCGATTCCTATTACTTTTACATCATTCCAGTTCGGCTGCTCACCAAAAGCTAGGGCAGATAAAACCATGAGCTTTTTAAAAGCATCTTGACCCGAAATATCCATAAATGGATCCGCCTCTGCATATCCAAGTGCTTGTGCTTCTTTCAACGCTTCTTCGAAAGACCATCCTTCCGCACGCATTTTTGTTAAAATGTAATTGGAAGTACCGTTTAAAATGCCCTGTATTTTTGAAACATCATTCACAAGCAAAATATTTTTCATAGTTTTAATCACAGGTACTCCGCCTGCCACTGTTGCTTCAAATCCAACAAAAACGCCATTTTGTTTCGCAAGCTCCTGCAATTCAAGTCCGTATTTTGCAAACATGACTTTATTCGCTGTTATAACATGACATTTATTCATAACCGCTTTTTTCAAATATGTGTATGCGGGTTCTTCTCCTACAATGGCTTCAAAAACAACTTGCAACCCCTTAACAGATAAGCAATCATCAATACTATCCGTCAATAGATGTCGCGTTCCTGGAACTCGCTCCTTTGTAGTGTCACGCACTAAAATTTTTGCCACTTCTAGTTCGACACCTAATTTATTACGTAAATCTTCTCGCTTTTCATTCAATATATGATAAATGCCTTGACCTACTGTGCCAAATCCTAAGATGGCCGCCTTGATTGTTGCCATTTCCTTTTCGCCTCCATCTTTCTTTCCATGAAATTACATTGTTGAATAGTGAGTGCAGCGAATTCGTACTACACAAACACTTTCTTCAGCGGATGAAAATAATAAAAAATTCAATATTTTTTGAAACATACAGAAATTTTAACGTATATTTCAAAGGAACTCAAGGGAATTCTACCCAAGAAGGACAATTGTTTTCTTCAGAAGGGCAGATAAATGCATAACTGATTCATTTTTCGTTAAAATAAAAAAGCCAGTACTATATTATTGTACTGACCAGTCATTCATCTTATCATGATGCATGCACTAATAATGCAGTTTGATAGTTACGTAAAATCTTTCTCATCAATCGTTCTTCTTCCACTGAAAAGGCAGGAACAGCAAAAGGTCTTCTTATCAATTGGAAATCCCCATATGTTAAAAACCATTCTTTTGCAGGTTCTAAAATTGGTTGTTCACCCAATTCTTTATATGCATCGTATACTTCTTTTACTATATACCCGTGTGTTAAAAGCGTATAGGTTTGCTCTTTATACGGGCTGTATCCAAAAACACTTTCCCACTGTTTTTTTACTATTTCAAGCAAATGTTGCAATGATTTTGCATTTACAAAAGTATTCATGTCATTTAATTCGTATATGATATAAGCCGCAAAATTTTGGGCACTATAAATCTTTTTCATAGGATTCAACTCCTTTTAAAGGGGAAAGCCATTAAAGGCTTTCCTTAAACATTTAGGGGGGATTATTGAAAATACCAAATACAATAGCATTCAATCAACTCTTATATACACTATAAATGATTAAACGATAAAATTCAAGTAACCTAATTAATTTACTAGGAATTAATTTTATATATCGAAAATGGGGTGTCTAGAATTGAGAACGATTGGTTCTACCAAAATGACAGATCAGCCTATTTATTAATGTGAATTGTATTCGAATGGGAATACAACTCACATCGTATTAAATTATTTTTGCTACAAATGAGTAGCCTTTCGATGAAGCGCCTTTGAGGAAAATTTGAATTATCTACTGCAAATGAGCAGCCTTACTCAATCAATCATTTTAAGAAACTTTGGATAATTGGATCAGCTGCTAATGAGCAGCACTTTCCTATTAAATTTTTCTCTGCAAATGAGCATTTTTTCTCTTGAATCACAGAGGATTTTAATGTTGCAAATGAGCAACTTCTTCTCATAAACGACTATTATGGGAGCGTTTAATGCTTTATTTTTTAACAGCGGCAAATGAGCAGCTATTATTAGCGATTCAATAGCGGTTCTTAGAGGGCTTGAACGAATGATTAAGCCTTATTTACACTAAATTCTGCCTCAGCTTTTGCTAAAGCTTGATCTAAATCTGCAATAATGTCATCTACATTTTCTAAGCCGATGGATAAGCGAATGAGTTCTTCCCCTACTCCAGCAATTTTTAATTCCTCAGCAGATAATTGTTGGTGAGTTGTTGATGCAGGATGAATAATGAGCGATCTTGCATCTCCAACATTCGCTACGTGAGAGAATAATTTCACGTTGTCAATTACCACTCGACCTGCTTCACGACCACCTTTAATTCCGAATGTTACCATTGATCCGTAACCGTTTTTTAAATATTTCTTCGCAAGGTGGTGAGATGGGAAGTTTTCATCCCCTGGATAATTCACATATTCTACGTATGGGTGGTTTTTCAAGAATTCCACAATTCTTTCTGCATTTTCACCATGTCTTACATAACGAAGATGAAGGGTTTCTAAACCTTGTAAGAAGCTAAACGCTGCATCTGGCCCTAAAGTTGGACCTAAGTCACGTAATAATTGTACACGTAATTTTGTTGCAAAAGCAGCTTCGGCTGTATCAATACCATAACGAATTCCGTGATATGTGTGATCGGGCTCAGTGAATCCTGGGAATCGACCTTGTGTCCAGTCAAATTTACCCCCATCTACAACAATTCCTCCGATTGTTGTACCGTGTCCCCCAATCCATTTTGTCGCAGAGTGTATTACGACGTCTGCTCCAAATTCAATTGGGTTGCATCCATATGGAGATGGGAACGTATTGTCGATAATTAATGGTATGCCATTTTCGTGAGCAATTTTTGCCACCGCTTCAATATCTAAAATATTTAAACTAGGGTTTCCTACCGTTTCAGCATAAATCGCTTTTGTTTTGTCCGTAATCGCTTTGCGGAAGTTTTCTGGATCTCTTTCGTCTACAAATTTAGTAGTAATTCCCCAGCGCGGCAATGTGTTTGCAAATAAGTTGTATGTTCCACCATATAAGGAACCAGCTGAAACAATTTCATCTCCTGCATTAGCGATGTTTAAAATGGAGAATGCAATCGCCGCCTGACCGGAAGATAAAGCAACAGCTGCAGTACCACCTTCTAGTAAAGCAACACGCTTTTCAAATACATCTACAGTTGGATTCATAATGCGAGAATAAATATTACCAACTTCTTCAAGAGCGAATAATTTGCGCGCATGTTCTGTGTCTTTGAATGCATATGCTGTTGTGCGATAAATAGGAACAGCAATAGCACCTGTAGTAGGGTCAGGTTGTTGGCCACCGTGAAGTAATAACGTTTCTGGCTTGAATTCGGACATCGTTTTCTCCTCCTAAATAAATAATTGATGGATTTCTTGAGGAGGCATTGAAGTAAAACAAAAACCCTCTTCTTATATAAGAAGAGGGTGTTGTATGCACGTACATTTCCTCCTCTTATCTTTCAGATCAATATGATCTGTAGGATTTAGCACCTTTGCAATTTTCTTGCCGGTTGCCGGGCATCATAGGGCCTAGTCCCTCCGCCTCTCTTGATAAGAGTATTGATTTGATTTCCATCGTTGGATTAACTATAAAACATAGTATGCCACTCTGTCAACTAATTTTTTAAAAAATTTGAAACTATTTTTTATTTTATTGAGTATAATATATTAAAATGCACTTTTCTATAAAGGAGTCCAATAGAATGATAACTGCAGTGATTACATTTCTTATTGTCGGCTATTTTATTGGATGTATTCATGGGTCAAATGCAGCACAATTACTTTCCGGTGTGAATTTAAAAGAAGCTGGACTCGGCAATGCAGGAGCTTCCAACGCTACCCTTACGCTGGGCTGGAAATACGGCATACTTGTTGGATTCATTGATATCGGAAAAGGAGTTTTTGCGATTATCTTAACAAGATATTTTTTAGATCACTATACACTATTTGAAACTGAACAAATCTCAATATTGCTCTATTTGACAGGTGCCGCAGTAATTCTAGGTCATAATTTTCCCATTCATATGCATTTCAGAGGCGGTAAAGGAACTGCTTCCCTCATCGGAATTTTCCTTGCAATCAATTGGAAATTTGGTCTACTTTCTATGATAGCTCTTGTCATAGTTTCCTTATTATCCAACTATTTAATTATCGGTGTATTCTTTTTGTATATCGTTTTTGCTATAAACTCTTTGCTGTTTGAACCAACTATTTGGCCATTTATCATCGTAATATTGCTGTTATTGGTTGCAACGATTTTACATTTAGAAAACATTAAACGCATTAAACTCGGGACAGAACCAACCATCAACGCAGCTTTTAAAAGAGAGAAAGATGAAACCGCATAAAAAAAATCTCCCGTAAAGGTAATACACCTAACAACTACGGGAGGTTCTTTTTATTTCATTCATCGATATGAGAATTATCACGATATATTTCTTTTCCCTTAAAATAAGTTAACACGACTTTCGCTTCACTTATCTCACTAGGAGGTATTTTAAAGATATTTTTATCTAATATGATAAAGTCTGCTTGTTTCCCCACACGAATCTTCCCAATCCATTCTTCTTTTCCTATTTGTCTTGCCGCATAGATGGTGTAACTACGAAGCATTTGTTTCAACGTAGCACTTTCTTTTGGCCATAATGGTTTAAGATTTTTTTCTTCTTTTGCATGAAGTCTAGTCATTCCCGTTTCAATTCCGTATAGTGGATTCAACTCGCCAAAAGGATAATTACTCGAAGATGCAACTGGTAATCCCCGCTCAAAATAGCTTTTCATTCGATGCAAATCTTTTAATTCTTCCACCTTTTCTTTAACTCCCATTGTGTGATAAAAGAGAGATGGCTGAACAGATGGAATCAGACCAAACTTTCGAAATTGGGTTAAATTTTCCCTCGTCATAAAAGGGATATTGGAAATAGTATGCTTGAAATTCTGTTTTCCATTATGCTCTCGAACATATTCAAACACCTTTACAATTTCATCTAATTCCCCATCTGCTTGCACATGTATTCGAAAACCTTCCCGATCTAACAATTCCAACAGTTGATAAAACTTGTCCCTATTCCATGAACCATCTTTTGATAAAACTTCTGCACCATACAATTTCACCGTTTGGTAACTATAATTCTCTCCCTGATACTTATCTCTCCATTCCTTTAACGAATCAATTTGTTCTAATCCTTTAAAAGGATCTACGTATAACCCTAACTCATAGGAAAGCGTCAGCTTACCTTGTTGATCAAGTTCATCAATAGCTTTTAATAAATTTTCCGAATGGTATCGGAACGGAATAAATACTGCCGTAATTCCATATGTTGCCGCTTCTTTTTGAAATTCCAACAATGCTATCTTATATTGTTCTACTGTAAAATCTGGTTGAGGCAAAGATTGGATAACTACTTTAATGAACTGTCCTTGAACTACTCCCAACTCGCCTTTTTCTAAAAGGTCAATTTGTCCTTGTTCCTGTTTTTCTGTTTCTACATCCAATCCTGAAATTTCGATTGCTTTTGAGTTAACCCAAAGCTCGTCTCGATGATTTGAAAAAGCTACAAACGGGATATCTGAAACAAGTTGATCAATTAATTCTCTTGGAGTTTGTCCACTCTTTTGACCCGCTTCTTCCGTCACATTTTGATTCCATCCAACAGCACGAAGCTGCCTTAATTGTGGATTTTGTGAACGATACGTTAAAATCGCTCTTTTATATTGTTCAAAATTTGAGTAAGGGGTTAAGTCCAATAAATACAGTTTCTCGGCTTTTAAATATGCATAATTATGACCGTCAACAAATCCTGGCAATAACAGCTGATTATCTAAATGCATTACTTTCGTTTTTGGACCTTTATAGGCTTGTACGCCCTCCCGATCTCCTACATAAACAAACTTTCCATTTTTCACCGCAATGGCTTCTGCTTTCTCGTTTACTTTGTCGACAGTAAATACTTCAACATTTTCAATTACTAAATCCGCTTGAACAATTTCTTCTTCTGCAACAATTGGTTTGAAATGGAAAGCTACCAAAAATAACACGAGAAGTACGATGAAAATACGTCTTTTCATGTATACCACCTCGCTTCTTTAGGAACGTTATTTCAATATAGGATATTCATTTTTCAATAATGAATACATTTTATGTATTGATACAAGTTCAATAATTGTTCAATTACTGTAAAGTATTAACCATATATTAACTGGTAAAATAAAGGAATGAATAATCGATCTATTTCTTACTATCATTAAGTGCCCCACAGAACACGTCGGCTTACGGTACAGGTGCTTTTTCTTTAAAATTGGGAATACCTTAATGAATGAGCTTATCTTCTAGTACTCTTTTTCAACAACGTACTGTAAATCGATTGGGGCTTCTATAATTCAAATTTTTGTCATCTAGAAGAAAGTGTACTAATATAGCCTTAAAGGATGAAATTCACGCTATTATTGATGAATACATAAGGGGTGTAAAACATGAGTGTAAAAGAGTTATTACGCAGCCATACTTCTGTTCGTAAATATACAGGAGAAGAAATTCCAAGAGAGACGGTTATTGACTTAATTCAAACTGCTCAAATGGCTGCATCTTCTCATTTTGTACAGGCTTACAGCGTAATTTGGGTAACAGATGAAGAAAAGAAGCAAAAGCTTGCGAAACTATCAAACAATGAATTTCAATTTCAAACAGCAGGCGCCGCTTTTCTATTCTGCGTAGATTTTAAACGTTTAGAAGCGGCTGGAAAAAAACATGGTGTTGATATCACTGTGGACACAGCGGAAAATGTATTAGTTGGAGTGGCCGATGTATCAATTTTTGCTCAAAACTTTGTCATCGCCGCAGAAGCAGAAGGTTATGGAATTTGTTATATCGGAGGAGCACGAAACAATCCGAAAGAAATCAGCGAATTATTTAACTTGCCTGATTACGTCTTCCCTCTCTTTGCAATGACGATTGGTAAACCAACGAAAGTTAATGAAACGAAACCGAGATTACCAGTAGAAGCTGTATTACACGAAAATGAATATAATGTTGAAAAATATGATGAACTGTTAGATGAATACGATGCAATCATGGAAAAATATTATGCTTCTAGAAGCTCGAATCAAAAATTGGCAAACTGGACGAAACAAATGGCAGATTTCTTAATCGAACAACGACGTCCTCATATTAAAGAATTTTTAGCTTCTAAAGGTTTTACTTGGAAATAATCTATTGAATAGTAGAGCTATCCAAACAATTTAACGGTATAATTAATAAGTTATAAAAATTCTTTCCATAAAGGATTAAGGTAATTACAAAGGAAAGATGAACATGAAACAAGATAAACAAGTCACTTTATCCCTTGAACAACAGCATTTCAAACATGTTAAAAGTTACTATCGTACATTAGCAGAAATTAACTTATGCTTAGGGAATATTCATCGTAATATCGAACGAAGAATCCAGAAGCAAAAATATCGCTATGCAACGGAATATGTAAATCAATATATTTCCTACACAAACGTCTGGAATATCAAATTCGTATATAATTTAGAGAATCCAGAAGTGGCACTACTGCAGTTTTTTCATTTAGACTACATTTTTGAGCATGAACCAAAAAATCGTTTTAAATCAGAACGCCTTCAGCTCGAAGAACAAAGAAAGCTCTTTTCAACAGTGAACCCATTTAAAGAAGAACAAATACAATTAAGAAAACAACAAATGCTCCATTTTATAAAGGAGCGTTCAAAAAAATCAACTAAAAGCGAAAAACTTGAACAAAAATAAAAAATCCCGAAGCATATGCCTCGGGATTTTTATTATTGGCCAATATTGACTACACCTTCAATTTTCAACTCTTTCACCGGTAAAAACATTTCTCCAGTTTCAAAATACCGAATGACCACTTCGTCCCCTTCTTTTAAGTAAATGGAAAGCGGTTCATTTTGAGAACTAACAATAAAGTTTTGGCCATTATGCAGTAAGAAGGACACAATTGTGTAATCCCCTACCCGCTCTTTATAGACGCGGAGAACATTCCCTTTAATCGTTTTTTGTTCTGCATCACTTGATCCTTCCACCGTACTTGCTCCTCTTGTTAAAGCAGTTTTGTATTGTCTTAGTGCTTCACTTGGTGTTGACCCATAAACGGATATTTCCGGATTCGCTGCAGATACAATAAAGTAATTTTGTAAGAAGCCGTTTGAATCAAGCACAGGAGCTAGCCAACTCGCTTCACCGTAGAAGTTATAAAGAATAGGCATTACTCCTTGCCACTCTTTTTCAATAAACTTCTTCTCTATAATAGCTAATGCCCCTTGGGAATCCATGTATGATTCTTCTAAATTCCCAGTATAATACACCGCTTCACCTGTTCGCGCGTGAGTCAATGAATAGCCGAGCATCGAATCAACGCCTTCTTTCGGACTTGTAAAATCAGTAAAATAATACATTTCTCCATCTTGATTAAAGACTGGACTTACATTCGCTTCTGTTCCTTCATCAGAAGGCAATTTCACGTCTTTTTTTCCAAAGAGACTATTCCAAAATCCATGCACATATTTTCCGTAATAACTATTTTGAAGGCTCACTGCTTCAGGTGATACAGCACCATCAATAAATTCCGGCACTTCATCTAAAGGAATTTTTTTCGTCTCCCCTGAATAAGCATCAACCATGACGATCCCTTTTACATCAAATCCATTTCGGGCAGAAATGAATTCACCATAGGAACGGATATAATAAGGTGTACCATCATCATCCACCTCAAGCTGAGGCTCACCGTAGAAAATAAGTGTTGGATATTGTAAACGTATATGGCGCTCTAAATTTTTATTGAAAAAGGCAGACGGTACATAGACCATTTCTTTCGCAACAAATACCGGATTATCATTGGAATCCGTTGCACTCATTTTAAAATAGCCGGGCGTTGTATCCCCATTTAACCATTTGAAAAATCCTGAAAACTCAACGGGAGCAATATAAACAAATTCACCGTTTACTTTTTGAATTTGCAAGTTCCCAAGCTCATAGTAACTTGTATTAGGCACCTGTCCGAATGCTTTTTTCATTTTATTTTCCGCAAAATGCGGCGGTACGCTGGCAGGTGTTTTTGTTTCATCAAAAGGTTCAATTTCGACTTTTTGCTCCATTTTTGCAGACTCATACTTTTCATCCGCATTAAAAATGGGTGCTGTAAGCATATATATTAATCCAATTAAACTAGCTAAAAACAGAATCCCTTTGATATTTCGTTCTGCTCCACCAGATGCCAATATACCCATTAACAATATAACAGGTAATGCATAAATGAAAATTGTCCAATGCACATCAATTTTCGTCAAATATACGAATAGAAAATAAATAATCCAACTACCGATGAATACAAATAATAATGATTGCAAGAATTGTTTAAATGATAATGTAGCTTCTTTCGGCAATCTTCTAGTAATTGGAACGATAAGAATCGTTGTAATAATAGAAAATATTAGAGTCGTGATGAGTAATTGTGTCATCCTATTCACCATCCTTCTTCTATTCTACGGTGGGTAGCTATAAATAGTTTCAATAATTTCAATAGTAATTTTTGACACAAGTAATTTTTGACACAGCATTTTTCTCATCATAAAAAAGGAAAAATGATACAATAGTGGCAGTATTAATAAGGAGGCAGCGTCATGAAAGAAAAGGTTATTGAACGATTGATTCGATACGCTAAAATCGACACACAATCTGATCCGGAAAGCTCTACAACCCCTTCTACGAAAAAACAATGGGACTTATTAAATGTACTAAAAGATGAACTAGCCGAAATTGGACTTACAGACATCACATTGGACGAGAATGGCTACTTATTTGCCACATTACCATCCAATACAGACAAGCCTGTACCAACTATTGGTTTTTTAGCTCATGTTGATACATCACCAGATTTTTCTGGAACAAATGTCCAACCGAAACGAATTGACAATTATGACGGCGGAGATATTCAATTAAACGATGAATGCACTCTATCCCCTAACCAATTCCCAAATTTAAAAAATTATGTTGGACAAACATTGATTACAACAGATGGCACGACGTTACTCGGAGCAGATGATAAAGCTGGAATAGCAGAGATTATGACGGCAATGGAATATTTAGTAAATCACCCTGAAATTAAACACGGAAAAATTCGAGTTGCCTTTACTCCTGATGAAGAAATTGGTCGTGGGCCACATAAATTTGATGTCAAAGCTTTCGGTGCGGATTTTGCTTACACGATGGATGGCGGCCCACTAGGAGAATTACAGTACGAAAGCTTTAATGCAGCAGCTGCAAAAGTAACAACTCGCGGAATCAGCGTACATCCTGGTACTGCAAAAGGAAAAATGGTCAATGCTATCACGATGGCGATAAAATTCCATAATTTCATGCCTCAAGAAGCAGTTCCTGAAAAAACAGAAGGCTATGAAGGATTTATTCACTTGATGAATTTTAATGGAACTATTGAGGAAGCAACTCTTTCTTATATTATTCGCGACCACGACCGCAACAAATTTGAAGCGAAAAAAGAATACTTCCGAATGGTTGAACAGCGAATAAAAGAAGAATACGGTGACAATGCCATCACTGTCGAATTAGAAGACCAGTATTACAACATGAAAGAAAAAATCGAGCCTGTAAAAGAAATCGTAGACATTGCAAAACGAGCAATGGAAAATTTAAATATTCAACCAATCGTCGAACCGATCCGCGGAGGAACTGACGGCTCTCAGTTGTCCTATATGGGTCTGCCTACTCCAAATATTTTTGCTGGCGGAGAATACATGCACGGTAAATACGAATTTGTATCTGCCGAAACTATGGAACTCGCTGCAAAAGTCATCATCGAAATCGTCAAACTCTTTGAAGAAGAAACAATCGAGTAGGAGGGAGCGATTAACTCCCGTCCTCTCACACCACCGTACGTACGGTTCCGTATACGGCGGTTCAATTAAGATAATTGACGCAAGTTTTCATAACGAGCTTCAAGACTTTTCAGCCCT
>NZ_JAAXPW010000049.1 GCF_012396605.1 Ureibacillus thermosphaericus
GTGTATCGTTCATTTTATCTAGCACATCTGATTCACTAATGACTTGAATCATGCGTGAATAAGAGCTTTCAGATGGTACGACATCAGACACAAGGAATCCACAGTCGAAACGAAATAAAGGATCATGAACCAAACGTTTGACTAAATCCTTGATAGTTGGAATACGTTCGACAATACGTATAATCAGCGATTGAATCATTGCACCATAATTCAATTCACGTGGTGCACCTTTCAATGTCTTTTTAGAAAACAATTGAAATATAGGCTGAATGTCGATCACACTAAAAATGGCATCATAACGATGGGAACTTTCCATTTCTAACAATTGATGGATGTCAAAAAGAGAAATTTGTTTTACAATAGTCATAGGGTACTCACCTCTTTCGTATGGTTTGTTTAGTTACCTATCATTATAACGAAATTTGGGGAGGTACCCATTTTTTATTGTCTTGAATCCCTTGAAAATCAAGGGGTGAGAATTATGAAATTAACTCAATTGTGTATTTTTTTCGGGTATAAGTCTTTTGGTGAGAGAAACTTTGACGATGTTTTTATTCCTCAAGGATTGTTATAGATAAAAAAAATCCGATTGGTTGCATCGTTGCCAATCGGAAATGAAAAGGGTTTTGTAATTACTCCTTTATATAATGAAGTGCACTCATTAGAAATCATATCCTGATTCAAGCCTTTAAATAATTTATAAGCTTGAATGAACTGGATACAATTTCTTTATTTACTATATTTTCTAACTAATTTCACCGATTTTGTCAATAGCTGAGACAAATTTTTTTATAAGTCATTGCATTTTTCTTACGAAGATGTATTATAATATTAAAAGAACACACGTTCCCTTCTTGATGATATCATTAAATTTAGTAGGGAGGAGTTTTTGTGGCGCATATTCCCATTGAAGCTGTCCCGTATTTGGAATCAGCAATCTATTTACCGATGCTGCTCATCGTTTTAGAAAAAGATTACGAGTTAATAGAGCATGGACAATTTAAGCTAAAGCGCCCTTATGTCCACTTAATTGAAGAAGCAAAAAAATTGGCACAAAGAGATTTACAAGATGTAAAAGCATATTTAAAAAGCCATTATTTAAAAGTTGTCCAAGGTGAAAGAGATGAATTATTTACTGAATATCATTTTCATTACAAACAAATTTTAGAGGTTAGACGATATTCGAATATTCGATTGAGAAATCGGGTTGAAGAATTGCTAAATTTGTACTTAAATAAGGCATCACAAGCACATTCAGCTATTCAATAATTGCATTTTCTTTTTCTTTAGCAATCTGTAGAAGGCCTAATTCCTTATGAATGGCTTCCCTTTGTTTCAAAGCGAATTTCAGAAGCATTGTTGCACATACGTATTGAGTGCAAAAAGAAGGATAGTGTATTGGTAAAGTAATTTCATAATCATTTTTTAAAGTTATGATTGTACTATCTTCACATTTTTGTATGTTGATAATCGCGTGCTGAGCTATCCAAATATTTTTAGAAGAATAGGGTGATAAGAGCGGGAAAAAGGCGTAAGGTTGATCATAAGACAAAACGATTGGAAGTTTGTGCTTCTCCTTACCAAAAAACCTTTTTGAAAAGTCTGTTGATGCTTTGTAAGTAGTACCTAATTTTTTTAAAGTATCACCCACAAGCTTCAAAGGTTTTTTGTCAACGTAAAAAATGCCGAATTTGTCATAGACAAGCGAGCAATGTTTTCCCTTATGCTCTACAGGTTCAATTAAATACGTGTTAGGAGTTATGTAGTACCAATCAATTACCTCTGTATCTACCATAAAATTCACCCTTTCTAAAAAATTGGAAATTTCATAGTCTTATTATCATAATAATGAGAAAACGGAATAAAATCAACAAAAATTTGGAATATACAGAAAAAACTGACAAAATTTATTTTTGGGCGTTTTTTGGCGTCCAAAATTTAATTTTTACCCCTTTTCTAACGTTGGATGGAGGCAATATTCAAAAGGGCATAGATAAAAAATTGTACACATAAGTAATTTTCACACCTAAATGAAATGGGAAATAAAGTAGAACTTCCTAATATTATACTGTGAGAGTTTTATTTTTCTAAATATATTGAAAATTAACCCCTGATTTTTTATAATAGAAAAAAGGAATCGGGGTGATGTCGATGGATAAAAATAATTCATACGCAGATTTTAGTGCAGCAGGTTCAAATCCAGTAGTAAACGATTCTGAAAAATTGTTAAATGAGATTTACGTAGATCTGTTTTTAAACAGATTACAAAGATTACATCGTATTGAGCAATTAAGGGAATTCATCGATCAAGCATTGGATGAAAGAAATGAAGAAGCATTTCATAAGTATACGCAAGAATTAATTGAATTACAGGATTCATTGAATTAGGCATTTCCCATAAACATAAATGAGAAGTCGTCTATTGCACAAGTATACAAGCTGTGCAAAAGGCGACTTTTTTGCATTTCCAATACAATTTTCTTTGAAATTCTTGTGCATTTGTGAGAAAAATAGTCGTTGTGAGATTCACCATTACATCCAAAAAATGTTATCTAGGTGTACTCAATTTCAGAATATACGTTCGTAAAATAAATGATATTTACAATTGGATATGCTAAAATAATCATACGATATATTGGGAAAGGACGATTGACTATGGCCGATACTTTTGAACTGCATTCTTCTTATAAGCCGAGTGGCGATCAGCCAAAAGCGATTGAAAAGCTTGTGCAAGGCATCAGAGAAGGGAAAAAGCATCAAACGTTGCTCGGGGCTACAGGAACTGGAAAAACTTTTACCATTTCGAACGTCATTAAAGAAGTTAATAAACCGACGTTGGTCATTGCCCATAATAAAACACTAGCCGGTCAATTATATAGCGAATTCAAACAATTTTTTCCGAATAATGCTGTAGAGTATTTTGTTAGTTACTACGACTATTATCAACCGGAAGCGTATGTGCCTCAATCGGATACATACATCGAAAAGGATGCCAGCATCAACGACGAAATCGATAAACTCCGACACTCTGCCACGAGCGCATTGTTCGAAAGAAGAGATGTCATCATCGTCGCATCGGTTTCATGCATCTATGGCTTAGGTAATCCAGATGAATATCGCGAGTTAGTCGTATCAATTCGTAAAGGAATGGAAATTGAGCGTAACCAGCTGCTCCGTCGACTAGTAGATGTTCAATATGAAAGAAATGATGTGAATTTTCAACGGGGAACGTTCCGAGTACGTGGAGATGTTGTGGAAATTTTCCCAGCCTCCCGAGATGAGCATTGCATTCGCATCGAATTTTTCGGTGATGAAGTAGATCGTATCCGAGAAGTAGATGCATTAACAGGAGAAATTATAGGAGAACGAAACCACGTAGCGATTTATCCTGCTTCCCACTTCGTAACTCGGGAAGAAAAAATGAAAAAGGCCATTGAAAACATCGAGAGAGAACTAGAAGAACAACTTGAGAAATTTAGAGCGGAAGGAAAACTGTTAGAAGCACAACGTTTAGAACAACGAACAAAGTATGACTTGGAAATGATGCGTGAGATGGGCTTCTGTTCGGGAATTGAAAACTATTCCCGTCACTTAACATTGCGTGAGCCAGGGGCAACCCCGTATACGCTGCTTGACTACTTCCCTGATGATTTTTTAATCGTAATCGATGAAAGTCACGTTACATTACCACAAATTCGTGGAATGTATAATGGTGACCAAGCACGGAAACAAGTATTAGTAGATTATGGTTTTCGTCTGCCTTCAGCATTAGATAACCGTCCGTTGAAATTTGAAGAGTTTGAAAATCATATTCATCAAGCCATTTATGTATCCGCAACTCCTGGCCCATACGAGAAAGAGCATTGTTCCGAAATGGTGGAACAAATTATTCGACCAACTGGGCTTCTCGATCCAACAATTGACGTTCGTCCAATTGAAGGACAAATTGATGATTTAGTGGATGAAATTCAAAAACGCGCGAAGAAGAATGAGCGAGTACTTGTCACAACATTAACGAAAAAGATGGCAGAAGATTTAACGGATTATTTAAAAGAGATGGGAATTAAAGTCGAGTATCTTCACTCTGAAATTAAAACTCTCGAGCGAATTGAAATCATTCGTGAACTGAGAAAAGGTACCTTTGATGTGCTTGTTGGCATTAACTTATTGCGAGAAGGGCTGGATATTCCAGAAGTTTCGTTAATCGCCATACTCGATGCCGATAAAGAAGGATTCTTGCGTTCGGAAACATCTTTAATCCAAACGATAGGACGAGCAGCACGCAACGCAAACGGACATGTCATTATGTACGCGGATACAATAACAGATTCGATGAGAAAAGCGATTGAAGAAACAAAACGTCGTCGCTCCATTCAAGAAGCTTATAATAAAAAACACGGTATAACACCAAAAACGATTCGAAAAGAAATTCCTGAACTTATTCGTGCAACACAGACAGCAGAAGTAGAAGAAAAATATATTACAAAAGTAACGAAAGGTAAGAAATTAACGAAATCCGAATTGGATAAACTGATTGCATCCCTTGAACAAGAAATGAAAGAGGCCGCGAAAGCATTGGATTTTGAGCGCGCAGCTGAATTGCGAGATACGATTTTTGAATTAAAAGCAGAAAGGTGACAGACCACCGCCAAAAGCCTCACAAGTTTGGGATTGCCAGTGGAAAGATGAATTTCCCGTACTGCTAAAAGTCTCACTACTTTAAGTGAAAAAGGTGCTGCACTAAATACATTTGAATTTAGAAAGGTGACGAGTGTGGAAAATAAACAAATTGTCGTGCGAGGGGCACGTTCACATAACTTAAAAAATATTGATGTAACGATACCGCGGGATCAACTTGTTGTCTTGACAGGACTTTCGGGTTCCGGTAAATCATCGCTTGCTTTTGATACGATTTATGCAGAAGGGCAACGACGATATGTAGAATCATTATCCAGCTATGCCCGTCAATTTTTAGGGCAAATGGACAAGCCAGATGTTGATTCCATTGAAGGTTTATCACCGGCAATTTCCATTGACCAAAAAACAACAAGCCGTAACCCTCGTTCAACTGTAGGGACGGTTACGGAAATCTATGACTATTTGCGATTATTGTTTGCTCGGATTGGGAAGCCTGTTTGTCCAACTCATGATATTGAAATTACATCGCAAACGATTGAACAAATGGTTGACCGTATTATGGAATATCCGGAGCGAACTAGGGTGCAGCTACTTGCTCCGGTGATTTCCGGGAAAAAAGGGACTCATGCCAAACTCATTGAGGATTTGAAAAAGCAAGGATTTGTCCGTGTTCGAATCGATGGAGAATTGCGCGATTTAGACGATCATATCGAGCTAGATAAAAATAAAAAGCATAATATTGAAGTTGTCGTTGACCGAATTGTTGTAAAAGAAGGCATTGAAGTACGATTAAGCGATTCTCTCGAAACAGCCTTAAAACTTGCAGATGGTCGTGTGATTGTCGATGTAATGGAACATGAGGAACTATTATTTAGCGAACATCATGCTTGTCCGATATGTGGCTTTTCTATTGGGGAATTAGAGCCTCGCATGTTTTCATTCAATAGTCCTTTTGGGGCATGTCCAGAGTGTGATGGGCTCGGCTCCAAATTAAAAGTAGATATCGATTTATTGATTCCCGATTGGAATAAAACATTAGAAGAAAATGCAATAGCTGCTTGGGAATCATCTAGTTCCCAATATTATCCACAATTGTTGAAAGCGGTATGTAAACATTTCAATATTCCAATGGATGTGCCGGTATCCCAACTGTCGGATGAACAAATGGATATTATTTTATACGGTTCAAAAGATGAAAAAATCCACTTCCATTATGAAAGTGAATATGGCAGCGTTCACAACAAAGAAATTGTCTTTGAAGGAGTCGTTCACAATATTGAACGTCGCTATCGAGATTCTTCATCGGATTGGGTGCGTGAAACGATGGAGAAATTCATGAATGAGCAGCGATGTTCATCATGTAAAGGGCAACGACTAAAAAAAGAAAGCCTTGCTGTAAGGATTGACGGAAAAAATATTGCGGAAGTGACAAATTTATCTGTAGCGGAACTCTATAATTATTTTCTTAACATCCAATTTTCAGAAAAAGATATGCAAATTGCCCGCTTAATTTTAAAAGAAATTAAAGAACGTCTAGAATTTTTACTAAATGTCGGCTTGGAATATTTAACATTAAGCCGCACAGCAGGAACATTATCCGGCGGTGAAGCGCAACGCATTCGTTTGGCGACGCAAATCGGTTCTCGGTTAACAGGCGTCTTATATGTGCTGGATGAACCGTCCATTGGTTTGCATCAGCGGGATAATGACAAATTAATTAATACGTTAAGAACGATGCGCGATATTGGTAATACGTTGCTTGTTGTAGAACACGATGAAGATACAATGCTTGCTGCAGATTATTTAATTGATGTCGGCCCTGGTGCTGGTTCTCGCGGTGGAGAAATTGTGGCAGCGGGAACACCTGAAGAAGTGATGAAAAATGAAAAATCCATTACTGGACAATATTTGAGCGGTAAAAAATTCATCCCTCTTCCTCGTGAACGAAGAAAGCCAGATGGTCGAAAAATTACAATTAAAGGCGCCGCTGAAAACAACTTAAAAAATATTAAGGTAGACATTCCATTAGGCATGTTTGTGGCGGTAACAGGAGTCTCAGGCTCTGGAAAGTCGACATTAGTCAATGAAATATTATATAAAAAACTTGCACAGGATTTAAACCGTGCAAGAACAAAACCAGGGAAACATAAAGAAATTACGGGACTCGAGCATTTAGACAAAGTGATTGATATCGATCAGTCGCCAATCGGCCGTACACCTCGCTCCAATCCAGCAACATATACAGGGGTATTTGATGATATTCGTGATGTCTTTGCAGCGACTAATGAGGCGAAAGTGCGGGGCTATAAAAAAGGCCGTTTTAGCTTCAACATTAAAGGAGGCCGTTGTGAAGCTTGTTCCGGTGACGGAATTATTAAAATAGAAATGCACTTTTTACCAGATGTGTATGTTCCATGTGAAGTGTGCCATGGAAAACGATATAATCGCGAAACATTGGAAGTAAGATACAAAGGCAAAAACATTGCAGAAGTTTTAGATATGACTATTGAAGAAGCAACAGTATTTTTCGAAAATATTCCAAAAATCCATCGAAAGTTGCAAACACTTGTAGATGTTGGGCTAGGTTATATGAAATTAGGACAACCTGCGACAACGATGTCAGGAGGAGAAGCACAACGGGTGAAGCTAGCTTCTGAATTGCATCGTCGTTCGACAGGTAAATCCTTCTACATTTTAGATGAGCCAACAACAGGTCTTCATGCAGATGATATTGCAAGGCTTTTAACAGTATTGCAGCGCCTTGTTGATAATGGAGATACGGTTCTTGTGATTGAGCATAATTTAGATGTAATAAAAACAGTAGACTATATTATCGATCTAGGTCCAGAAGGCGGAGATAAAGGGGGCACAGTCGTAGCAACTGGTACACCTGAGGAGGTTGCAGCCCATGAAAATTCCTATACAGGTCAATATTTAAAGCCTATTTTAGAGAGAGATCGTAAAAGAATGGAACAATTATTGGCGCAAATTGCGGATCAGTAAGCAAAAAGCGAGATATGAATAAGCAGCTCAAACGATAATAACGTTTGAGTTGCTATTTTTTTCGTTTGGTAAATGTGAATGTAACGTTGACAAACGTCTTATTAAGTAAGTGCATTTTTCTTTGAATCAAATAATCAAAACCGAAAACGACGCTTGCATAAAAATACTTGCAAATCAAACTGACCTTGTAGTTTTTATAATAATTGACACTTTTATAGGTGCCAATCTTCTGCTAATGTAATGATAAATTTTATTACATCAGAGGGGTTGAAAAAATGCAGAAGACAAATACTCTTTCAAAACAACGTGGAAAAACGACCGATTTAGTCATTCAAGCAATGTTGGTTGCATTAGTTTTCATTTCTACGATATTTTTGAATATTAAGTTGCCCATTGCATCGAATGGAGGTCTAGTACATTTAGGAACTGCAATGCTATTTATTGCTTCTATCTTATTTGGTCCAAAAAAAGGTGCAATTGCGGGTGCTGTCGGCATGGGGCTATTTGATCTCGTTGGCGGATGGCTTGTTTGGGCTCCAATTACAATTATATCTAGAGCTTTACAAGGGTATATTGTTGGAAAAATTGCTTGGTCAAATGGAAGCCGTGGAGATAGCATTGCTAAAAATATCATTGCAACGATTGTATCCATTCCAGTGATGGTGGGGGTATATTACATCGGTGAAGCGATTATGTTTTCAAGTTTCATAATGCCGCTAGCTTCTATTCCAGGCGATCTTGTACAAAATGGAATTGGCATAATCATTGCAATTCCAGTTTGCATGGTACTGAAGAAAATTCCATATTTTGCTTCAATTACTAGATGATGAATGGCTAATATCGTTGTGCCATTGGCCGAAATAGAAGCAAAAGTGGCTAATAACTTACGGGAATAGTGCTAATATAGCAAAAGCAGAAGAAGCATTTTTTCTGGTAGGCCAATATCTTTGGGGAAAGTGGCCAATTTTTTAACAACGAAGTAGCAATAACTGACAAGGTCTCAAAAGCAGAATCTACAAGTGTAGTTTTTCAGGAGCGCAATTTCATGATTCGAATTCAATAATAATATCACCTTCTATTGAAGTAAGCGGAAAACCCGCAGACAAAACTTCACTAGAAAATTTCAAATTTCATAGAATAATGCCTCTCAAAATTGTTCATCATATCGTCATGCATTCCAAACAAAACTTGATGAAAAAAGAAACTTTTTTGGGAATTCTAACGTATAAATGGTATAGAACATAGAGGGAGGCAGTAATTATGGATAATGAACGTAAGCGGATTATTAAATTAGTTGAAGAAGGTGCCATCTCTGCGGAAGAAGCCATCACTTTACTTGAAGCGTTAAATAAAAAACAAGAATCATCAGCACAAACTCAATCTCAATCCAGCGCAGTTTCATTACCACTTTCCAATGAAGAACAAAGTCACCAATCTCAACAGCAATCTACTACTGATCATTCCCAAAAAACAACTGGATTTGAAGATATTTTTGGGAAAAACTTTAACAATAAAGAATTTAATAAAAAGATGGACGAGTTCATGAACGAAATCAAAGAAGATTTGACCGAATTTTCAAGTCGTTTAATGGGCGTATTAGGGACAACGTTTAAAAAGCTGAAAGATTTTGACTTAGATTTCCCATTGAACAATACAAAAATCGATTTTGAAAAGCAATATTCCTTTAATGGTAATGAAGTGAGAGGAATTCAAATTGAAATTCCAAATGGGAAAGTGGAAGCTTTAAGATCTGAATCAAATGAATTGAAAGTCGTTGCGAAAGTCAAAACATTTATGGTTGAAAATGATGAAGAGAAAACAATTGCTGCATTTGAACGGGAGTTTGTAAAATTTGAAGATGGGAAACTAGAGTTAAAATGCTCATCTAAATTAACGCAAGTAAATATACGGATCATGATTCCTGAGAAAGAATACGATATTGTGTTAATGAAACTACTGAATGGCGGCGTTTCCATCAATGAGTTAAATGCTAAACTTGTGAAAATACGAACTTATAATGGCTCAATAAAATATATGGATGGACAATTTGAAAATGCCGATGTGCAATCCGGAAATGGTGCCATTGAAATTGTTCGCGTAAAAGGTGAAGATTTAGAAGTTCAAACAGTGAATGGCCGCATTTATGTAGATGGAGAGCTTCGAGAAGTAGAAGCGGAATCAGTGAACGGAGCAGTTATTGTGACAACAAATGATAAAAATGCTCGAAAAGTGAAGGCACAAACCGTTGCAGGGGCAGTGGAGCTATATGTTCCAAAAACGGTTTCCATTAACGGATCTGCAGCAACAAATGTAGGGAAAGTAGATCTTGGTCTATCTGATGTGATGACACGTATAGTAGAAGATCAATTCCTTACGAAGACAGTGCATTTTGATAAGATTATCGAAAATGCTCCTGTATTAAAAATGACTGGTGAATCCCGCACAGGAAGCATCATCATTCGATATACAACGATAGGCGGGGAATCCTGATATTTTCAGGGTTCCTGGCCTTTTTTATCATAAGCCCTAACAGAATGTTTATGGATCCAATAAAAGTAAGTTCAAATAGGAAACAAAAGAAATCCTTCGATTTTGAAGTGAAAAAAATAGACTGGTACCCATGAGAAATTGATAAGTAATGGGGGACAATATGCTGAAATATATAGGTTACGAGCTCAAAAATATAAATGATAGGAGAGTAGAAATAAATTGAGTATAACAGAGCTGAGAGTTTTTAGAGAGAGTGATATTGTAACGATTAAAGGATGGTTTGAAGATGCAGAAGTTCAACGTCGTTTGGAAGGCATGCAACCGCTATCCGAGTGGTATAATTATGTCGCAAGTAAAGAAGATTACCAAGTGTGGACGGCACTAGATGAAAATAAACAACCTATTGGAATCGTCATGGTAGAGCAAGAATCAAATTATGTTGGTTATATAGCGCTTGTAATTAACCCGATTTTGCGTGGCAAAGGATATGGTAAAGCCTTAGTAAAAAAAGTAATGTCTTTACCATCAACTCAATCTATTAAAAAATGGATTGCAAACATTGAGACAGATAACATTGCTTGCTTAAAATGTTTTGAATCGGTCGGATATTCATTTGAAAATTCGATACCGGATGAAGATGGTTATTATTCGCTTATTTATATCTCTAATTAAGTGGGGATAACGCATTTTAAAATTATAAATTCATACTGAAGGTGTTCAACTCACCTATTACCATATACATGCTCATCAGTATTTTAACCCAAAAGTCAGCCCAAACTTGTCCTGAAATCAAATATTCATTTTCATTATTAATATAAAAACCTAAGTAAACATGGTTCAAACCTTGATATACAATATTTCTCGTGATTTTAATAACTACAATAGCTAAGAATCCTAAAGTTTCAAGGGTTCTTAGCCCTTTTTTATTTAGTCTACCTATAGCTTATATGGGAGGAAAACACAAAATGGAATGTAAAAAAAAGAATTGCTCATTTATAAAATTTTAAGAGTAAGCAAATATTTTTTTTAAAAGTAGTGAAACAATTTCTTCTAAAAAAATTTCTCGAAAAAGATCGAACATATGAAATCTATTCGATAAATTATTAATATTTTTTTGAAAATAGAAGGATTTTTTTTATTGATTATTGAATTAAATTTTTTGGTGCTTGCTTTTTTTTGCTAGTTTATTAGGAAATTGGTGAGTTTTGTTGAGGAATGAAACGAAAATGTAAAATTATGCGTTCTATAAAGTGATATAATATTAATTGGTGAATTTACTATAGATAGAACTTAGGTGAAAATTAATGATACATATGAAAGAAGTTTACAAAAAATACCCGAATGGTGTAGTAGCTGTAAACGGTATTTCTGTAGATATAAAGCAAGGTGAATTTGTTTATGTTGTCGGTCCCTCAGGGGCTGGGAAATCGACATTCATTAAACTTATGTATCGTGAAGAAGTACCTACTTCTGGAGAAGTCATCATAAATGGCGTCAATACATCAAAATTAAAACGAAAGGAAGTTCCTCACTTTAGAAGGCAGCTTGGTATTGTGTTCCAAGACTTTAAATTGCTTCCAAAATTAACTGTTTACGAAAACGTTGCCTTTGCAATGGAAGTAATTGAAGAACATCCAAAAGTGATTCGTAAACGGGTTATGGAAGTGTTGGAACTGGTAGGGCTAAAACATAAAGTTCGCATGTTTCCAAGCGAATTATCCGGGGGAGAACAGCAACGAGTTTCGATTGCTCGATCCATTGTGAATATGCCAAAAGTTGTGATTGCGGACGAGCCTACAGGAAACCTTGACCCGGAAAACTCTTGGGAGATTATGAGGATCTTCGAAGAAATTAATACGATGGGAACGACCGTTGTCATGGCAACTCACAACCGAGAAATTGTCAATCAAATTCGCAAGCGAGTGATTGCAATTGAAGGTGGTATGATTGTAAGAGACGTTTTCGGAGGTGAATATGGTTATGAAATATAGAACCCTCCAACGTCATTTTCGAGAAAGTTTGAAAAGTTTGAGCCGTAACGGTTGGATGTCGATCGCTTCCATCAGTGCAGTTACTGTAACCCTTTTGTTAGTTGGTATTTTTGCATTGGTGATGATGAACTTAAATAATTTTGCAGACAATATTGAGAATGATGTAGAAATTCGCGTTTTGATTGATATTATTAACGATCCTGAAGAAATGAAGATTGCAGAAGATAAGTTGATTCGCCAAGTGCAAAGTTTACCGGATGTTGCAGAAGTAAAATACTCTTCAAAAGAAGATGAATTACAGATTTTAATAGAAAACTATGGTGAAGATTTTAGCTTATATGAACAAAGCAATCCATTAAGAAACGTATTATATGTAAAGGCAAAAGAGCCGGAACAAACAGCGAGTCTTGCGAAGAAAATCGAAAAGTTTGACCATACATATGATGTCATTTACGGAGAAGAAAAAGTTGAAAATTTATTTAATTTCCTAAATACTGGTCGCAATATTGGCCTCGTATTAATTTTAGGTCTTTTATTTACGGCGATTTTCTTAATCTACAATACAATTCGCATTACGATCATTGCTCGTCGTGATGAGATAGAAATTATGAAACTTGTAGGTGCAACAAGCTCTTTTGTACGAACTCCATTTTTATTTGAAGGATTGTGGCTTGGTTTATTTGGATCAATAATTCCAATGATTGTCGTATCTGTCGTTTACTATAACCTTTACCACAAATTGAGCCCAAAAATTCATGGCAAAATGTTACAACTATTAGAAGTAACTCCTCTAATCTATCAAGTGAATTTAATAATTTTAGCGCTTGGTATCTTTATAGGAGTTTGGGGTAGCTTCATGTCTGTACGAAAATTCCTGAAAGTCTATTAAGCTGAAGGAGGAACCATTTGATGGGGAACTATGTAAAACACCACTTCAAATTATTTGCTGCTCTAGTAGCTGTACTATTATTCATACAGATACCAGTTACATATGCAGCGAATTTGTCGGATTTAAAAAATAAACAAAGTCAAGTAGAGCAACAGAAAAAGCAATTGAATGCACAAATTCATCAAAAATCCAATGAAATTAAATCAAATCAATCCAAACAAGAACAATTGTTAGCTCAAATTGATCAGCTTGTGAATCAAATTTCGAAAACAAATGAAGAAATTAAACAAGTAGAAAAAGAGATTGGACAAGCAAATGAAAAAATTGAAGCTTTAGAAGAAGAAATTGAAGAGCTTCAGAAAAAGATTGATGAGCGAAATGCATTGTTGGAAGAACGGGCACGTGCTCTTCAAGCAAATGGTTCTGTCACTTTCTTAGATGTTTTGTTAGGTTCAAACAGCTTCGTTGATTTTATTGATCGTTTTTCAGCGGTCAATACATTAATTGAAGCGGATCGACAAATTATTCGTGATCAAAAAAATGACCAACAGAAACTAGAAGAACAAAAATTAGTTCTTGAAAATACGAAACGTAAACTTGAAGAACAACAATCAAAACTAGAAAATTTAAAAGCATCTTTAACTTCTCAAAAACAAGAAAAAAATAGATTGATTGATGAACTCGAACAAGAACAACAAAAACTATTAAACGAGAAAAAATTATTAGAAAAACAATATTCCGAGTATCTCGAAATCAGTAAAGAACTGCAAGAACAAATAGCAGAAATCCAAAGACAACAATTAAGTAAAGCTCAATCTGCAGGTAATTTACCAGTTTCAGATAGCGGATTTATGAAACCGACTAACGGTGTTTTAACAAGTGGTTATGGTTGGCGAAATCTTGGTTATGGTCCTGAGTTCCACTATGGAATTGACTTAGCAAATAGTGCAGGAACGCCAATTGTAGCATCTGCTGACGGAGTTGTGACATATGCTTCATCACTGAGTACTTACGGAAATGTTGTGATGATTACTCACAATATTAACGGTGAAATCTATACAACACTATATGCTCATCTAAGATCCTTTAATGTAAGTGTTGGGGATGTCGTGAAACAAGGGCAACAAATTGCTGAAATGGGCTCCACTGGTCGTTCCACAGGTCCTCACTTGCATTTTGAAGTTCATATCGGTACTTGGAGAGGACAAACTGCCGGCGTCCAAAACCCACTTCGCTATATTTCACTATAATGAAAGTATAAAGAGGTTGGGACATAAGTATTTTTCAACCTCAAAAATAAGGGGTGAGTTGTTTGAAACAGCTCACCCTTTTACAATTTCATCCAATTCATGAGGGTTTTACACCCCTCGTAGTGCATATTTTCTT